>NZ_BCNF01000246.1 GCF_001485495.1 Gordonia desulfuricans NBRC 100010 | reverse complement strand
ATCATCGGATGGTGGGTGATCAACCCGGGCAGTACACGACCGGGAAAATCGAGTCGGGTCCGGACGAGGGCCGCACGTGGTGGCAACGCAATGCGAAACCCGGCCAACCCGACAACGCCAAACAGGTGAACCGGCTCCCGGATGTCGGGCAACAGTATGTGGCGAACCTGGCACAAGTACGTGCCGAAATCCACGGCACCGAAACCAGCAGCAGTACCGAGGTGACTCTCGACAGCACCACCGATGACGGGTTCGTCATGATCGATGATGATGCCCTGGTGATCAAGGTGTTCGACCCACCCATCGACATCAGCCCGACAGACACGCAGATGAGACTCCCGATCCGGGAAGTCATCACCCCCGTCGGGCCGATCGAGACCCGCCTGGTCGAGATCTTGGAAGGGATGGGGCTCTGAGCTGTCGGAGCGCTGTCTGGGTTCGTGGTGGCTACGTTCCGACTTCGGCTGTTCGAGGTTTCGACACGTCTCGTCGCTACGCTCCTCGTCGGCTC
>NZ_BCNF01000245.1 GCF_001485495.1 Gordonia desulfuricans NBRC 100010 | reverse complement strand
GGGCCCGGATGAGGGCCGCACCTGGTGGCAACGCAACGCCAAACCCGGCCAACCCGACAACGAGAAACAAGTCAACCGGTTACCTGATGTCGGACAACAGTATGTGGAACACCTGGCGCAAGTACGTGCCGAAATCCACGGCACCGAAACGACCACCAGCAGCAGCAGTACCGAGGCTGGTCAGCCGGGCACGGTGACTCTCGACAGCACTACCGACGACGGGTTCGTCATGATCGATGCTGATGCCCTGGTGATCAAGGTGTTCGACCCACCCATCCACATCGAACCGCCCATCGACATCACCCCGACAGACACACAGATGAGACTCCCCATCCGAGAAGTCATCACCCCCGTCGGGCCGATCGAGACCCGACTGGTCGAGATCTTGGAAGGGATGGGGCTCTGAGCTGTCGGAGCGCTGTCTGGGTTCGTGGTGGTTGCGTTTCGGGTTCGGCTGTCTGAGGTTTCGACACGTCTCGTCGCTGCGCTCCTCGTCGGCTCAACCATCAACTGGGCGTGGGTGATTGAGTAAGAGCG
>NZ_BCNF01000244.1 GCF_001485495.1 Gordonia desulfuricans NBRC 100010 | reverse complement strand
CCCTATGTGTTCGCTATAATGGAACATATGCAGGGGGAGCTGGAGACCATTCTCGACGCACTCATCGATTGTCGTTTCGACGACGATCCGACCGGGCCGGACGTGTTCACGGACATGCGGACACTGGTCACCATCAGGAACGTCGTCGACGCGTTGACCGCGGCGGGGGCTGGTCATCTCGACAGGCTGGGGGTAGCGCAACGGCATGGGCACAAACCGATCGCGTTGTTGATCGAGATGGGGTACGCGCCAGCTGTGGCTGCGCGGATGCAGCGGATCGGCACCTCGGCGGTGGTGGACTGCACACTGAAACATGCGGCCGATGGTGCGATCTCGGGTGAGCATGTCGATGCGATCGTGCGTGGGTTGAACCAGATCGGCTTGCGTGCCGGGGAGGCGCCGGATGCCGAGACCTGGGCTGTGTTCGAGGGTGATCTGTTGGCGCAGGTGTTGTCGGGGGCCAAGCCTGCTGAGGTGATGGCACGGGCACACCAGTTGGGGGACCATCACTCGTCGGATGCCGAGGGTGGACGCCCGGCGAAAGAGGACCGCAATCTGAATGCCCTGGATATCGGGCGG
>NZ_BCNF01000243.1 GCF_001485495.1 Gordonia desulfuricans NBRC 100010 | reverse complement strand
GCGAACATGGCATCGGATTTCCGGTTCTGCGAGGATCGCCCATCATGTGGGCACACCGTGTTCGCGAGAGTGTTGATCACGAGACCGCACAGTTCGACCCGGTCGGCGGCCATGGTGCCGGCGATCTCCCCGGTCCCGTCAGTGCTGAACGAGGTCCACACACCCCGTTTGTCCAGGCATCGTTCCCGGGCTTCACGGACCGCGTCACGGTCGTGGCGGAACACGACCCGGTCGGCCATGTCGGTGATGGTTTTCCTCGACCACAGTCGTCGGCGTCGGCGGATCAACTCGGCGATCTCGGCGTCGACCTTGGGTGCCGATTCGCGACCGTGTACCAGCGCGGTCCGCGACACCACCACCTTCATCAACTCGGGAGTGATCCAACCGTCCCGCAACACTTCCGCCACGTGAGGCAGGTGGTGGAGAACGGCGATGGATTCGTCCATGAGGAGTTCGGCGGCGCGTTGGGTGATGCCACGCACACGCGAGATCTTCTTGGCCAGATCGACGAACCCCGATGGTGCCCCGGCCACACCGCGGTCGGCGTCGACGTGGCGGCCGATGAGTTCGACCACCGACCGGTAGGTCG
>NZ_BCNF01000242.1 GCF_001485495.1 Gordonia desulfuricans NBRC 100010 | reverse complement strand
CGATTTCCTCCACCGGCCCGGCTGCCGCCCTCGGAGCTCGATGTGGCGTTCTCGAGTTCGGTGATCCTTGGTTTGCTCGACAAGTGTGCCGCCCGACCGGTCAAGGCTCGTAAACTCACTGGGCCACAGGTCAAATCGTTGTTGTATCGGCGGCGTGAGCAAGATCTGAAGACTGCTCGGATTCGGGAGTTGTTGCGGGAAGAGCCTTTACCTCAGTCCGAGGTGATGCTCCAGGCGTATGCCACCACGGTGCTGGCCGAAGTCGCGATCCTGCGCGCGATCGCAGGGCAGGTGAAGGTCCTGGAGAAGGAGCTTGCCGGTCATTTTTCCCGGCACCCGCTGGCCGAGATCTACCTCAGCCAGCCGGGTGTGGGCGTGACGATCGGTCCTCGGCTCCTCGGCGAGTTCGGTGATCTTCCCGATCGGTATCGCAGTGCCAAGGCTCGTAGGAATGCCGCTGGGACCAGTCCGATCACTAAGCAGTCGGGGAAATCGAGAGTGGTCCATGCCCGACATTTCACCAATACGTGGTTGTTGGATGCGGCGATACAACAGGCAGGGGAAGCGATCCGATATGACTCTCATGCGCGGGCCTTTTACAACAAGCAAAG
>NZ_BCNF01000241.1 GCF_001485495.1 Gordonia desulfuricans NBRC 100010 | reverse complement strand
CGCTTGCCCGAAATAGAGGGGGATCGCGGTGTGGTCTTTGAACACCGACAAATACATTTGGGCATCCGCGGCGAGATCCACCAGGTCAGACATGGGGATCAGGGTTCCGGTCGCGGTGATGGCGTACCCGGCTTCGCGGATCAGGTCGTTGACATCGGTTTTGACGATCAATTGGATCGGGACACCCATGTTGGTCTTCCCGAGCATCCCGTCGGCGAGCACGGCGGTCAGCAGGGCGTTGACCGCGTCGTGGTTGCGTTGGGGTTGGGTACGCATGTCTTTGACCGCCGCCGCTTCGAGACCGTTGGGGTCGACGATCTCGGCGGCACGGCTGTCCCCGTTCAGGCCGTGTGGTGTGTCGGGGTTGTTGACGCCGTGTTTGCCCCAGGCGGCGAAGAGTGTTTCGAGTCGGGCGCGCAGGATGGGGTCGACGTAGCCGGTCAGTTTGGACATGCCGTCGGCGCCTTGTTTGCCGAGGCTGATGCCGCGTCGACGGTCGCGGTCTTTCTTCTCGATGAGTTCGCCGTCGGGGTCGATGTGGGCGATGATGCGGGAGCCGCAGGTGCCGAGTGCGGATGCCCCGAATTCGGTGGCGTGTCGGGCGAGGGTACGTTCCGCCGCAAC
>NZ_BCNF01000240.1 GCF_001485495.1 Gordonia desulfuricans NBRC 100010 | reverse complement strand
TCCAGGCGAGGAAGGATCGTCCTCGATCGATCTCGCGTAACCCGACCAGTAGGTCGTTGGTGGAGGATTGGTCGGGTGTTGTCGGGTCGACCCCACCCAATAGATCGGCATTGTCGAGTGGGAGTTGTGGCCAGCGGGAATCGGTGAACGACAGTGATGTCGTGGGTGTGTTCGTCATCTGATCACCTCCCCCCGGAGTGCTTGTGACCTGCGGTAATGAACTGTTGTTCGATTACAGGCCACGGTACACGAGGCCACCGACAAACTCTGTGGCCGATGTATTCGGTGGCTGGGGAGGCCGGTACTTTCCGTTGCCCGGAGTTCCTGGCGGTTCCTGTCGGCCGGTATTCCGGTTGGCCGTTGTTGCTCGATGTGTTCTGGCCGCCGGCCGCGTCGTCGACGTTTCCCGAAAGTAGGGGAAGGTGAACTTTCCCCTACTTTCGTTACTTTCCCCGGGTTTCAACTGGGGGAAGGTTGCGAACCTAGGGGAAGGACAACCTTCCCCTAGTTTCGGGACGCGGGCCGGCAGTCGGGACGCGGGCCGGGAGTGAGGACGCGGCGGGGGGTCGGGAGTTGGGCCCGGGGTGGCGGGGCGCCGCGTCGTCGACGTTTCCCGAAAGTAGGGGA
>NZ_BCNF01000239.1 GCF_001485495.1 Gordonia desulfuricans NBRC 100010 | reverse complement strand
GTCGCGCTGCGGCAAGGTCGAGCTGGACACCGGCGGGACATGGAAGCCACGCCCACGCGGTGAGCCGGTCGGCGGGAACGAACAGGATCTCACTGCGGGCGCCGAGTTCGACAGCGAGTGCCCGCAGGGCGGTTTCGATCCGAGGCAGCTCGTCACGCTGGGGGTCTACTGCAGGTGTTGACCCATAGTATTGCTGCGCAATGCGTGAGTTTGAGGTTGTATCCGATCACTGCAGACGTTTCAGCGTCGTCGACCTGATCGGAGTTCGACAACAGTTCGCGGATACGGGGACTGCTGCACGGATAGGTGACATCTGATCTGGCTTGCCTGGGAAGGCTGGTCTGGAAGGATGACCATCGTGCCCAAGCCCTATCCGAAAGAGTTCCGCGACGACGTGGTCCGCGTGGCCCGCGAGCGGGAGAGCGGCGTGACGATCGAGCAGATCGCGAAGGACTTCGGGGTGCACCCGATGACTTTGCAGAAGTGGATGCGCCGCGCCGACATCGACGACGGCGCCAAGCCCGGAATGACGTCTGGGCAGTCGGCGGAGCTTCGGGAAGCGAACAAGCGAATCCGCCTGTTGGTGCAGGAGAATGTGGTGCTGCGGAGGGCCGCAGCGTATCTGTCGCAGGCGAATCTGCCGGGAAAAGGTGGCTCTA
>NZ_BCNF01000238.1 GCF_001485495.1 Gordonia desulfuricans NBRC 100010 | reverse complement strand
CAGATGGCCGAACACACCTCCGGCGAGATGGACTCGATCGAGGCGTTCGAGGCGGCGGTCACCGCCGCCCGCTGTGGTGAGGATCCACGGGCCCGCTATGGCCCGGATGGTTTGGAACAGGCCATCGCGCATGTGGGTGCGGTGTTGTGCGTTCCGCCGGCGGTGGCCCGTGAGGTGATCACCCTCGGTGATGCGTTGCGGTATCGGGTGCCGTTGACCGCGGCCACCCTGGCGCAGGGCCGGATCGATGAGCAACGTTTCCGGATCGCGGTGGCAAGGACCCGGCTGGTGACTCCGGAATCGATCGAGCAGGTCGACGCCCGGATCGCCGAGCAGATCTATGCCCGTGACCAGATGTCGGTGAAACGGTTCACCACCATGGTCGACAAGACCGTGGCCGTGGTCGATCCGGACGCGGTGAAACGGCGTCGCGCTCATGCGAAGGCCGAACGTAAGGTGACCGTGACCCAGGATCGGTTCGTGCCGGGGCAGTCGCGGATCACCGCGAGTCTGCCGGATGTGGATGCCGCCCTGGTCGATGCCCGGTTGACCGCGATGGCCGAGTCGGTACATGCCGAGGATCCGCGGAGTCTGGCCCAGCGTCGTTCGGATGCGTTGATCGCGAGTTCGGTGCACCAGCAGTTGCGGTGTCTGTGCCCGCAGTGTGTTGCCGCGGCCGAGGTTGCGGTGTCGGAGCCGACCCCGC
>NZ_BCNF01000237.1 GCF_001485495.1 Gordonia desulfuricans NBRC 100010 | reverse complement strand
CCACCGGCCCGGCTGCCGCCCTGACACGCCGTGTTGGGGAAACAACCGGGAAAGGAGGAATCGCGAATGCTGTTCGTCGGAGATGACTGGGCCGAAGATCACCACGACCTGGCGGTCCTCGACCCCGAGGGACGTGTCCTCAAGCAGGTACGGGTACCCGAAGGAGTCGACGGGATCACCGCGTTCACCGAGACCGTTGCCGGGTGTATGCCCGACGACGACGGTGACCCATGCGAGGTGTTGGTGTGTATCGAGATCGACCATGGTCCATGGGTGCAGGCACTGCAGGCCGCGGGGTACCGCGTGTTCGGGGTGGACCCGAAACAGGCCAAGCGTCATCGGGAGAGCGTGTCGAGCTCGGGTGCCAAAAGTGACAAGTCCGATGCTCGGGCATTGGCCGATATGGTGCGTACCCGTCGTCTCCAGTTCCGACTCCCCGATGGAAGGTGCTGCTCCTCGCCCCGACGCTGACCAAGCAGTGCTGGGGCTTCATGATCGGGTCGGCGCTGTTCTCGCTCGGTTCGGCGCCCTGGCTCGGTGAGTGGATGGGGGCGTCGAACGCCAACATCTGCTATATGCTGCGCTTCGGCAACTCGCGAACAAGCTTATCGGAATCCTTCATGGGTGCCTCGCCCGACACGAGCTTTACAACCCCTCGATTGCCTGGTCACAGGCCCAAACACAGCCGGCTGCTTGACAAGTTCCTTCCAGGGATGT
>NZ_BCNF01000236.1 GCF_001485495.1 Gordonia desulfuricans NBRC 100010 | reverse complement strand
TTTCAGTGTCACTCTTGTGGGGCCACCAAGTTGGTGGTTGTGTTCAGTCCACCGGGCATCTGGCTCTGTTGCTGGTTGACCATTCCCGACACCTGTTGGGGATTGGTCATGGCTCATTCTGCCGATGCCCGGGTGGACGGACCGACCGGATGTGACTTGATAGGAGCGTGGCAACCGCCCCCACTGAGATATGTCCTACCGGCCGGCCCGACTGTCACCATTCCGTTCGACAGAAAGGCATCTTCCATGATCATCGTTGGCGCCGATGTACACAAGCGCTCACACACATTCGTCGCCGTCGATTCCGCCGGCAGACAACTGGGTACCGTGACCGTGCCCGCCACCACGACCGGTCACCAGACCGCTCTGCGGTGGGCCCATGCCAAGTTGGGTACCGACTTGGTGTGGGCGATCGAGGACTGCCGCAATATGTCGGCGCTCCTCGAACGTGACCTGCTGACCGCGAACCAGAAAGTGGTGCGGGTGGCCCCGCATCTGATGGCCGAGCACCGCAAGACCGGCCGTCAACCAGGTAAGTCCGATCCGATCGACGCTCTGGCCGTCGCCCGGGCTGCTGCGCGTGAACCCAACCTTCCGATCGCCTCGCACGATGAGGTCAGCTACACGGTGAAAGCTCTCACCGATTATCGGGAATCGCTTGTCCATGAACGGACTTCGAAGATCAATCGGGTGTTGTGGCGGGTGCATGCGATCGATCCGGAACATGAAGTGAAGAAAGGGGG
>NZ_BCNF01000235.1 GCF_001485495.1 Gordonia desulfuricans NBRC 100010 | reverse complement strand
GAAGACGGTGTGACTCTCGAACAGATCGCTGCCGACTTCGGTATCCACCCGATGACCCTGAACAAGTGGATCCGCAAGGCCGACGTGGAGGCCGGGATCAAGCCCGGCACCACGTCGGCCGAATCGCGTGAGCTGCGCGAGGCCAAGCGGCGTGTGCGCCTGCTTGAACAGGAGAACGAGGTCTTACGCCGGGCGGCGGCGTACCTGTCCCAAGCGAATCTGCCGGGAAAAGGTGGTACCCGCTCGTGAGTGAGCTGGCCGCTGACGGCATCCCCGTCACGGTGGCGTGTCGGGTACTCAAGATCGCTCGCCAGCCCTACTACCGGTGGCGCAAGAACCCGATCACCGACGCCGAGCTCGCCGAGGCGTACCGGGCCAACGCCCTGTTCGACGCCCACCGCGAAGACCCGGAGTTCGGCTACCGCTACCTCGTCGACGAGGCCGAAGCCGCAGGCGAGAAGATGTGCCGGCGGACGGCGTGGCGGATCTGCTCCGCCGGCGGCTGGACCAGCACCATCAGCAAGAGAGGCCGCGGCAAGCATCGCAAGGCCGGCCCGCCTGTACACGACGATCTCGTCAAGAGAGACTTCACCGCGCCCGGCCCCAACGAGCTGTGGCTGACCGACATCACCGAGCACTGGACGGCCGAGGGCAAGCTGTACCTGTGCGCGATCAAGGACGTCTACTCGGGCCGCATCGTCGGGTACTCGATCGACTCGAGAATGAAGTCCCGCCTGGCCGTGGCCGCCCTGAACAGCGCTGTCGCCAGGCGAGGGGACGTGGCCGGCTGCGTTCTGCACAGCGATAGAGGGTCTCAA
>NZ_BCNF01000234.1 GCF_001485495.1 Gordonia desulfuricans NBRC 100010 | reverse complement strand
GCCGGCCGAACTCGGGACCCAACCACCACCCAACACCCACCACCACAAACAGTTTCACCAAATCCTGCACACCCGTTCGAAGAAACGGGTACACTAGAGACACGCACTCGAACCCGGGGGGGGTGAGACCACATGCCAGACCCGACAACCACAATGCCACCCGACGCCGCACACGCATTGGCATTGATCACCCAAGGCCTCGACCTCCTCGCCGCCACCGACCTCACCCGCTGCCCCGACACCGACCTCATCACCGTCGCGAAAACCACCGAACAAACACTGTCGCGCCTCACCTACCACGGCGACCGACAATGGATGGAACTATCCGTACGCGGCATCCCCCGCAAACACGGACACACCTCGATGCACGCCTTCGCCGGCAACGAACTACACGCCTCCGACATCACCCGCCGCATGCGTCAAGTCCGCAACACCCAAACCCCACCCACCATCACCGGCGAACCCGTCACCCCCGAATGCCCCACCCTCGCCGCCGCATTCGCCGCCGGCCACGTCGGACCCTCCCACATCACCGTCGTCCTCGACTTCGTCAAAGCCCTACCCGTCGCACTGCCCCACGACGTGAAAGTCGCCGCCGAACAAACCATCACCGAGCTCGCCACCCAATACCCCGTCGACCAGGTCAAAGACCTCGCCGCCGAACTCATGGCCCGACTCGACCCCGACGGCAGCCTGATCGACAAACCCGACCGCCACCGCCGCCGCGGACTCTGGCTGGGCAAACAAGGCATCGACGGCATGTCGAAACTCACCGGCACCATCGACCCCGTCCTACGGGCCCACCTGGAAACCCTGTTCGCCGCCTGGGGTCAACCCGGCGTCAACAACCCCGACGACGAATCCTCCCCGGCCGGAGACGCCCGCGCCACCGAAGTCATCGCCCCCGCCGCAACAGCAGCCGC
>NZ_BCNF01000233.1 GCF_001485495.1 Gordonia desulfuricans NBRC 100010 | reverse complement strand
CGGGCCTGGCGGAGCCGGTTCGGCGAGGACGGTTTGGCCGGTCTGGGTGTGATTCGCAAGGGCCGGGGTCGACGGTCGTCGATCAGCGCGGAGACGGTCGCCGAGATCGTGCGGTTGACCACGACCACGACACCGCCGGGGCAGACGCATTGGTCGTGTCGGACGATGGCGCAGCGAGTGGGGGTGAGTTCTTCTACAGTGCAACGGATTTGGTCGGATCTCGACGTGAAACCGCATCGAGTCGACACGTTCAAGGTATCCAATGACCCCCGATTCGAGGAGAAGCTGATCGATGTGGTCGGGTTGTATCTGAACCCGCCGGAGAAGGCGATCGTGCTCTGTATGGATGAAAAGTCCCAGATCCAGGCATTGGACCGGACCCAAGCGTCGCTGCCGATGGTTGCCGGTCGCGCCGGGACCATGACCCACGACTACAAACGCAACGGCACGACCACCTTGTTCGCTGCGTTGGACGTGCTCACCGGTACCGTGATCGGCCAGTGCCTGTCGCGTCACCGGCACGAGGAGTTCATCACGTTCCTCAACACCATCGACCGTCAGGTCCCGGCCGGGTTGCAGGTGCATCTGATCCTGGACAACTACGCCACCCATAAACACCCGAACGTGCAGAAATGGAGGAAGCGGCACAAGCGGTTTCATTTCCATTTCACCCCGACCTCATCATCGTGGCTCAACCAGGTAGAGCGCTGGTTCCGCGAGCTGACCGACAAGAACATCCGCCGCGGGATCTTCCCCAGCGTGCCCGAGCTGATCGCCAGTATCGAGTCATACATGCACGCGCACAACGACAATCCGAAGCCCTACGTATGGACCGCCACCGCCGAATCCATCCTCGCCAAAGTTGCCCGCGCACGCGCAACACTCGAACAAGTAGCCAACTAATTCAGAGACACACCACTAGGG
>NZ_BCNF01000232.1 GCF_001485495.1 Gordonia desulfuricans NBRC 100010 | reverse complement strand
CGGTGCGCCGGTGGGCGGTGCAGGCCGAGGTCGATGGGGGCCGGAGGCCCGGGGCCAGCAGTACCGAGCTCGCCGAGCTGAAGCGTTTGAAGGCCGAGAACAAGCGGTTGCGTGAGGACGTCGAGGTGTTGAAAGCGGCGACGTCTTTCTTCGTGGGGGAACTCGACCCCCGCAATCGATGATCATCAGCTTCATTGATGAGATGCGTACCAAAGGTGTTGCGGTCGAGTCGATCTGCCGAGTCCTGTCTGAGCAGGGCTGTCAGATCGCCGCACGCACCTATCGGGCCTGGCGGTCGCGTCGGCCTGCCGGACGCACCCATTCCGATGCGGTGACGGTGGACAGGATTCGTGATATCGCTTGGCGGACCGATGATCGTGGGCGGCGTCGGCTGACGCCCGAAGGGCTGTACGGGCGTGAGAAGATGCGTGCTCTGCTGCACCGGACGTGCCTGCCGGGGGTGTCTGTCGGATCGGTTGATCGGGCGATGAAGGTGTTGGAACTCAACGGTATTCGTCGTTGTACGAAGATTCGGACGACGATCCCTGCAGCGGGTGGGAAACGGGCTGGTGACTTGTTGAACCGGGAGTTCACCGCGCCGGCCCCGAACCGGGTGTGGGTCACCGATTTCACCTATGTGCGGACCTGGCGGGGTTGGGTGTATGTCGCGTTGATCCTCGATGTGTATTCCCGCAAGATCGTGGCGTGGCATGCGTCTACGTCGAAAACGGTTGAGCTGGTGATGATTCCGCTTCGGATGGCGCTCTCGGAGCGGGAGCGGGAAGGTCGGCCGGTGGTGGCGGGCGAGTTGATCCATCACAGTGATGCGGGTTCGCAATATACGTCGTCGGCCCTGACGGGCACGCTTGATCTGGAATCGATCACCGCGTCGATCGGATCGGTGGGCGACGCCTACGACAATGCGCTGATCGAGTCGACGAACGGCCTGTACAAGACCGAGTGCATCCAGACCACGGTGTTCCACGCTGGGCCCTACAAGGACCTCTCGGACGTCGAATACGCGACCCTGGGTTACGTCGACTGGTTCAACTCGACTCGGCTGCA
>NZ_BCNF01000231.1 GCF_001485495.1 Gordonia desulfuricans NBRC 100010 | reverse complement strand
TGGTTCGTTTCTGAAATTGTTTGACGGTTGGCCTTTTTCAGGATTTCATCGGCGGTCTTGGTCCAGACGAATGGGTGTTTCCGATTGTTCCAGCCGGTGATGAATTGCCGGATCTTGGCGTTGAGGTCGGTGACGCTGGTGAAGATGCCGCGGCGGATCGCTTGTCGGTCGATGATCGCGAACCACACCTCGATCAGGTTGAGCCAGGAACCCGAAGTCGGGGTGAAGTGGGTGTGGAACCTCGGGTGCGCCTGTAGCCAGGCCCGTACTTCGGGGGTCTTGTGGGTGGCGTAGTTGTCCATGACCACGTGCAGTTCCTGGTCAGGGTAGGCGCGGTCGATCTGCCGGAGGAACGACAGGAACTCCTGGCGCCGGTGTTTCGGCTTGACTGCTGCGGTGACTTGTCCGGTCGCGATCTCCAACGCGGCGAACAACGTCGTCGTCCCGTGACGCTTGTAGTCATGGGTACGTCGTTCCACATCACCGGGCCGGACCGGCAGCATGGGGGCGGTCCGGTCCAACGCTTGGATCTGGCTTTTCTCGTCCACACACAGCACGATCGCATTGTCTGGTGGGGCCAGATACTCCCCCGACCACGTCGGTGACCTTGGCTACCAACTCCGGGTCGGTGGAGAACTTGAATGTCTCGGTTCGCCAGGGTTGTACCCCGTAGGCCCGCCATGCCCGGGCCACCGTGGCGTTACCGATACCGAGGTGCTCGGCCAGCAACCGTGAGGACCAGTGGGTGACCCCGTACTTCTTCGGTGGTGGCTTCAGTGTTGTGGTGATGATCCGTTCGGGATCGACATGTCGGGGTCGCCCGGTCCGAGGGGCATCGTCGAGACCGCATATGCCTTGCTGGATATAGCGTTTACGCCACTTCCATACCGTTGTCGTGGTCGTTGCGGTTGCGTCCGCGATCCGTGCGTTCGCGAGCCCGTCAGCGGCCAGCAACACGATCCGGGCACGCAACGCCAGGCCCGAAGAGATCGTCGTGGCACGCGTCCACGACAACAACACATCCCGATCACCATCCCGAAGGATCAATGCTGGGGCCGGAGAATTCGCCATGC
>NZ_BCNF01000230.1 GCF_001485495.1 Gordonia desulfuricans NBRC 100010 | reverse complement strand
TGGGGCTCCCCCGGAAAAGTGGACACGGTTAGCTTGATTGCTGACTTGCCAATGACTTGATTTCGAAGTCGATGGGCGAGATCATTCCCAGCGAACTGTGCCTCCTGTCATGGTTGTAGAATCGGATGTAATTGTCAAGTCCCACAGCGAGATTCGCGTAGGTGGTGAACGCGTGGCGCTTGTAGTACTCGTGCTTGACGGTCGACCACAGCGATTCGGCACCGGCGTTGTCCCAGCAGATCCCGGTCGCTCCCATTGAGCGACGCAAGCGGTGCTTGCCGCAGGCGGCGGCCATGTCGTGGCTGGTGTACTGGCTGCCCCGGTCGGAATGCAGGATGGTGCCGGCCACCGACCCGCCACGGGTGAACACTGCAGCGTCCACGGCGGCCTCGACCAACTCGGTTCGCATGTGATCGGCCAGCGACCAGCCCAGCACCCGACGCGAGTGTTCATCGCGGATCGCGCACAGGTACGCGTCTCCCTCGCCGCAGGTCAGGTACGTGATGTCCGAGGTCCAGACCAGGTCGATGCCTCCCTTGTCGAACACCCGCCCGACGCGGTCCGGCGGGAACGACGCCGTCGGGTCGACCACCGTGGTCTTCACCTTGAAGGTGCGTGGGCTGATGCCCTCGATACCCATCTCGGCCATGATCTTCGCGACGGTGTTCTCCGAGACCGCGACACCCTCAGCATGCAGGTCAGCGGTGATCCGCGGCGAACCATAGAT
>NZ_BCNF01000229.1 GCF_001485495.1 Gordonia desulfuricans NBRC 100010 | reverse complement strand
CCCTCAACCGTGGCCAACCGGTGAGCCATCTGTTCAACCGGGGTGGCATCGGAGGGAGGTGGACCAACAGTTGGCTGGTCACGGGCGGTGCGATTGAGCTCGCGTGACTTTCCCGTCGCGATCAGCCGGTCAGGACCCCCAGCAGTCAACGCTTCCTCGGACAGATACCCGGCATCGGCAAGAATGACACCAATACCGTTGGCGTCGGACCCTTCTGGTCGTGCCGCATCGATCACCTGGGCAGCCGCAACGGCCCGTTTACTCATACCGACGAACATCGCACCATCAGACGGATTGTTGGAAACCTCGACCGCGATGATCACACCATCCGAACTCGTCACGGCCTGACAGTTGTAACCCTGAATCCACCCACCCCCACGCATCGGCATCGACCGCGACTGCGGGTCGGTCATATTACGTTGCGGCCCATCCAATTTGGCGCCAGTGTCGGATGCTGCAGCGGCGACGGCCTGCTCGGCACGTGTGATCGCCGCATCGAGTCGGGCACGGGCCTGTACGACCGTCACGGCTTCATCGATCGGTTTCGGCGGACGTCCTACCCGGCCTTGATACCAGCGGTCGATCCGTTCCTGCTGGATCGTTGCGACCCGCGCATACGAGCTCTCCCGCACGCGAACCTCGGAGCGGGCCCGTTCAACCGGATCTACTGCGGGTTTAGGCATCTGGGCGAGGGCATCAGCGATCCGTTGTGCCCGGATGCTGGGTTCGGCCAACTCGGCCGGTAGTTGGTCACCAGAACCACTGTCACCGTCTGTGGTGTCTTCGTCGGCATCGGTGTCTGCGTGTTCGGCGGCGGCGCGGGCGGCTTCGGCGGCCAGTGCTTTACGCAGGCCGGCTTCGGTGCGGTTGGCTCCCAACGAGGCGTTCGAGGCGATCTTGACGCCGTCGAGGGCCACCACCCCCAACTCGACCATCCCGACCCGTGCACACAACATCAAGACCTGGGTGAACAGGTCCTCGACCACCTCGGCGCACTCGGCGCGGAACCTTGAGATCGTCACGTGGTCGGGGACGTCACCAGCACAAATGATGCGGTAGGTGATATCGCGGTGACACAACCGTTCCAGTTTCCGGGAGGATCGTTGGCCTTGGGCCCATCCCCAGATCAGCAACGTCAACAACATGTCGGGGTGATAACCGGCCCGGCCCACA
>NZ_BCNF01000228.1 GCF_001485495.1 Gordonia desulfuricans NBRC 100010 | reverse complement strand
CCTTTGGTGACTTTGGTCCGTAGCCGCACGGTCGCGAACGTCGACTCGATCGGATTGGTGGTCCGCAGATGAATCCAATGCTCAGCGGGATACCGATAGAACTCCAGGAGCACGTCGGTGTCGTCGACGATCTTGGCCACGGCTTTCGGATACTTGGCACCGTAGGTCTTCTCGAATGCAGCGATGGCTTGACGGGCATGCTGTTCGTCTTCGGCGTTGTAGATTTCCTGCATCGCTTTGATAGCGTTGGGGTGTGCCGATTTCGGCAGTACCGCAAGCACATTGGCTTGCTTATGAAACCAGCAGCGTTGTTCCCGGCTCTCGGGGAACACCTCGCGGACCCCGGCCCAGAACCCGAGCGCGCCGTCCCCGACCGCCAGGGTCGGGGACGGCATGCCACGGCGTTTACAGCTGCGCAGCAGATCGGCCCACGACTCGGTCGATTCCCGGTAGCCGTCAGCGAGCGCGATCAACTCCTTGCGGCCGTCGGCGCGGACGCCGATCATGACCAACAGACACAGCTTCTCCTGCTCCAGGCGCACCTTGAGGTGGATGCCGTCGACCCACACGTACACATAGTCGGCGGTGATGTCGCGGTCGGCGAAGGCTGCGGCTTCTTTCTGCCACTGGGCAGTGAGTCGGCTGATGGTGGCCGCCGACAACCCAGCGCCGGAACCGAGGAACTGCTCGAGTGCCGGCCCGAAATCGCCGGTGGACAGTCCATGCAGGTACAGCAGCGGCAGGACCGCGGAGATCTCCGGGCTTTTGCGTGCCCACGCCGGCAGAATCTTCGACGAGAACCTCTGCCGCTCACCGGTGTCTGGGTCGACGCGCTTGTCGTTGACCCGCGGTGCCTTCACCGCAACCGCACCCGCAGCGGTCATCACCTCGCGCTCGTTGTGGGAGCCGTTACGCACCACCAGACGGTGCCCGTTCTCATCGACCTGATCGGTGAACTGGTCGATGTAGGCGGCGACCTCGGCGCGCAATGCCGCGGCGAGCATCTGCCGAGCACCGTCTCGGACGATCTGATCGAGGATGGAGCGGTCCTCGCCAGCCGGGTTGGAACCTTCGTTGGAGTTGACTACCGTGAGCACGAGGCGTGCCTTTCCGCCAGCGCTGCAACGCTGACTTGATCAAGTGACTACCAGGATCATATTTACGGGAAGGCACGCCCTCCCT
>NZ_BCNF01000227.1 GCF_001485495.1 Gordonia desulfuricans NBRC 100010 | reverse complement strand
TTGGGCAAGTTCGGCGAGTTCTTTCGGCACGCCGGTATGGATGCGTTTGAGCAGCTTGTACATCGCGATCTTCCCGTCACGCTTGTGCGGCTGGTCGTAGGCGTCGATCAGGTCCTGATAGACGGCGTAGGTGACCGCGACCGCCAGGTGTTCCTCACGCGCTTCGAGGCCGTTGGTGATGCGGGTCTTCTGCTTGTCGGTCAACAAGCCGATTCGGGTGAGCAGGGGGCGGCGGATTCCGTAGAGCGGGTCCCCGCTACGGCCGCGGTGTCCGCACGTATCCTGTTGTACGCGTTGACGACACACGGTGAGTTTGTCTGCGGCCAAGTGCACGACATGAAACGGATCCATCACCGCACGCGCCTTGTTCAGGGTTTCAGCGGTCGCGGTGCGATACCCGGAGAACCCGTCCATCGTCACCACCTTGATTCGGTCACGAAACGCAGGATCGCGTGCAGTCAGCCAATCCTTCAACGCCGCCTTGGAACGGCCGGCGACCATGTCCAGCAAGCGTGCCGGGCCGGTACCATCGACGATCGGTGTCAGGTCGACGAGCACGGTCACGAAACTCGAATCCCCCTTGCCGCGAACGTGTTTCCACTTGTGCTCATCCACCCCAAGGACTCGCACACCGTCCAGGCGGGCCGGTGCGGACGCCAACGAGCGGGCCTCCTCGAGTGCGAGCGTGTTGACGGTGTTCCAACTCATCCCGACCGCCGCGGCGACCGCCTTGACCGACATCTTGTCGACGATCATCGCCCGCAGAATCCACGTGGTGGTGCGGCGGGTGACCTGTGCCCGCGGCGCCACGATCGTCGAGATGTCGGCACGAAAGATCGTGGTGGCACAGTCCGGGTTCTCGCACAGATAGCGCGGCACCGCGATATGAAGCCGAGTCGGGTGCCCCACGATCGGCAGATCAGCAACCTCACGATCGATGTGGTCACGCAGCCGACCCGGCCGCCCGCATCCGGGACATGTGTTCTTCGGTTCCAGGACCTCGCAGAACACGTGGGTGCGGTCCTCGCCGTCGAGCGCGGCACCGGTGATCGTCACCCCGAGCTCGATGGTGCGGCAAATGGTGTCGGCAATAGCGCTACGCTGCAACATGGGTCCTGTCGGTGTCCGGGTGGGTGTGTAAGAGCTTTCATCCTCACACCACAGGACCCGCCTACACCTCCAGCGACACCGCCCATCACCCCGCGACCTTGATCACCTACATCTAGTGGTCACGAGAACCCGTTCTACGCACCGTCGTTCCGGAAGAG
>NZ_BCNF01000226.1 GCF_001485495.1 Gordonia desulfuricans NBRC 100010 | reverse complement strand
CGGCCGAACTCGCCGACGTGACCACTTCTGAGGTGGTCACCACCCGACGTAGGCTGCAGAGATTTCGACTCGGGTCCTCGCTACGCTCGGTCCCGGCTAATGGGAATTGCTGAGGTTGACGACGAAAGTTGGCACACTCAGTGTTTGGTAGCCGCTGATCGGGTGAGCATTCGTCCCGGCCGGGCCTTTGATGAGCCCTTGGTTGAGAACATGCCCCCGATTGGTAGCGCCAACGGAGTGTGATCGCTGATGGGATGTCGCGCCGGCCCTTTTTCGCCGCAGTGAAAAGGGGCATGAGTTCTCCTCCATTAGCCCGCGATTTCCTCCACCGGCCCGGCTGCCACCCTGACACGCCGTGTTGGGGAAACAACCGGGAAAGGAGGAATCGCGAATGCTGTTCGTCGGAGATGACTGGGCCGAAGATCACCACGACCTGGCGATCCTCGACCCCGAGGGACGTCTCCTCAAGCAGGTACGGATACCCGAAGGAGTCGACGGGATCACCGCGTTCACCGAGACCGTTGCCGGGTGTATGCCCGACGACGACGGTGACCCATCCGAGGTGTTGGTGTGTATCGAGATCGACCATGGTCCATGGGTGCAGGCACTGCAGGCCGCGGGGTACCGCGTGTTCGGGGTGGACCCGAAACAGGCCAAGCGTCATCGGGAGAGCGTGTCGAGCTCGGGTGCCAAAAGTGACAAGTCCGATGCTCGGGCATTGGCCGATATGGTGCGTACCCGTCGTCTGCAGTTGCGTGAGTCCGGTGGGGATTCGGAACTGGCCGAATCGATCAAGGTGGTTGCTCGTGCCCATCAGCGGGCGGTGTGGGATCTGGCCCGGCACAGCAACAGGATGCGGGCAGTGTTGCGCCTGTATTTTCCGGTGGTGTTGACGATTGCTTCTGAGCTCGATGTGGCGTTCTCGAGTTCGGTGATCCTTGGTTTGCTCGACAAGTGTGCCGCCCGACCGGTCAAGGCTCGTAAACTCACTGGGCCACAGGTCAAATCGTTGTTGTATCGGCGGCGTGAGCAAGATCTGAAGACTGCTCGGATTCGGGAGTTGTTGCGGGAAGAGCCTTTACCTCAGTCCGAGGTGATGCTCCAGGCGTATGCCACCACGGTGCTGGCCGAAGTCGCGATCCTGCGCGCGATCGCAGGGCAGGTGACGGTCCTGGAGAAGGAACTCGCCGGCCATTTTTCCCAGCACCCGCTGGCCGAGATCTACCTCAGCCAGCCGGGTGTGGGCGTGACGATCGGTCCTCGGCTCCTCGGCGAGTTCGGTGATCTGCCCGATCGGTATCGCAGTGCCAAGGCTCGTAGGAATG
>NZ_BCNF01000225.1 GCF_001485495.1 Gordonia desulfuricans NBRC 100010 | reverse complement strand
TCAATTACGCTGCGGGAGAGTAGGACACGCACCTCCCCGCGTGAGTGTCGACATCGCGATAAGGGCTTCGGGTGTATGAAATCCGTATGCGCGTTTCGTGATTGCACGAAGGTGCGTGTTGGTGGCTTCCACCCGCGCGTTCGAGACGTCACTCACGATCGAGTTGTAAATCCGGGTCTTCTGCGCCTCGACGCTGGTGGCGAGTCCGCGCATCTCGATGATCCCGCTCTCTCGAGCACAGATGATCCACCGCCCGATCGCCCGCCAGGGGTCGTTGTGCTTGCCGTGGAATACATACCGCAGTTGCTCTTTGAGTTGATAGGCGCGGGCCAACTCATCGTTTGCCCGAGAAACGACTTTGTGCTGCAGATGCAACTGGGTATCGGTCAGGTTCTCTGGATTCTTCAGCATCGCCCACCGCAGATTCCGTCGCTCAACTTTACTCAGGCCCGTGATCCGATGCATGACTCGTTGCCGGGTTCGGTCTAAAGCTTTTGTCGCCCACTGGACCACATGAAACGGGTCCATGCACCAGATAGCGTCTGGGGCGCGCTCGGCGACGACCACCGCTATGTATTTGGCGGCGTCAGCGCTGACATGGGTCAACTGCGCGGCGCGTTGCTCCCCGAGCTCATCGAAGAAGGTGTGCAGGGTCTCCTTCCTGGCCCCCTCTCGCGCCCATACCAGCCGGCCGGAGTCATGATCGACGATCACGGTCAGGTATCGGTGACCTTTGCGGTAGGCGATCTCATCAATACCGATGCGCCGCAGGTTATCCAGGCGGTCGATCGTTCCGACGTAGTCAGTGACGACGCGTTCGACGCTACGGGTCACAGTCCGCCATGACACGCGGAGATACTCGCACACCGCCGTTGCCGGACAATGCGCGGTCAACCACGCGGCAGTGTCGTCGAACGCCCTGGTCACCTTGGCCCCAGGCCTGGCCCAGGGCACTTCTTCGGTGAGCACACCGTGTTCTGGACACCGTACTCGTCGTACCGAGGCTTGCAGATAGCAGCGCCAGCCACCGAGGTCGAGATGGCGCCAACGTCGTGGCTGATTGCTCTGATCGTATCCAGGACAACGCTTATGACATCGAGGACATCGAGATCGCGTCTGGGCGTGAGCCCGGACCGTCACCACTACTCCCGACGTGCCGACATTGTCGACAAACTCCACATCGAGCACCGTCAGGTGCTCGACTCCCAGTAGCTTCTGCAGTACAGTGGTCGTGCGCAACGCCTTGCTCCTTCTGTTTAGTCTTCGCAAACCAAACATTATGGGAGACAGGGCGTTGCGTGCTTTAGGCGCACCGTTGGGTGCCCACAGAATCGTCAGTAGTG
>NZ_BCNF01000224.1 GCF_001485495.1 Gordonia desulfuricans NBRC 100010 | reverse complement strand
GGGTTTGCTGGAGGCTCGGTTAGTTGGTTCCAGCGTTTGCGGGGACCGGGTTCTCACGGTAGCTGGTGACGGTGTGGGTCGACCAGTAGGCGCTCTCGTACTCGACGGGTGGGACGTGTCCGATCTCGCCGTGCAGGCGGCGGTGGTTGAACCATTCGACGTACTCAGCGACGGCGATCTCGACCTCGCCCACACCTGCCCAGCCGCCTCGCGGGCGCATCACGGGGTTACGGATGCATTCGGCTTTGAACAGCGAGTTGAACGCCTCAGCCATCGCGTTGTCGTATGAATCCCCTTTGGAGCCAACAGATGTCACCGCTTCGGCTTCGGCCAGTCGTTCGGTGTAGCGGATGGCTCGGTATTGCACTCCGCGGTCGGAGTGGTGGATCAGCCCGGCCACGTCGTGGCCGGCACGCGACCGTGCCCACAATCCCGTGTTCAGGGCGTCGAGGGCGAGGTCGGTGTGCATGGTGGTCGAGACCTGCCAGCCGACGACCATCCGCGAGAACACGTCCAGGACGAACGCCGCGTACACCCAGCCCGAGTGGGTGCGGATGTAGGTCAGGTCCGCCACCCACAACGCGTTCGGTGCCGCCGCGGTGAACTGACGGTTGACCCGGTCAGCCGGCCGGGGTGTTTCAGCTCCCTCGCTGCGCGTGGTCTTGCGTGTCTTGAGTCTCGCTATCCCTTGCAGCCCATCGGCTTTCATCAATCGCTCGACGGTGCAGCGGGCAACACTATGGCCCTGTCTGCGCAATTGGGCATGCACCTTGCGGGCACCGTAGACGCCGAGGTTGTCGGCATGCACCGCGCGGACCTGGGTAAGGAGCTCCCGGTCACGCACCACACGAGGCGCCTCGGTCTTCTGGGGGCTCAGGTGGGCTCGTACCGTGGACGGAGCGATCTGGGCGGACGTATCGCGCAATGCCGCACAGATCGGATCGACTCCGTGTTCATCGCGGTGAGCCGCGACGAACTCCACGATCAGCGCTGTGGGCGGTCGATCTCCGCCGCAAAGAAAGCCGAAGCCTGCTTCAAGATCGTGTTCGCTCGCCGCAGTTCACGGTTCTCCCGCTCCAACGCCGCGATGCGGTCAGCGTCCTCACTCGTGGTGCCCGGGCGGACCCCGCCGTCGATCTCGGCCTGACGAACCCAATTGCGCAACGCCTCGGGATGGACTCCGAGCTGATCGGCGATCCGCTTGATCGCACCTCTCGACGAATCGGGATCTCGTCGCGCTTCACATGCCATCCGGGTGGCCCGGTCCTTGAGTTCCTCACTGTACTTGCGTGGTGCTGCCATGCTCTCCATCCTTCACAGGTTCGAGAGCCTCCGACAGACCCGGGGC
>NZ_BCNF01000223.1 GCF_001485495.1 Gordonia desulfuricans NBRC 100010 | reverse complement strand
TGGGAGGGCGTGCCTTCCCGCAAATATGATCCCGGTAGTCACTTGATCAAGTCAGCGTTGCAGCGCTGGCGGAAAGGCACGCCTCGTGCTCACGGTAGTCAACACCAATGAAGGTTCCAACCCGGCCGACGATCAGAGCCGCTCGATCCTCGATGAGATCGTGCGTGACGGCGCCCGACAGATGCTTGCCGCGGCGCTACGCGCGGAGGTGGCCGCCTACATCGACCAGTTCGCCGATCAGGTCGACGAGAACGGGCACCGACTGGTAGTCCGTAACGGGTACCACAACGCGCGGGAGGTGATGACCGCCGCGGGTGCGGTCACGGTGAAAGCACCGCGGGTCAATGACAAGCGTGTCGACCCCGAAACCGAGGAGCGGCACAAGTTTTCGTCGAAGATCTTGCCCGCGTGGGCGCGTAAGAGTCCGGAGATCTCCGCGGTGCTGCCGTTGCTGTATCTACATGGGCTGTCCTCGGGTGATTTCGGGCCGGCGCTCGAGCAGTTCCTGGGGTCGGGCGCCGGACTGTCGGCGGCCACGATCACCCGGCTGACCAAGCAATGGCAGAAAGAGGCCGCCGCCTTCGCCGACCGGGCTATCACCGCCGACTATGTGTACCTGTGGGTCGACGGTATCCACCTCAAGGTGCGTTTGGAGCAGGAGAAGCTGTGCCTGCTGGTGATGATCGGGGTCCGCGCCGACGGCAAGAAGGAACTCATCGCAGTCGCTGATGGGTATCGGGAATCGACCGAGTCGTGGGCGGATCTGCTGCGGTCGTGCAAACGCCGCGGCATGCCGGCGCCGGCTCTGGCCGTCGGGGACGGGGCGCTCGGCTTCTGGGCCGCGATCCGGGAGGTGTTCCCCGACACGCGTGAGCAACGATGCTGGTTCCACAAACAAGCCAATGTTCTTGCTGCGCTACCGAAATCAGCCCACCCCAACGCGATCAAGGCGATGCAGGAAATCTACAACGCCGAAGACGAACACCACGCCCGCCAAGCGATCACCGCGTTCGAGAAAGCCTACAGCGCCAAGTACCCGAAGGCCGTGGCCAAGATCGTCGATGACGACGACGTGCTACTCGAGTTCTACCGGTACCCGGCCGAACACTGGATACATCTGCGCACCACCAACCCGATCGAGTCCACGTTCGCGACCGTGCGACTGCGGACCAAGGTGACCAAAGGCCCCGGATCACGGGCCGCCGGCATCGCGATGGCCTACAAGTTGATCGAGGCTGCCCAATCGAAATGGCGGGCGGTCAACGCACCGCACCTGGTGAAACTGGTCCGTGACGGCGCCACCTTCGAAAAAGGCAAACTCGTCGAACCCGACCCCAACTCAGACTCCGAGGAGGCCGCCTGAAACTCGCCCATCCACAGGTCTTGACAATAACTC
>NZ_BCNF01000222.1 GCF_001485495.1 Gordonia desulfuricans NBRC 100010 | reverse complement strand
CACCGCAGACAAAGCCGCCACCTCCCAAGTCGCCATCGCACTACGCACCTCACCCGCGATCGCCGCCGACTGGATCTGGATCGCCGGACTCCTCACCGGATGGGACCGCCTACGCCAAGCGTTCCTCGACGGCCACTGGAGCTTCACCCGCACCCGCTACCTACTCACCGAACTCGCCCACCTCACCGACCCCGACGTCCGCACCTACGCCGAAACCTGTGCCCTCGCCCTCGCCGACCGGCCCACCGCCGACCGCACCCTGCGCAACCAGATCGCCGAAATGGTCATCGCATTGGACCCCGACGCCGCCGCCGACCGCCGCGAAGAATTCGCCGACACCGAACAAAACGTCACCATCACCGACGACACCCACGGCCACATGCGTCTACACGCCACCATGCCCGCCGACGTCGGAGTGTTCCTGGCCACCAGCATCCGCAACCTCATCAACGAACGGATCTGCCCCCGCGACCCCCGACCCACAGGCCGGCTACGCGTCGAAGCACTCAAAGAACTCCACCACATGCCCGACGCCGTACTCGCCTGCACCTGCGACGACGAACACTGCACCCGCGCCATCCCACTACCCCCGACACCAGCCCCCGACCCCGAACTCGACCTCGACTACACCCCACCACCCACACCCGCACCCGCACCGGCACGGGTCGACGACGACGTCGAGATCGAGGCAGAAACCGACGAGGGCGCCGGGCCGCGACCTCCGATCGCGTTGATGCCGGCACAGTCATCGTTGACCGTGATCACCGACCCCACCGGTGTGGCCGCACCCCGCCTGGTCGGTTACGGGGCGATCGACCCGCAGCATTGGCACGACATCGCCGACGGACACCTCGTCACCCGTATGGACCTACCCGAACTCGAGTTGCCCGAACTCGATGATCCCGGAATCGATCTCGCCGCGATCGGCCGCAACCTCGCCGCCTGGCAAACCGTCACCACCATCACCGAACGCGGTCTGGCCCCACCGGTCGACCCCACCGGGCACGGCGGATATGTGAACCCACCCCGCTGGGCATTGTGGTACAAACCCCGAGACTGGCTACGGCAGAAGATCATCTGCTGGGACAAGACCTGCCGGTATCCCGGGTGCGGGCGTGATGCCGCCGACTGCGAACTCGACCACCTCGTGAAGTTCAACCGTGCCGATCCCCGAGCCGGTGGATGGACCGTCGAATACAACCTCATCCCGTTGTGTCGCGCCGACCATCAGCGCAAACACCTCGGATTGTGGATTCCGACCATGCTCGCCGACCGCGCCGTCACCTGGCGCAACCCGGTATCCGGGAAGACCGTCACCACGTTCCCCGGATAGCGGTGGTGTGTCCGGATCTGGTTGCGGACACGCTCGTCTCGCCGGGTTTCGACACGGGTCCTCGCCT
>NZ_BCNF01000221.1 GCF_001485495.1 Gordonia desulfuricans NBRC 100010 | reverse complement strand
GCTGCCGCCCCGGCGGCGCCGGAGCCGAAGCCCGCCCCCGACGCCCCGACCCGGATGCAGGCGACCCGTCCGTCGCCGGTCGGGCCGCCCGACGTCATCGGAACCCCGAACTCGCCCACCGCGACGCGCGTCATGGTGCTCGGCGCCGGTGAACTCGGCAAGGAACTGGTCATCGCATTCCAGCGCCTCGGCGTCGAGGTGATCGCGGTGGACCGGTACGAGGGGGCGCCGGGACAGCAGGTGGCCCACCACGCCGAGGTCGTCGACATGACCGACGCGGATGCGATCCTCGCCCTGGTCGACAAGTACCGACCGAACTATGTGGTGCCGGAGATCGAGGCGATCGCCACCGAGGCCCTGCAGGTGGTGGAACGACGCGGCCAGGCCGAGGTCATCCCGACCGCCGCAGCGGTGATGGCCACGATGAACCGTGAGGGCATCCGGCGGCTCGCCGACGAGGAACTCGGTCTGCCGACCTCGCCGTACCTGTTCGCCGGCTCGCTCGAAGAGATGACCATCGCGGTCAAGCAGATCGGCTACCCGTGTGTGGTGAAGCCGGTGATGTCGTCGTCGGGCAAGGGCCAGACGGTGATCAAGAGCGCCGACGACATCACCGCCGCATGGGAGTGCGCGACCACCGGTGGCCGCGTCGCCACCGATCGGGTGATCATCGAGGGCTGGGTCGAATTCGACTTCGAGATCACCCTGCTGACCGTGCGCGCGATCGACCCCGCGACCGGTCGGATCACCTCCCATTTCTGTGCGCCGATCGGACACAAGCAGGTCGGCGGCGACTACGTGGAGAGCTGGCAGCCGCACGAGATGAGCCCCGACGCACTCGGCGCGGCCACCTCGATCGCGGCCCGGATCGCCACCGCCATGGGCGACGGAAAGCTCGGCGGCCGTGGGATCTTCGGCGTGGAACTGTTCGTCAAGGGCGACGACGTGTACTTCTCCGAGGTCAGTCCGCGACCACACGACACCGGCCTGGTCACGATGGCCACCCAGCGGCTCAGCGAGTTCGAGATGCATGCCCGCGCGATCCTCGGACTGCCGGTCGACGTCACCCTCGCCTCACCCGGTGCGTCGGCGGTGATCTACGGCCAGCTCGACGAGAAGGCGATCGGCTTCACCGACGTCGCACAGGCACTCATGGTGCCCGAGACCGACATTCGGCTCTTCGGCAAGCCGGAGAGCTTCCACCGGCGCCGCATGGGCGTGGTCACCGCCACCGCCGACGACGTCGCCACCGCCCGTGAACGTGCGGTGCGGGCGGCCTCGATCGTCACCCCGGTCAGCGGTCGCGAGGCCAAACACGGTGCGCCCGCACCGGTTCCGCCGGTCATGCCCACCCGTCCGCCGATCCCGCCCGCCGGTCCGCAGGGCATCGGAGCGCCCGGTCCGCAGGGCCCCGGACCGCACGGTCCGGGTTGGCCCGCGCCGGGACCGCGTGGTGCACAACAGCCTCCGCGTCCTCCGGTGG
>NZ_BCNF01000220.1 GCF_001485495.1 Gordonia desulfuricans NBRC 100010 | reverse complement strand
AACGGCTACTCCACAGGCTTTCGGCTGGGTATCTGTTTTCGGCGTACACTGGTAGCTACATCGGATTTCATACCTGGCGGATACCTGCCAGCGCCCCGATGAAGCAAGGGCCGCACGTTTTGTGGTCAGTCAGGTGAACTCTCATGATCACCACCTCTCGAATTCTCAACACCGTCCCACGCAGTCATCTCTATGGACACGCCCGCGACTACCACCGAGCACGACCAGGACACTCCGCCCGCCCGGAGGTCATCGTGTCGAGCATTCAAGAAGAAGATGCCCGACACATACCCGGAGACCTGCTCGCTGAGTGGGACGTCTTGTTCCACGCCGGCACCAACGCAACCGCCGATCACTCAGTTGGTGATCTCCTGGCCCGCCGAACCGTGCGGCGCGCCCGCCACTCACGGACGTCGATCCTCGATGGCGACTCACACCCGGTCATTTTGCTGGCCACCGACATACCCCGCTCGGCCGCAGCCGACGTGTGGCAGCGAGTGATCTTGGCGGCCGAACATGGCGGAACCCTGTCCGATGTACTGCTCGAAGCCGACACCACACGCCAATCATGAGACGAAACGACCTGCCACCTATCACCCGCAAACTCAACACCCAACTCAATGACTTGGAGAGCCTCAACACACTCGATGCCAGCACCGCTGCTGTCATCCAGGAACTTGGCTCCCACATCCTAAACGCGGTAGCTGAATTGGAGAATGACCTCATCATTGCTACCGCCGACACCCCACTTCACACGACGTCGACACATTAGACGCCACCCCGAGGGGCGAGCGACCAAACAACCTTACGCGCGTCGACGCCAGTTCCGTCCCTCTTCCCCGGTAGCAACCAGCAGACTGGTTCGCCGAGTCAGGCACGTCCCATGATCACCACACCAAACCGGCGCTCCCCCCTAACGATCTCCCAAACCACTACACGACTAGTGCAACGCTCGTGATCGTCATTCTGGGTGTAGTCATCCTCCTCGCTGCGGCAATCATCATTGCTGTCAGTGTCATCAGTAATAGCGCTCATATCCTTCCCACCAGCAGCTTCTCGGCTTTCGGATACCACGTCACCGGTTCAACGGGAATTCTATTGCTCCACGGTGTCATCCTTGGCGCCATAGCGATGCTCGGCCTCTCCTTGATCTTGGCAGGGGCGCGACGTTCCTCACGACGAGGCGCCCTCGCGCGCCGTGATCTCAAGCAATCCCATCAGCACGGCGAGAACCTCAACCACGCCCACGACGAGGCCGCAGCGGACGAGAACATCGCCCCATCACCAGGCACACCCCACAGGGACATCCCATGACTACGTACACTTCCACATCCATCACATCACCACGAATACACTTCAAACCCGCTCAGTCTGACCGTGGGTGGGGCTGGTGCACGAGTAGGTGACATCTGATCTGGCTTGCCCTGCCGGGCGGCCTGGAAGGATGCCAGCTGTGCCCAAGCCCTGTCCCCAGGAGTTCCGCGACGACGTTGTCCGCGTCGCCCAGAACCGT
>NZ_BCNF01000219.1 GCF_001485495.1 Gordonia desulfuricans NBRC 100010 | reverse complement strand
CGGAACTTGTCAAGGGAGTTGAGTCCAGCAGGTGTTACGCGACTGTCATTTCAGCCTCCACAGCGGCCAGAGAATCCTCGGCCGGCTGATTGATCCACACTGCATCGGGCAGGGCCAGGATCTTCGGCAGCGCCGTGGTGCCGAAGCGGTGCGGGTACTGCACACGGGCCGCATCGAGCACCTGCCGGCGATCAGCGGCCTTGCCGGCCGCCAGACCGAAATGGACGTCGGCCGGGGTATGCAGCCCGATACCGCTGTGGCGATGCTCGTGGTTGTACCATTCGGCGAACTGCATCATGAATTCCCTTGCCGCACCAAGTGATCCGAACCGTTCCGGGAAACCGGGACCGTACTTGAGGGTCTTGAACACCGCCTCCGAATACGGGTTGTCGTTCGAGACCCGTGGCCGTGAATGCGATCGGGTGACCTCGAGGTCCGCGAGCAACGTCGCGACGGACTTGCTGGTCATCGACGTACCGCGGTCGGCGTGCACCACCTGCGGGATGCCGTGTACCGCAAAGATCTGTTCCATCAGTTCTCTTGCCAGTACACCTGATTCGTGCGCGTGAACGTGCACGCCGACGATGTAACGCGAGTAGATGTCGATCATCACGTACGCGTCGAAGTACTGGCCCTTCACCGGCCCGGCGAGTTTCGTGATGTCCCACGAGTACACCTGCCGGGGCGCGGTCGCGACCAGTTCGGGGCACGCCTTCGCTGGATGCCTGGCAACCCTGCGACGTTCGTTGACCTGGGCATTCTCACGCAGGATGCGGTACATCGTCGACACCGAGCACAGGTAGATGCCCTCGTCGAGTAGCTGGGCGTAGATCTCGAGCGGCGCCTGGTCGACGAACCGATCACTGTTGAGCACCTCGAGGATACGCAGGCGTTCGAGTGCGGTGAGCTTGTTCGGCGGCTCGACTGCGGGTGTGGGCGTCGCCGGCGGTGTCGGTGCGGTCGCGGCAGTGCGGTGCCGGACCGCCGTTGAACGGACCACACCGGTCAACGCGCTGGCCGTTCTCGTCGACACCCCTGCCTCGGTCAATTCGTTCCACGCCGCTGTCAACGCGTGGTCGGCTTGTCGTCCGAGTCCGCTCTCTCGGAAAGTGATTCCAAGAGAGCGTGTGCTTTTCCCATGATATCCAGGGCAGCTTCGGTGGTGGTGAGCCGTTTGTTTGCCTGGGCGAGCTCCCGTGTGAGGCGGGCGATCTCGGCCTGTTCAGCGGTGAGCTTGCCGACCTTCGTGCCGGCGGGTTTGCCGGCGAGGACCCCGGCGTCGCGTTGCTTGCGCCACTCGCTGATCAACGACGAGTACAGGCCTTCGCGTCGCAGGTAGGCCCCGCCGCGGCCGTCTTCGCATGCCTGCTCGTACGCGGCCAGGTGCGCGAGCTTGTCGGAGGGGCTGAACACGCGTCGGCGGCGGGGGCCGTCGGCTCGAGGGTGGGTGGAGACCATGTGGTCATTGTCCTCGACCGGAATGATGGTGGAGATCGTCATGGTGGGGTTGATCCGTATCTCGCCCTGCTGGCGGAGTTGCTGTGAAGTGCTGGACTCAACTCACCCTGGCATGCAGGG
>NZ_BCNF01000218.1 GCF_001485495.1 Gordonia desulfuricans NBRC 100010 | reverse complement strand
AGGTCCAGCGCCCTCGGGGCGGCCGCCCCCGCCGCCGCCACCGAAGCCCTGGCCCTGGTCGCCGCTCAGCGATGAGTGGTAGACGCCGATCGCGGCGGCCTGGATCAGCACCGGGATGATCACGAACCGCAGTGGCATGTAGAACGCCAGCACCACGCTGAGCACCTCTGCGGTGAAGAAGTAGCGGTCGTGCATTGCCGGCAGCAGGAACGGCACCAGGACCGAGGATGCCGTCGCCACCACCAGGGTCGTTGCCGGGGCCACCGGGGGCTTGCGCCACACCGACCACACCAGGAAGGCGACGATCACCGCCGCGGCCAGTCCGATCCCCAGATGCGCGAGCCAGGTGGCGTCACCGGCGATCGGGATCAACTGGTAGAGGTTGGCCGCGCCCAGCGTGAGCTGCTTGTAGGAGCCGGTCTGGTCGAGGTACACCGACAGCGCCTCGCGCCACGGGGCACCGGCGATGATCGCGGGTAGATCGAGCAGCACGAACACCGCCGGGATGGCCACCAGCGAGTACCACGGCAGCCGACGACGCAGCAGCAGCCAGACGAGGACCGGGAGCACGAAGATGGCCTGCAGTTTGAACGACAGTGACAGTCCGAAGAACACACATGCCCACACGGAGTCGACAACATACGCACGGTGTGTGATCCCCTCACGCTGCGCGCGGAGCAGGAAGTAGATTCCGCCCAGTGCGAAGGCCGAGTAGATGGCGTCGGCCTGACCCCACCAGGCGGAGTTGGCGATCACCGACGGCAACAGGAACATCACACCGAAGGCCAACGCCCGCACCGAGAATCGCGGGGTACGCAAGGCCACGATCCGGTAGGCGAAGAAAGCCAGCACGAGATCGAAGATCACCGACACCGCCTTGATCCCGATCAGCGGCGGGATGTTGAGGGCGGTGAGAATCCAGATCAGATACAGGTACGGGTAGTTGTAGTCGGCGAAACGTTCGCGAAACGCGCCGAACCCCTGGGTGTCGAGGGTCTGATACCAGCGGCTCAGAAATGCCTGATAGTCCATCGTCTCGATGTCGCGGAACTGCCAGCGCACCACCAGGCCCACCACCACGACGGCACCCAGGACCGCCCACCGGGCCCACCGCGGCCATCCGGGTGCCGGGACCGGATGCGCTGATTCGGGGGCCGACGCCGGATCCGGCGGCGCCGTGATTTCCACGGGGGTGTTGGGGTCCACGGATGTCATGGTGTCCACAGTGCTCGCCGAACCTGGGAACCCTGTGGACACCTCCTGCGAGTCCCCCACGAGCGACTGTCAGGTGGCGCGGGTCACGATCACCTCAGAGGTGGTCACGTCGTCGACGTCGGCCGACGGAGGTTTCGACACGCCTCGTCGCTCCGCTCCTCGTCGGCTCAACCACCAACGCCCAGTGACTGATTGCGTCGTCGCTCCGCTCCTCGTCGGCTCAACCACCCACGGCCAGCGAATGATTGAGTCGCGACCACCTACTGATGATTGAGCCGGGACCGAGCATCGCGAGGACCCGAGTCGAAATCCCCGCAGCCAGCGTCGGGTGGCGACCACCTCCGAGGTGGTCACGTCGACGACGTCGGCCGGCGGAGG
>NZ_BCNF01000217.1 GCF_001485495.1 Gordonia desulfuricans NBRC 100010 | reverse complement strand
GTCGCTAACTTTGCGCGTAGTCCGCGGGCACTTGTGCTGTCGCAGTTTGTGTTGCTCGCAACTTGAGTGCCGCTTGTGGACTCGTCGAACAAGGACGCGCTCGGCTTCGAACTTTCTGCGGGCGGTCTTCGACCGGTCAGCGGATTCGTCGACCCGCGTAGCGTGCCCATGTCTCGCCTGATCGTTCAGCGTGGTGGAACGCGACCTGGTGGCTATAGCCGAGAGCGTCGGCGACTATCGGGGGAGGACACTCGAGGACAAGGTCGTCGAGTGCGCTGTTGCGGGCACCGAGGTTGCTCATGCCGATCAGGCGCAGGCGGTGCATGATCGTGTCCGGATGAAGGTGATCTCCGGCGTGCGTGCCGGGGAACAGCCATGGGTTGCCGTGTCCGCTGGTGCGTAGGTTCGTGCGATGGGAGAGCAGGTCACGGACAAGTTGAGCGAACGGTTCAGGCACATCGACGGGGTGCTTGCCGAACGTGATTACCATCGGATTGCCGTCGACGATCGATGATGTCTGCAGTCGGACAATGCTCTTCAGTGGCTGCGCGTAGAGCAGAATGAGGACGCCGGCGACCCTGTAAGGGAGCGTTTCACACTCACCGGTGAGTAGTTCTCTGATCCAGGCGATCCGCTGCTCTTGGGTCAGCGATGGCGACGTCTTCGGAGCCCGGTGGCCGAGCTGAACGGTGGCGTTGAGCCTGTCTCGTTTGCAGATGACCAGGAACGTTCGGAGGGTGTATCGCGTCGTTGGTCCTGTTGCGATCCACTGGTCGACGTCGCGCTGTGTGCAGGTCTCGATCGTGCGTCCGTAGGTGGACCATAGCCAGCTCAGGAACTTGACGGTTTCGGTGATTTCTTGTTTGGCCGATCGCACGGACGGTTGGGTATCGCCGCCGGTGTCGGCGAGCGCGCGAATCCGTCGCAGATGGTGCCACGTCGCGAAGTGGCGAGCGGGCCTGGCGACCTCGGCAGGTAGATCGATGAGCTTGTCGTCGATCCACTGTTCGAAACGTGGCAGCCACCGATCTCGAGGTGGTAGGAGGCCGTGGTGCTCCATGACATTCCGCAGATGCTCAGCCGCTCGACTGGGTTTGGTGTCCAAGCCCTCGTGCGTGGCGGCGACCGTGCCGGTACCTAGTCCGCGCAGCAGCTCCTGGACTTTCGGCGACCGTTTCCAGATCAGCGTCGACTCGGGCCGCTTGGCCGCGCAGAGGGCGTCGACTAGGCCGACGAGAACCGGGTCCGAAGGCGGTCCGCCCATGATTTCGTGCAGATCGTCTCGCACAGCGCAGCGAGCGCAGATCGTCCCGCGGTGGTGGCCGGACTCCTCGCCACATCGGCTGCACCGAAAGTCGTCGACGATACCCGCACACGGTCCACACACCGGGGTGCCGTCGGGGAGAGGTGGGCCCGGGAGGAGCCGTTCGACGCCGCACATTGGGCACGTCCCGTGAGTGTGGATCGCGGCGAACCAGCAGGTGAAGCAGATCCTGCCTTCAGGCCAGTGCGCCTGCGTCCGCGTGGTCGACCGACCGCAACGATCGCACACCCACGCTCCATACGTCAGTCGTGGACGGCCGCGTACCGAGATATTGT
>NZ_BCNF01000216.1 GCF_001485495.1 Gordonia desulfuricans NBRC 100010 | reverse complement strand
GTAATTCTCGCAAATCCACAAGAATTTAGGAACTAACGACACGAACCACTAGCGTTCCCGCCCGAGCTACGCAAAGTCATCTACACCACCAACTCGATCGAGTCACTGAACTACCAGCTACGCAAGGTGATCAAGAACAGGGGACACTTCCCCAACGACGTCGCGGTCCGCAAACTGTTGTGGTTGGCGATCTGCGACATCGAGGACAAACGCGCCAGGCAACGCGAGAAAGAACGCGGCACGCCCGCCGCCACGCGCAGAGCCCCCGGACGACTCGTCGAGGGACAGGTCGTGACGAACTGGAAACAGGCCCTCGGGCAACTCGCCCTGGCCTACCCCGACCGCATCGAACCCCACCTCAGCTAGACCCACCAACAACCACAGGAACACCAGGAGTCACGTTCTTACACAGACATCTTGACAAGCTCGGTGGCCGCTTTGCATCGGTCAACAACACAGCGTCAGACACGATCTCGGCCACCGAGTTACACCACTCTATGGGGCACTACTGTTCACATTGTGCCCGTGTGTCCCGACACAGCCCCCCTATTGGCACCACCCCCACCCACCGACGAAAGAGCCGGTGCCCTTCAGCGGTCGTAGCCATCGACAACGCGACAGAACTCCAGGGCTTCTCGGAGGTTCGCGGGTTCCGTCGACGGGTAGACCACCCCTGCACCCAACCCGCGCAGCGGCGAAACCCGTGCGAGGGTGAGCTTGTCCACCGCTCATGAGCATGGACCCAAGCCACTCCGCATGCTCATTCCAAAAGGGCTGTACCGCAACAGGAAACGTCCCTCACGCGAGGTCGCTGATCTCAGTCATTCTTCGTCCGCATGATTAGCGAAGTCCTGCAGTAGTGTGCGATCCATGACAACAAAGACGATCACCACCCGGGCTCTGGTCACCGTCGCCGCACTGTCGACACTGCTACTGGCCGTCCCAACGACAGGATCAGCAGCCCCAGCACCACGACTCGGCGTCCTCGGAGACGACATCTGGGTCATGGGCAACAACGCCTTCTGCCACGGAGCCATCCACGTCGGAATCGACACCAACCCCGCCAAACGAGGCCAAGCCACCATCTCCCTCACCTCACGCGGATTCACCGGCACCCAACCCGCCTGGGGACGCAACCCCTCCTGCCGGGTCAACGTCGCGATCGGCTACTGGTCCGGCATCCAATATCGCGAGAAAGGCGTGCCGATGAACCTCGGACCACGACCAGAAGCGCCAGTCCGCGTGAACCTCCGCGGAGTCGGACAAGGCATCAACCTCATGTCCTTCACCACCCACCCCAACCTCAACAAGGGCGTCTCGTACTACGTCCGAATCCCGCAGCCCTGAGGCCGAACAGGCTCAGTACGAACAAGAGGGTCTGGTCCGCATCGGACCAGACCCTCTTCGTATTCGCACCAGCGAGTTCTCGACTTCTGACGGGCAGGTAGGGAGGCATACACGCCAACTACCGCCACGATCGCTGCGCCCACCAACACCACGACAGCGACAGAGATGGGCAGCGGGTTGACCAAGCTTCCCAGGACGATAGCGGCAATGAGCACGACGACGGCGGCGAGCAGCGCAGGGGCAAGGCGGGCCCGGCGTATCGCTGTCTCCTCAATGTCTGCACCCCGGACAGCGGCGGCGTGCCCAAGCATCGCCCCGACCGCTGCCGCTCCGGCCCCAAAACACCCCGATCATCACCCATCCGACTGCCGTGGCCACACCGCCAGTCGGGGCGATCGGAGG
>NZ_BCNF01000215.1 GCF_001485495.1 Gordonia desulfuricans NBRC 100010 | reverse complement strand
GAACCACTAGACGGGTGGGCTTGAGGAACGACCTGTCGCTTCGTCGCGTCAAGAAGCCACTGCGGTCGCAGTATTCGTGATGGCTGTGCGAGCTAGTGTCGCGAACGCAAACGGTAGTCGTTAGTTTGCTGCCAGGCTCGTCGACCAGCCGGAGATGGTCGATGGCGCTACCGAGGAACTGCCACACGTATTCCTGGAACATACGGAATCGTGTCGCTTCGGATAACCACCGGTCTGCCGGACGGGGTGTGTTTCGGCACCCCGTGGGGCGACGCCGGCGATGGCCTCGAGCGAGACTATCCGGGCAAAGTGGGCTAAGCCCGCCGAGGCGATAGAGCGCCTGGCTGAGCGGATTGGTGACCCCAACGACTTCGGGGTGAGGCCTGATAGCTCTCTTGCTGGTGACGATCGAGTGGGGTTCCCCCGAAAAAGTGGACACGGTTAGCTTGATTGCTGACTTGCGTGTGAGCTGATCTCGAAGTTGATGGGTGAGATCATCCCCAGCGAACTGTGTCTCCTGTCATGATTGTAGAATCGAATGTAATTCTCAAGTCCTGCAGTAAGATTCGTGCGAGTGGTGAAGGCGTGTCGCTTGTAGTATTCGTGTTTGACCGTCGACCACAACGACTCTGCGCCGGCGTTGTCCCAGCAGATGCCGGTCTCGCCCATCGAGCGCCGCAACCCGTGGCGCGTGCAGGCCTGGGCCATGTCATGGCTGGTGAATTGGCTGCCTCTGTCCGAGTGCAGGATGGTGCCCGTCACCGACCCGCCACGCGTGGCCACCGCAGCGTCCACGGCGGCCTCGACGAGCTCGGTACGCATGTGATCGGCCAGCGACCAGCCCAGCACGCGCCGTGAGTGCTCATCACGGATCGCACACAGGTACGCATCCCCCTCACCGCAGGTCAGATAGGTGATATCCGAGGTCCAGACAGCATCAAGACGGCCCTGATCAAAGACCCGCCCCACCCGGTCGGGTGGGAACGACGCCCTCGGATCGACCACGGTCGTCTTGACTTTGAAGGTGCGCGGGCTGATGCCCTCAACACCCACCTCGGCCATGATCTTGGCGACGGTATTCTCCGAGACCGACACGCCCTCGTCGTGTAAGTCGGCGGTGATGCGCGGGGAGCCGTAGGTGCGTTGCGATCTCTTCCAGTGAGCCAAGATCTTGACTTCGAGATCACGGCGACGCTGCTGCCGCGCCGTCGGTTCACCACGCCGCTGACGACCTGCCCAAGCATAGTATCCTGAGCGTGAAACCCCCAGCAACTCAACAAGATCAGTGATGTCATGGCCGGCGCACTCCGCGGCGATGAGTTCATAACAGCTCACCGGTGTTGCTGTGCCGCAAAGTACGCCGAGACTTTTTTCAGGAACGCAATGGCGCGGTCCTTCTCGGCGGTCTCGGCACGTAATCGCACCAGCTCCGCGCGCTCACCGGCGCTGAGCTCACCATCCGGCGGAGCTGCCCGCCCCTCGGTGATCACTCCGTCGCGAATGCGTTCGGCGCGAACCCATTTGCCCAACAGATTCTCATGCACGTTCAACTCACGAGCGACCTCAGAGATCGGGCGGCCGCCATCAATCACCCGACGAGCAGCCTCCGCCTTGAACTCAGGCGTAAACGACCGACGCGTCCTGGACATAGTGACATCCTTCCAGCAGGACCCGTAGCCCCACTACCTCGGGTGTCCACTCAAACTGGGGAACCTCAGAGCCTCGCACCCGTTCGAGGTCAGTCAGACTCTGCGCCATCTGATCAAG
>NZ_BCNF01000214.1 GCF_001485495.1 Gordonia desulfuricans NBRC 100010 | reverse complement strand
GGTGAATTCAACTGGTCGTCGCAACACCTCTATCAGGAGGTGTTCGATGGTTCGTCGTCAGCAGGCCGCGGACAGGGCGGTTCGTCCGAAGCTCCGCTCGCCGGGGCATCCGAAGTTTCAGAAACCCGTCGAGGCGGCGTTCTGGGGCGAGATCGCGAAAGGGCTGCTCGCGGAGGAAGCCGCGGGGGTTGTCGGCGTGGCGCCCGCGGTCGGCGCAAGATGGTTCCGACACGCTGGCGGCATGGCGCCATTCGACATCGCCCAGCAGCCATCGGGCCGCTACCTCTCGTTCGCTGAGCGCGAGGAGATCGCGATTCTCAAGGAGAAGGGCAAGGGCGTTCGCGAGATCGCTCGCGCCATGGGCCGCGATGCCGGGACGATCTCTCGTGAGCTGCGGCGGAACGCGGCCACGCGGGGCGGGAAGCCGGAGTATCGGGCGTCGGTCGCGCAGTGGAAAGCAGACATGACCGCGAAGCGACCCAAGGTCGCGAAACTCGTCGCGAACCCGCGGCTGCGCGCGTATGTCGAGGAGCGCCTGTCGGGGAAGATCACAAGCCCCGATGGCACGATCGTCACCGGTCCCCAGCCGCCGCGGTTCACCGGGAGAGGCAAGCCGCATCGGAAGGACAGGGCCTGGTCCTGGGCTTGGAGTCCGGAGCAGATCTCACACCGGTTGAAGATCGACTTCCCGGATGATGAGTCCATGCGCATCAGCCCAGAGGCGATCTACCAGTCGCTCTACATCGAGGGCCGCGGCGCGCTCAAGCGCGAACTCGTCTGGAACCTCCGCACGGGCAGGGCGCTACGCGTCCCCCGAGAGCGGTCGCGGCGCAAGACCTGGGCGCATGTCACGCCGGAGACGCTGATCAGCGAGCGACCGGCGGAAGCCGACGGTCGCGCCGTCCCCGGGCACTGGGAAGGCGATCTGCTGATCGGGTTGGAGCGCTCGGCGGTCGGCACGGTCGTCGAGCGCAAGACCCGTTACACGCTGCTCGTCCATCTCCCGCGGGAAGAGGGCTATCGGCACAAGGAGACGCCGAAGAACGGGCCGGCGTTGGCCGGCTATGGCGCGATCACGATGAAGAATGCTCTCGCCAACACGATGTCGGCGCTGCCGGCGCAGCTGGCGCGCTCGTTGACCTGGGACCGCGGCAAGGAGATGTCCGCTCACGCGCAGTTCCGCGTCGAAACCGGCATCCCGGTGTTCTTCGCCGATCCGCAGTCGCCCTGGCAGCGCGGCACGAACGAGAACACCAACGGGCTGCTGCGTCAGTACTTCCCGAAGGGCACCGACCTGTCCCGCTGGAGCGCCGAAGACATCGAAGCCGTCGCATTCGCGCTGAACACGCGCCCTCGGAAGTCGCTCGGATGGATGACTCCCGCTGAGGCCTTCAACGAGCAGCTATTGTTGCTCCAACAAGCCGGTGTTGCATCGACTGGTTGAGCCCGGTCAATTTCGTTCGAAGAAGATGCAGAAGGCCATCACCCGGCACGGCATGCTCGGGTCGATGGGCAGGGTCGGTGCGTGTGGTGACAACGCGGCGATGGAGAGCTTCTTCTCGCTGCTACAGAACAACGTCCTCGACCGTCGATCCTGGGCCACCAGAGACGAGCTCCGGGCCGCCATCGTGCACTGGATCGAACGGACCTACCACCGCCGCAGACGGGACCGCCTCGGCAGATTGACCCCCATTGAATTCGAGACCATCATCAACCACGAGGCCCCTCAGGCCGCGTGACTAACCCTGTCACCTATCCGTGCACCAGGCCC
>NZ_BCNF01000213.1 GCF_001485495.1 Gordonia desulfuricans NBRC 100010 | reverse complement strand
ATCCACGGCTAGTTGGTGGTTGAGCCGACGAGGAGCGTAGCGACGAGGCGTGTCGAAACCTCAGACGGCCGAATATGCCGACGCGACAACCGGATACGACGAAGTCCGCCCACCGACGGTGGACGGCCTTCAGCGTGAATCAGAGATTGCCGCCCGCAGCGGGGGGAGCGGTGGCGTCCTTGCCCGCGCTGCCGTTGAGCTCACGCTCGACGAAGTTCTCGAGGTCGAACAGGTTGCCGTTGGCGCGCTCGGCGATGGTCTGCAGCGTGGTCATGGTGGCGACCTCTTCGATCTGCTCCTTGAGGAACCACTGCATGAACTGCTCGCCGAGGTAGTCACCGGTGTCGCGGGCCGACTTGGCGAGATCGACGATCTGCTGGGTGACGCGCTTCTCCTGGTCGAGGGCCAGCTCGATGGGGGCCTTGTAGTCGGAGAACTCCGAACGCGGCGGATCGATGCCGGGAACCGACACCTCGATGTCGCGGTCGAGGAAGTACTGCACGATCATCATCGCGTGGTTCCGCTCCTCGACGGACTGGGTGTAGAAGTGGCGGGCCAGCTGCGGCATGTCGTGATTGTCGTAGTAGACGGCGACCGCGATGTACTGCTGCGACGCGGCGAACTCGTGGCCGATCTGCGCGTGCAACAACTCCTGGAACTTGGTGCGATCTGTGGTGGTCATACGTCGAGGATAGAGTCCTTCGGCCGTCCGATTCACCCCAGTTGACCCTTACTGAGGACAGTCTGACCTTGTTCTATGTCCTCAGTTCGGGGTCGAATCGAGCAGATGATCGGGGATGGGTTGTCCCCGCCGGATGGCGTCGAAGAACTCCTTGGTGTTGTCGCCGACGGCCAGCGAATCGCCGTCGTCGGTGTAGATGTCGCCGCCGTTCGGGGTGGTCACGGTCTGCGGGGAACTGCGCAGCGCCCACGCGAGGGAGGCCAGATTCCAGATGTGGGTGCCGTTGTCGACGACGAGGGTGTCGACGACACCGTTGACGAACGGGAACAGCCGGAACGGGTTGAGCAACACCGAGAAGCCCGTCGCCTTCGACATCAGTGCGGCCAGGAACTTGCGCTGGTTCTGCACCCGCTGGAGATCGGCGTTGGGGAAGTCGCGGGTCCGGACGAAGCCGAGGGCCTGCTGCCCGTTGAGGGTCTGGCATCCGGCCTTCAGATTCAGGCCGGCCTTCGGATCCCGCATCGGGGCGTCGACGCAGATGTCGACGCCGCCGATCGCGTCGACGAGCGAGTCGAATCCACCGAAACCGATCTCGGCGTAGTGGTCGAGCCGCATCCCCGACAACTCTTCGACGGTCTGCACGAGCAGCGGCGCACCGCCGATACCGAAGGCGGCGTTGATCTTGTGCTCGCCGTTCCCGGGGATCGGGACGTACAGGTCACGCGGGATCGAGATGATCGCCGGATCACCCGACGACGGCTTGTAGACCAGCATGATCGTGTCGGTGCGGGCGCCGTCGCTGTCGCCGGTGGCGAGATCACGTTTCTGCTCGTCGGTGAGCCCGGCGCGGGAATCGGTGCCCACGATCAGCCAGGTGGTGCCCGGACTGGCGGCGGGCCGACCGGCATAGGTGGCCAGCGCGTCGATCCGGTCGAGTTTGCTGTCGTAGTAGAACATCAGCCCGATCGGGGTGACGACGAGCAGGAGCAGCACCACCAGCAGGATGCGGCCGACCCGGCGCCTGCGCGGCCGTCGCGGACCCCTGCGACGACGCCGACCGCGTTCCGGTGTGGGCGGGGTGTCCCGCGGGGGC
>NZ_BCNF01000212.1 GCF_001485495.1 Gordonia desulfuricans NBRC 100010 | reverse complement strand
GGCCGCCAAGCGTGCCGCGCGCGCCGGTGGTGCGACGAACCGAGCCGGCCGAACACCGGGCGGGAACACGGGCGACACCGGAGCGAAGGCCACCGAGGCCGCGAGGGCCGCACGCACCGGTACCCGACGCGCGAGCGTTGTCGGCGACTCCGGCGAGGACCCGACACCGGGTGACGCCGCGTCGGACGACCGGGACACCACCGATGAGGACGTGGCGGGCGGGAAGTCGACCGGCTCGACGACCGGCGACGGCACGACCGCCGACAAGAAGACCGGCACGAAGACGGCCGGCTCGAAAACCGTCGGCACGAAGGCCGCTGACCAGAAGACCGCTGACCAGAAGACGACTGACAAGAAGACCGCAGGCGTCACCGCCCCGTCGCCGCGTGACGCGGTCCGGGCCACCGGCTCGGTGATCGCGACGCTGGTCGAAGGTGTGCGTACGCTGCTCGCCCGTCCGCTGGCGTCGTATCACCTGATCCTCACCCTGGCACTGCTGCTGACGGTCTTCGGACTGGTCATGGTGCTCTCGGCGTCGTCGGTGGAGGGCTACTCCAAGCAGGGCTCGGCCTACGGTCTGTTCGCCACGCAGGTGATCTTCGCGATCCTCGGTATGGGCGTCTTCTACCTCACCCTGCGGCTGCCGGTCCGTCTGCTGCGGCGGCTGGCCGCGCCGCTGATGGTGGTCACCACACTCCTGCTCGCGCTGGTGCTGGTGCCGGGAATCGGCACGCTCAGCGGTGGTGCGCGTCGCTGGTTCACCCTCGGCGGGTTGTCGGTGCAGCCGTCGGAGCTGGTCAAGGTGGCGCTCTGTGTGTGGGGTGCGCACCTGCTCGCCTCGCGTCGCCGGGAGAACGCGCCGCTCAAGGAACTGCTGATCCCGCTGCTGCCGGTCGGGTTGCTCGTCTGCCTGCTGATCATCCTCGAGCCCAACCTGTCCACCACCATCACCATCGCGATCATCATCGGCACCCTGCTGTGGTTCGCCGGTCTGCCGATCAAGGTGTTCTCCGCGTTCGCCGTGTCCGGTGTCGCGATCGCGGTGGTCCTGGCACTGGTCGAGGGATACCGCTCCGAACGTGTGATGAGCTTCCTCGGCGGCATCGACGACCCGCAGGGCGCCGGCTATCAGGCCCGGCAGGCCACCTATGCGCTGGCCAACGGCGGGGTCTTCGGCGTCGGGCTCGGCCAGAGCCGCGCCAAGTGGAACTATCTGCCCAACGCGCACAACGACTTCATCTTCGCGATCATCGGCGAGGAACTCGGCCTGATCGGCGGGCTGATGGTGGTGGCACTGTTCGTGTTCTTCGCCTACGTCGGGTTCCGGGTGGCCACCCGCTCGGCCGATCCGTTCCTCCGTCTGATGACGGTGACCATCACGGTGCTGATCACCGCGCAGGCGTTCATCAACATCGGCTACGTCATCGGTCTGCTGCCGGTGACCGGTATCCAGTTGCCACTGCTGTCCGCGGGTGGCACCTCGACGCTGACCGTGCTCGCCATGCTCGGTCTGCTCGCCAACGCCGCCCGGCACGAGCCGGAGGCGGTCGCCGCGCTGTCGACGAACGCACCCCGCCGCTTCGGCCGGCTGTTCCGGCTGCCCGCCCCGGTGGCCTACCAGCAGACCCGCGCCGAGACGCTGCGCGACCGGCTGG
>NZ_BCNF01000211.1 GCF_001485495.1 Gordonia desulfuricans NBRC 100010 | reverse complement strand
TACCGTGGCCGCGCGGACCCCGACCTCTTCGGCAATCCGGATGTTGGCGACCCCGTCCGAGGCCAGCAACAACACCCTGGCCTGCAGCACCTGCTGATGCGGAACCCGCTGGCTGCGGGTCAACCTCTCCAACGTCTCGCGCTCACCATCGGTCAACGGTAACGGTGCCGCAGCTCGCCCACTCATAAGGAGAATTGTACGCAACATGTAGACGATTATTTGCGAGACACACCACTAGGTGGAACCCAGCCAGCTGAGGATGACCTCCAGCAGCGTTGGCGGATCTGGGGGCAGAGCACCACAGTTATGAAGCATGAGGATCTCCGTTCAAGGAATGCGTGACCGCATGATCGAACCTGACGTGGGCCGGCGGGCACCGGTCCGCATCCGACGGTAGAACGATGCCTCTGACCTGACTAGAGTACTCGACTACTCGAATTCCGCTGTCGCACTGGCGCCGGCACCGATGATGACTACCGTGGCCACCATGGTCACACGCCGAGCGTTTCTCGCCGCTGCCGCCGGCCTTGCTGCCACCGGCCCGGCAACCCGTGCCATGGCGACGCCCGGTGGTGACATGGACGTGCTGTCTGCGGGCGACCCGGGATATGCGCGACTGGCATCCCGCGGCTACAACCCCCGTTTCAGGGCTACGCCGCGGGAGATCTTGGTGCCGCATCACCCGAAGGCTGTCGTCCTCGCCGCCCAGCGGGCCGTCGATGCCGGGGCACGGATCGGATTACGCTCCGGCGGACACTGTTTCGAGGATTTCGTGGACGGTCCTCAGACACGCGTCCTCATCGACCTCGAGAAGTTGGGCGGCCTCGGGTTCGACCGCGAACACAACAGTTTTTCACTCGGTGCCTCCGTAGATCTGGGTACGGTGTACCGGCGGCTTGCCCGAGGCTGGGGGGTCACGATCCCGGGTGGAACATGCCTCGGCGTCGGTGCGGCCGGGCATATCAGCGGAGGCGGATTCGGGGGGATTGTCCCGACAGTTCGGGGCAGTGGCCGACCACGTATACGGCGTCGAGGTCGTCGTCGTGGACGGCAGTGGACAGGCAAGACCGGTCCTGGCCACCCGCGACGGCCCACATCGCGACCTCTGGTGGGCACACACCGGTGGCGGCGGTGGGAACTTCGGGGTGATCACCAGATTCCTACTACGATCGGCTGGGTCCGATGGTCATGATCCACGGACCGCTCTACCCCGACCACCCGCCCGGATACGGGTGGGAAAGGTGCATCTCGCGGTGCCCACGATCAGTGCGTTCACGGCCTTCGTCGGCAACTTCCTGCGCTACTTTTCCGCTCACTCCACACCCGATTCACCTGGGTGCAGCATGTACAGCACGCTCCACGCCGGGTCACTCCACACCGGTGGTGTCCGGGTCGAGACGTACTACAACGCGGATGCACAGCACATCTACGACGAATTCGTCGCCGATCTGTCGCGCGGGGTATGGCCACCACCGGTTCCGGCACGGCCCGTCGAGGGCCCCTTCCTGGACGCCACATTGCAGTACTGCACACCTCGTGGCGCGGCGACCTCCGCGATTAAGACCAAGTCGGCCTTCATGCGTGCACCGTTCTCCGACCGACAACTGCGAACACTCCATCGATTCCTCAGCGATCCCGTCATCGTGGACGGAGGGTCGGGTATCGAACTCTTCACCGTGGGCGGGCAGATCAATGCGGTCTCACCCGCCCAGACAGCGCTCGCCGAGCGGTCCTCGATCGCAAAACTGCAGATGGTCGCGGCCTGGCCCCGGTCACATGCGGGCACCGACGAATTGGCCTGGGTTCGGAACTTCTATCGGACTCTCTACGCCGACACCGGCGGGGTCCCGAAGCCCGACGACGCCAACGGTGGCTGCTATGTCAAC
>NZ_BCNF01000210.1 GCF_001485495.1 Gordonia desulfuricans NBRC 100010 | reverse complement strand
GCGCCTGTTCGATGTCCCGTTGATTCCAGCTGGCGAAGTAGCGTTCCGGGTATCTTGCGAGATCTGTTGTGGCAGTGCTCATCACGTGTCCTTCTGTAGTCGGCTGATCGACTGATCGTGTCGTCCGGTGTGATCGGTGTCGAGAATCCCCGATATCGATGAATTCAAGCATTTCGACGTGGTTCTCACATCACCACGGTGAGGGGTTCGCAGACCCCGCATCGGAGTGGTCAGAACAAACTCCCTCGTTTTACGTCAACATGTTCCGGCACGTGTGCTCGGCCGTGATCTGCTGTAACATAACGGTATTCGGCCATATCGATCGTCGACTTCTCCTCGATGTGTATCGCACCCGATCGTGGTGCATCGGCCGATCTCTCACCCTTTCGGCGATAGGACTCTGATGAATCCGCTCGGTCTGGCAACGTGGCTCTCCGCCCGTGCACAACGTGATCCGCACAAGCCGGCTCTCACGTTCGAGAACGAAACCTGGAAGTACGCCGAGCTGCAGCGAAGGGTGGAGGAGCAGGCTGCATTCTTGGCCTCGACCGGGGTGTCGGTGGGTGACCGTGTGGCCTATCTCGGGATGAACCACAGCAACTTCCTGGTCGCCCTGTTCGCGGTGAATCGACTCGGTGCGACGTTCGTGCCCTTGAACTACCGGCTCGCCGACGACGAGCTCACCTACATCCTCGATGATGCCGGCGCCACCGCGCTGATCGCCGACGGGCAGCATGTGCCGATCATCGACCGAATCCGCGGTTCGCTTGCCGTGCAGTCCTATCTGACCTTCGACGGCGAGTTCGACGGCTGGCTGCAGCACGGTCCCGCCGAGGGCGGTTCGGTGCCGGAGGTCGAGGTTTCGCCGGACGATGTCGCGGCGATCCTCTACACCTCGGGAACCACCGGCCGCCCGAAGGGTTCGATCCTCACCCACCGCAACATCTGGACCGGGAACGTCAACTGGATGCTCGCGGTGAACTATCACGGTGAGCACATCGCGTTGACCTCGGCGCCGCTGTTCCATTCCGGTGGGTTGTGCGTGATGACCCTTCCCGTCCTCATGGCCGGCGGCCACGTCATCATCCATGAACGGTTCGATGCGGACAGGGTTCTCGCCGATGTCGAGACCTACCGGGTGACCTCACTGTTCCTGGTGCCGACGATGATGCTGTACCTGACGCAGGAGGCCACGTTCGATTCCGCGGATCTGTCGTCGTTGCAGATCATCGTCGCGGGTGCCGCGCCTGTACCCAAGCATCTGCTGGAGTTGTTCGGTTCTCGGGGGATTCCGGTCAGCCAGTGTTGGGGGATGACCGAGACATCCACCGGTGCCACCTTCCTCGGTACGGAACGAGCGTTGGACAAGCTGGGATCGTGCGGCACCCCGGGCATGCTCAACGAGGTGAAGCTTATCGACTTCGACGGCAACGACCTGAACACGCCCGGTGTGCCCGGAGAACTGTGTGTCCGGGGCGACACGGTGACCCCCGGATACTGGAATCTCCCCGACGCCACCGCTGCGGCGCAGCTCGACGGAGGTTGGTTCAAGACCGGTGATGTCGCCTACCAGGACTCGGATGGCTTCTACTTCATCTGTGATCGACTGAAGGACTTGATCATCTCGGGTGGTGAGAACGTCTATCCCGCCGAGGTCGAGAGTGCCATCTACACGCATTCCGCCGTTGCCGAGGTCGCCGTGATCGGCATGCCCGATCCCGAATGGGGTGAGCGGGTGGCAGCGGTGGTCGTACCCAAACAGGGTGCGACGATCGAACTCGACGAGTTGCGCGAGTTCCTGGGCGGAGCCCTGGCGCGGTACAAGCTCCCGCGTGAGCTCGTGGTGGTCGACGAACTGCCCCGCAACACGACGGGCAAGATCATGAAGCATGTACTCCGCAAGGATGTCGGCGCCATCCGCTCGTGACTCGGATCATCGGGTCGATCATCCGCTGAGCGTCGGGGGTGGTCGCCTCCCGACGTTGGCTGCGGAGATTTCGACTCGGGTCCTCGCGATGCTCGGTCCCGGCTCAATCAT
>NZ_BCNF01000209.1 GCF_001485495.1 Gordonia desulfuricans NBRC 100010 | reverse complement strand
GGTTCACCGTGAAGGAAGCCAGCGAACTGTTGCCACGCTACCGCGACGACAACAGCTTCGACTCCACCAAATTCGCCAACCGCTTCCCCGATTTCACTGTCACGACCTACCGCCAGTGACTCATGCGGCCCACACCGAGTGCATGATGCGAGGCGGTGCCGCCGAGAACGTCGCTCCAGGCCAACAATCGTGTCACCAGAAGTCAACGAGGCCTCGGTAGGACGGACATGTTATGGCATCCCGCATAGAATAAAGGCCCATGGAAACAACGTTGTCTACTGCCGGGATTCCTGACGGTGACCGCGAGGAGTACTGGCGCCAGGTCATCTGCCGCACCTTTGTCGAACTCGAAGTGGACCACCGCGGTAGCCGCACATATCGCGGGGCGGTGCGCACCCGCTCGTACGGCGTTCTTCGGGCAACGCGGATCAGCTGTGACCCGATGATTGCCACCCGCAGCCGTGACTGTCTTTCCCACAGCGAGGACGATCGGTATCTGCTCGCACTGCAGTTGCGCGGTCGCACGGTGGGCATTCAGGATGATCGTGAGGTGGAACTGCGAGCCGGTGACTTCACGATCTTCGATACCGCCCGCAGCTACTCGGTGGACTTCCAGGGTGATGGCTTTGATCACCTCGTCTTCCATATTCCACGAACTGCCCTTGATGCTCGCGGAACGCTGGCCGCCGATGCCACCGCCCGACGCATCGATGGCTCTTTGGGGATGGGCTGGGCAGTCTCTGGGTTTCTCACCAACCTGCAGCGTGTTGGCGAGGACGCCTCCGATGTCGAACGCGAACAACTGGGCGAAGCGGGGATCGACTTGCTTGCCACGACGCTGCGATGGGCAGCCGGTCCCTCTCACGGTGGCGGTGCTGGTCCGCAGCGGTCATTGATGAGCATCAAACAGTATGTGAGATCCCGGCTCGGTGATCCGTTGTTGACCCCGCACGGTGTCGCTGCGGCGTTCTCCATCTCGGTGCGCCATTTGCATCGGCTCTTCACCGAGGAGTCGGCAACCTTCTCGTCCTGGGTGCGTGACGAGCGGTTGATGAGGTGTTTCGAATGCCTGGGCGACCCCGCGTATCGTCATCTTAGTGTTCAGGATATTCGGGTGCGCTATGGATTTGCAGACGCTGCTGTCTTCAGCCGGGCATTCAAGCGGCAGTACGGGATCACTCCCTCGGAGCGCCGCGAGCATGTCCGGGCAGCTCCTGAGTATCTGTGACTGTCAACGGCCAGTTTGATGTCCCCGCTGGTGGCCAGGTAAAAGTCCCCACCCTGTGCGGGATGTTCTAGGTGGGTGGTACCTCCGTTCGGTGTGTCATGCGGTAGGAGTCGCCGTCGGTGATGACGATGGTGGCGTGGTGCAGGAGTCGGTCGAGGATGCTGGCGGCGGTGGTGTGTTCGGGCAGGAAGCGTCCCCATTGTTCGAAGGGCCAGTGACTGGCGATCGCGAGAGAGCGGCGTTCGTAGGCGCCGGCGACGAGCCTGAACAGCAGTTGGGTGCCGGTGTCGTCGAGCGGGGCGAATCCGATCTCGTCGAGGATGAGCAGATCTTGGCGCAGCAGGGTGTCGATGGTTTTACCGACGGTGTTGTCGGCCAGCCCGCGATACAGGGTCTCCACGAGGTCGGCGGCGGTGAAGTACCGCACTTTGTGTCCGGCGTGCACTGCGGCGATCCCCAACCCGATCAGGGTGTGACTCTTGCCAGTCCCGGCTGGGCCGATCAAGGCCAGGTTGTGTTGGGCCCGAACCCATTCCAGCGAGGACAGGTATTCGAAGGTGTTGGCCGGGATGGAGGATGCGGCCACGTCGAACGATTCCAGGGTTTTGGTGAGCGGGAACCCGGCAGCTTTGAGTCGGTTGCGGATGTTGGAGGCATCACGAGCGGCGATCTCGGCTTCCACCAGGGTCCGCAGTACTTCTTCGGGTGTCCACCGCTGAGTTTTCGCGGTGAGCAGCACCTCGGGTGCGGTGCGGCGGATCGAGGCCAGTTTCAATCGGCGTAGCGCGTGGTCGAGGTCGGCCGGTAGTGGCGGCACTGTTTGGGGTGCAACTGATGTCGATGTTGTGGTGGTCATGACACTGAATC
>NZ_BCNF01000208.1 GCF_001485495.1 Gordonia desulfuricans NBRC 100010 | reverse complement strand
CCGCTAATGCCCTTGAGTTCGCCGTCTCCGGTGAGCGAGATATCGATCCTCGAATTCGCGGTGTGCTTGACCCCGACTAGGACCACGTCGGAAAGATCAACCTCAGCGGCCCACGAAGACTCTGCGATGACCTTGTCCAGTAGCCGGAGGAAGATCGACAGCATCTCCATGTAGGGGTCGCCGTAGTCGACTATCTGGCTCATGAAGTCGTAGAGCCGGACGTAGGTGGCCACATCCTTGCGGAACAGATCGAGCGTGTTGAGGGTGACTTTGTCATCGGCCTCGAGCGCCGCCGCATAGCGGCGGGCAAATTCATGCTTGGGCTTACTCATCGCCGACGACAGGGCGTTGTTGCCCTTCCGTGTGACCCACAGTTCTGCGACCTCGCGTACCTGCTCCGTCGTGTAGATGCCGGCTTGGGCGAGCTTGGTGGACAGGTGGACCACGACGTACGGGTCGGTCTCGGTCTCGAGCGTGGCGCCTGTGAAGTACGGCTCGAACGCGGCCCGGATGTCCTCGGGTTTGTTCACAAAGTCAATGACGAACGTCTTGCGTTTCTGCTCCCCGCTCGCTGTGCGGTGGGTGCGGTTGAGTCGGGACAGCGTTTGCACGGCGGTGACGCCGGAGAGTTTCTTGTCGACATACATCGCTGAGAGCAGTGGCTGGTCGAACCCGGTCTGAAACTTGTTGGCGACCAACATGATCTTGTACGTCGCGCCCTTGAACGCGGCGGCCAAGTCCGAGCTGGCGCCGGGATTGAGGTTGGCCTCGGCAAACTCGTCGTCCTTGCTCGGCTGCTGCCCCCAGTCCGACGACCACTGCTCGTCTTCATCCATCGTCACCGATCCTGAGAAAGCGACCAGGGTGCGGTAATTGTACGAAGCGTCCACGGCGGCTCTTTTGGTGATGTAGGCGTCGATCGCCTTCTTGTACTTGACCGCGGCCATACGTGAGTCGGTCACCACCATCGCCTTCGCCTTGCCTTCCAGCAGGTGTGCGACGTTGGTGTGGAAGTGCTCGACGATGATCTGCACCTTCTGACTGATATTGGTCGGGTGCAGTTTCACCCACCGCATCAGTCCCTTCCGTGCAGCGGACTCCTCCACCTCGCCGCCGTCGCCGCTTTCGGCCTTGCCGGCGATCTTCAGGGCGGTGTCGTAGGTCTGGTAGCCCTGGAGCACATCGAGGATGTAGCCCTCCTCGATCGCTTGGCGCATCGAGTAGAGGTGGAACTCGACCGGTTTCCCGTCCGGCCCCTTGCGGCCGAAGAGTTCGAGGGTCTTGTTCTTCGGGGTCGCGGTGAAAGCGAGGTAGGAAATGTTCTGCGACTCGGCTCGCTCGGTCATCTCCGACGCCAGGATCGCCTCGACGTCGATCTCCCCGCCTTCCTCGATCTCCTTCACTTCCTCGGCGGTGAGCACGGCCTTGAGCTTGGAGGAGATCTGGCCGGACTGTGAGGAGTGCGCCTCGTCGGCGATCACCGCGAAGCGCCGCCCCTTGAGCGAGGAGTCCTTGCGGATCTCGTCGAGGGCGTGGGGGAAGGTCTGCACTGTCACCGCGATGATCAGTTCACCGTTCTTGAGCGCGGTCGCCAGCAACACGGATTTCGACTTCGCGCCCGCCCTGCGGACGTCTTCCGGGCTGATCGTGGTCACGATCTTCCCCGAGCCGTCGATCTGGCGGATCGCCTCCTGGAGCTGCCCGTCGAGCACGGTGCGGTCCACCACCACGATCACTGAGTCGAAGACCTTCTCGTCGTCGACGTGCAGGCGTGCCAGCCGGTGCGCGGTCCAGGCAGTTGTGTTCGTCTTGCCCGACCCGGCCGAGTGCTCGATCAGGTAGCGCCAGCCCACCCCTTCCTCACGCACCGCGTCCACGATGTTCGTCACGGCCTCCCACTGATGGAACCGCGGGAACAGCATGCTCGTGCGCCGCACTGACGTCCCGGTCGCGACGTCCCACTCTTCCTTGGTCTCGACGATCATCAGCCGGCCGATGATGTTCAGCCAGGAGTCCTTGTCTCAGACCCGCTCCCACAGGTACGCCGTCGCCGACCGCCCGCCCTCGGCCGGCGGGTTCCCCGCGCCGCCCTTATGGCCCATGTTGAACGGCAGGAAGTGGGTCTTCTCGCCCTCGAGGCGGGTGGTCATCGCGGCCAGGTCGTTGGAGACCGCGAAATGCACCAGCGCCCGGTGCCCGAACGACAGCAGCGGCTCCGGCTGGCCGTTGGTCAGCGGATTCCGATCCTTGCGGTACTGGTTGATCGCCTCGTCGAGGGATTGGGTTGAATCGCCCC
>NZ_BCNF01000207.1 GCF_001485495.1 Gordonia desulfuricans NBRC 100010 | reverse complement strand
CTACAACCCCTCGATTGCCTGGTCACAGGCCCAAACACAGCCGGCTGCTTGACAAGTTCCTTCCAGGGATGTCTCAATCATCGTAGAAGGTGCGGCTCAATCAGCAAGGTAGGCGCGGCTCAATCATGTAAGAGGGCTCAGCTCAATTAGCCACGCTCCGTTGATGGTTGAGCCGACGAGGAGCGAAGCGACGAGACGTGTCGAAACCTCCGCCGGCCGAACTCGCCAACGCAACCAACGGAGGTCCCGACACACCACTATCTCTATGAAGTTCTCAAAGAACACAAGCTCAATCACAACTCAGGCAGCATTCGGTAGTTCGTCGGCAAACCGCCTGTTGTACGCCGGAATCGGACGCCGACGTCGATCTACCACCTCAGGTGGGATCAACCACGGATGCGCATCCGGACCCATATACACATCCCACCCGTTGTGATGCACATCGGCATGACACGACGCACACAACAAACACCCGTTGGCAAGATCAGTGGCACCGCCATCCGACCAATGCGCAATGTGATGAGCCTGAGTGCGCGATGCCGGGGCACCGCACTTGATACAACACCGATCCCGCTCGAACAACGCTCGCCGCTGACTGGCGGTGAACAACCGTTTCGACCGACCCATATCCAACGGGACACGTTCGCCGTCGACGATGGTCATCACCACCACACCGTCACAACTGGTTTCCAACAAAGTGCTGTGAGTGATCGAACCACCGAACGCCAACGCCGACTTGTCGGGCGCGTCCGCGGGAACCGACAGGTTGATCAACGCCGCAGGTAGCGCGGTCACCGACCGCTCCCCCGCATCAGCGGCCATATCGAGCACCATCTCCAACGCGTCTGCGCGACGTCGGGGTGCTTCGCGGGGATCTTTCGAGCCATCCGGCTGGGGTACCGGGGCTGAGAGCTTCTCGATGGCCGTCGCGAGCTTTTCCCCGACAACAACATCCAGACTCCCCGAGACCGCGACCCGCCCATCATCGGTCCGCCCGATATCCAGGGCATTCAGGTTGCGGTCTTCCTTCGCCGGTCGTCCGCCCTCGGTATCCGACGAGTGATGATCCCCGAGCTGATGTGCCCGTGCCATCACCTCGGCCGGTTTCGCGCCGGACAACACCTGCGCCAACAGATCACCCTCGAACTCAGCCCAGGTCTCGGCAGTCGGAGCCTCCCCGGCGCGTAGTCCGATCTGGTTGAGTCCGCGCACGATCGCGTCGACATGCTCACCCGAGATTGCGCCGTCGGCAGCATGTTTCAGCGTGCGTTCCACCACCGCCGACGTCCCGATCCGCTGCATCCGCGCAGCGACGGCGGGCGCGAGTCCCATCTCGATCAGCAACGTGATCGGTTTGTGGCCGTGCCGTTGTGCCAAACCCAGCCGGTCGAGGTGACCAGCGCCGGCGGCGGTGAGCGAGTCGACGAGGTTGCGTATGGTGACCAGGTTCTGCATGTCCGCGAAGACGATCTGCCCGGTCGGATCGTCGTCGAAACGACAATTGGTGAGTATGTCGATCACGGTATCCAGCTCCCCCTGCATGTGTTCCATTGTAGCGAACGTATAGGCGATGACAGCCCGAATTCGCAAGTAGATCAATATTTGTGGATAGATTGTGAAAATCGTTCACCCTGGGGGTTCGGGTTCACCTGTGGGATGGTTGGGGACATTGTTAGCTGCGGAGATTTCGACTCGGGTCCTCGCTCTTCCGGCTCGGTCCCGGCTCAATCATCGTAGAAGGTGCGGCTGAATCAGCTACGCCCAGTGGGTGGTTGATCCAATGAGGAGCAGGTGGTCACCACCCAACGCAC
>NZ_BCNF01000206.1 GCF_001485495.1 Gordonia desulfuricans NBRC 100010 | reverse complement strand
TCATCGAAGAAGGTCCCGGCTCATCGCTCCTATGTCAAGCGGCTGCTCCTGGAACCAGGATTTCAGTGTGCGAACGAGCAGCATGATCGGTGACCAGACGATGAAAAATCGTGCGTACGAGTCGCCGTTTCAGGCAACGCATCGCCTCACGAGACTTCTTACCCTCGGCACGTTTCTTCGCGTAATAGGCATGCCCGAGACTGTCAGGCATACGAGACTGGGTCAACGCAATCCGATGAACCGCCGCATTGAGTTGCCTATTCCCCGAACGCGTCAACCGATGCCTACCCGCCGACTTACCCGACCACACCGGCACCGGAGCGATCCCCGCATGCCGAGCGAACTGCGCCTCGGTACCGAAACGCGAAATACCGGCCGACTCGCCAAGCAACTTCGCCGCACTGAGGAACCCACAACCAGGCAACGCCACCAGCGACGGCACCGCCACCGCAACCAACGCCGACAACTGCTTGTGCACCTCGTTGATCTCCACGGTCAACGCCGCGATCGCAGCCACCTCCTTGATCGCCAACAGCACATCGACAGCGCCGCGGTCACAGGTCTGCAACCAGGCCGCGAGGAGCTTCTGATGCTTCGCCCGGTTCAAA
>NZ_BCNF01000205.1 GCF_001485495.1 Gordonia desulfuricans NBRC 100010 | reverse complement strand
TCCAACGCCGCGAACAAGGTGGTGGTGCCGTTGCGTTTATAGTCGTGGGTCATGGTCCCGGCGCGACCGGCAACCATCGGCAGCGACGCTTGGGTCCGGTCCAATGCCTGGATCTGGGACTTTTCATCCATACAGAGCACGATCGCCTTCTCCGGCGGGTTCAGATACAACCCGACCACATCGATCAGCTTCTCCTCGAATCGGGGGTCATTGGATACCTTGAACGTGTCGACTCGATGCGGTTTCACGTCAAGATCCGACCAAATCCGTTGCACTGTAGAAGAACTCACCCCCACTCGCTGCGCCATCGTCCGACACGACCAATGCGTCTGCCCCGGCGGTGTCGTTGTCGTGGTCAACCGCACGATCTCGGCAACCGTCTCCGCGCTGATCGACGACCGTCGACCCCGACCCTTGCGAATCACACCCAGACCGGCCAAACCGTCCTCGCCGAACCGGCTCCGCCAGGCCCGCACCGTGGCCGCGCGGACCCCAACCTCCTCGGCAATCCGGATGTTGGCGACCCCGTCCGAGGCCAGCAACAACACCCTGGCCTGCAGCACCTGCTGATGCGGAACCCGCTGGCTGCGGGTCAACCTCTCCAACGTCTCGCGCTCACCATCGGTCAACGGCAACGGTGCCGCAGCTCGCCCACTCATACAGAGAATCGTACCCAACATGTAGACGGTTATTTGCGAGACACACCACTAGCCTCGGGCTTTCACGCTGATTCCGTGTCGTGAATGAAGAATGGTGCCCTGACCTGGGATGATTGGACTTACCACAGTTTCAATCGGACCAGTTCGAGGAGCACCATTCAGGTGAGTAAGTCTACGTCGTGGTACCCGCCGTTGTCTGTAGATGGTTCCCGAACCGGGGTGGTGTCGCACGCCGGGGCGACGGTCCTGCTGCGGGCGGCCGAGAAAACCGGTCTGAGCAGGCACTTGTCGACCGGGTTGACGCCGTGGCGCAAGCCTCTGGCCACTCACGATCCGGGCAAGATCCTGCTCGACCTCGCCGTCGCGGTCGCCGTGGGCGGCGACTGTCTGGCTGATATCAACCAGATCCGTGCCGACCCGGGCGTGTTCGGGCCGGTGGCCTCGGATCCGACGGTGTCGCGGCTGATCTCCACGCTGGCCACCGAAGCACCGGCAGCCTTGTCGGCGATCAACTCCGCCCGCGCCGCCGCCCGGGCGCAGGCGTGGACCGCGGCCGGCACCGCAGCCCCCAACCACGACCGCGATGCGCGTCATCCGTTGATCATCGATCTCGACGCCACCTTGGTGACCGCACACTCCGACAAAGAACACGCCACCCCAAACTGGAAGAAAGGCTACGGATTTCACCCGCTGTGCGCGTTCGCCGACCACCAAAGCCGCCGGCACCGGCGAACCCCTCGCAATCATGTTGCGGCCCGGTAATGCCGGGTCGAACACCGCTGCTGATCACATCGCCGTCGTCGAGCAGGCCCTGGTCCAGGTACCCGGCGTCGATGGCTATCGGGTCGGCAAGACGGTGTTGATCCGTACCGATTCGGCTGGCGGTACCCACGAATTCCTGGAGTATCTGACCAGGCGGCGGTTGGCCTACTCGGTCGGGTTCGGACTCACCGAGGCCATCGCCGAGATCGTCGCCCGACTACTACCCGAGGCGTGGACGCCGGCCTACGACGCCGACGGTGTCGAGCGTGACGGGGCGTGGGTCGCGGAACTGACGGGCATGCTGGACCTGTCGGGCTGGCCCGCCGGGATGCGGGTCATCGTCCGGAAAGAGACACCGCATCCGGGAGCGCAGTTGCGGTTCACCGATTCCGACGGCATGCGGCTGACCGCGTTCGCCACCAACACACCCCGCGGCCAGCTGGCCGAGCTCGAATTGCGCCACCGGCGGCGGGCCCGTTGCGAGGACCGCATCCGCACCGCCAAAGACTGCGGCCTGACGAACCTTCCCCTGCACGGTTTTGATCAGAACCGCATCTGGTGTGCCATCGTCGCGGTGGCGTGTGAGTTGATCGCCTGGACGCAGATGCTCGCCTTCGACACCACCCCCGCCCGACGGTGGGAACCCAAACGGCTACGACTACAACTGTTTTCGATCGCTGCCCGACTGACCCGCCACGCGCGGCGGACCCGACTCACACTCGCCGCCACCGCACCCCACCGGCAGCTACTGCTCGACGGACTCACCCGACTCGCAGCACTTCCCGACCCCGGCTGACCCCCGGCCAGCCTGACCCACCGACTGAAAGGACAACGCACTTCGGGGCCGTGAACCCCGACGCCCACCGACGCTCGGCCACCCACTCACGGCCCCGGTCCGGAATCCGGTCCTCAGACCACCACTCCGGGCCCGCTCAAACACCGGGCGACCCCCGACGAAACATCGAGGCTAGCTGCTCAACTTACGTAGAACGTCGATCGGAGCAAAGACTTAG
>NZ_BCNF01000204.1 GCF_001485495.1 Gordonia desulfuricans NBRC 100010 | reverse complement strand
AAATTAGTTGGCTACTTGTTCGAGTGTAGAGCGGGCGCGGGCAACTTTGGCGAGGATGGATTCGGCGGTGGCGGTCCATACGTAGGGTTTTGGATTGTCTTTGTGTGCGTTCATGTATGACTCGATACTGCGATCAGATCGGGCACGCTGGGGAAGATCCCGCGGCGGAGGTTCTTGTCGGTCAGCTCGCGGAACCAGCGCTCTACCTGGTTGAGCCACGATGATGAGGTCGGGGTGAAATGGAAATGAAACCGCTTATGCCGCTTCCTCCATTTCTGCACGTTCGGGTGTTTATGGGTGGCGTAATTGTCCAGGATCAGATGCACCTGCAACCCGGCCGGGACCTGGCGGTCGATGGTGTTGAGGAACGTGATGAACTCCTCGTGCCGGTGACGCGACAGACACTGGCCGATCACGGTACCGGTGAGCACGTCCAACGCAGCGAACAAGGTAGTCGTGCCGTTGCGTTCATAGTCGTGGGTCATGGTCCCGGCGCGGCCGGCAGCATCGGCAGCGACGCTTGGGTCCGGTCCAATGCCTGGATTTGGGACTTTGTGCGCCACGAGGCGCTGCATTACCGGATGGAGGTGAAAGGGCTCCATCTCTGGTCAGTCGCAGCAGGCTGGGGAAGCTGAGGGCAGCCCGAACCGGGAGACGCCGGTGAGGGTGAGAGCAGCCCTGACGAGGGCAGGACGGGTCGGCACTGCCAGACGATCCGGGTCTGCCTAGCAAGGCGGGAAGGTGTACGTGAGAAACCAACGTGTAAAGCCTCTCAAGAGGTACGCCGGCTCCGATCTGGTGGATATGGGCCGGGGTGAGGCGCACGCCCACCCGATCGTGATCGGGTGGGCGACTCCCGTGCCGGGTGAAGTCGCCGGCAGTGTGGCCACGAGGAATGTCTGCGGCGTACTCGTGGCGATGTCGCAGGGGCAAAGTGGCTCTTCCTGATTCAGAGTGCGTCGAGGTGTTCTGCCAGGCCGCCGGAGTGGATGAGTGACCGCAAGATGTAGTGGTTGAGGTTGCGGAAGCCCAGGGCGATGCCACGCAGGTGTTCCAAGCGTCCGTTGATCGCTTCAACGGGCCCGTTGGAGGCGCCGGTGTCGAAGTAGGCCAGGATCTCGGCACGTCGGGCCCACAGCGAGCGTCCGAGTTGTGATCCATCCCGGAGTTTCCGGAGACTGTGTCTCACGGAAGGATGGATGCCATGGCATCAGGAACGAAGCGGTACCCGGCTGATTTGAAGCGGGACGCGGTGGACATGGTGGCCCAGTTGGTGGCCGACGGGTCGACGGAGTGGGCGGCAATGAACAAGACCGCCGGCCTACTCGGGATCGGGTCGGCGGAGACGGTACGCAAATGGGTCCGCAACGTCCCCGAAGCAGCCGCTGCGGTGTCGGAGGCAGCGGTCGACGGTGATGAGGTCAGACGCCTGCGGAAGGAGAATGCGGAACTCAAACGCGCCAACGGGATCTTGAAGGCGGCAGCCAGTTTCTTCGCGGCCGAGATCGACCGGCCACACCGCTGATCGTGGAGTTCATCGCCGCTCACCAGGGCAACCGGGTGGGCGGCGATGGTCTTGTCTGGGGAGTCGATCCGATGTGCCGAGTGCTCACCGAGCACGGTCTGCCCATCGCCCCATCCACATACTACGAGCACGTCAACAAGCAGCCCACTGCACGTATGGTCGCCGATGCGCAGGTCATCGACGCGATCTACTCGCTCCGGAAGGAGCAGCAGCTCTACCAGGTTCTCGGCTCGCGGAAGATGTGGATTAAGTTGCGCAGCAACGGAATTGACGTCGCCCGCTGCACCGTCGAGCGCCTCATGCGGGAGATGGGGTGGCACGGCGCGTTGAAGAAGAAGAGCCCGCACACCACCCGCCCCAACCATGACCACGAGCGGCCGGAAGACCTGGTCGATCGCCGGTTCTGGGCGGCGGAACCGAACCGCTTATGGGTGGCCGATTTCACCTACTGCCGTATCGCGACGGGGTGGGCGTACACGGCGTTCGTCACCGATGTGTTCGCCCGCAAGATCGTCGGCTGGAAGGTCGCCTCACAGATGACGACGGACCTGGTCACCGCCGCCATCGATAACGCTATCGCGGCCCGAATGCGTTCTGGCGTAACGGATCTGGACGGTTTGACCCATCACAACGACGCTGGCTCGCAGTATACGGCGCTCGCGTTCACCGAGCGCCTCGCCGAGGCCGGGATCGCCGCTTCAGTCGGAAGTGTTGGAGACAGCTACGACAACGCTCTGGCCGAATCGGTGAACTCCGACTACAAGAACGAGCTCGTCGACAACCAGCCCCGGTTCCCCGGGGTCACCGAACTGTCACTGGCGACCGCGCAATGGGTCGCGTTCTACAACCAGGAACGGCCGCACACCTACTGCGACGACCTGACCCCAGACGAGGCTGAACAGTTCCACTACGATCACAGACGTGCCCTCAGACCGGAGGAAGCACTCACAAGATGAGGTCTCCGGAAACGCCGGGATGGTCCA
>NZ_BCNF01000203.1 GCF_001485495.1 Gordonia desulfuricans NBRC 100010 | reverse complement strand
TCCCCGGACTCATCGGCCTCGCCGACAAACCACCCGACCACCCCGCCCGCCGCAAGACCGACAGCATCCACCGGCAACGCCGCCGCCGAGCCGACCGCGCCCAACAACGTTGGGACGACGAGAACCCGCCACCTTTCTGAGGGCGATAGGTCGTGCACGAAACCACCCGAAACAGATGGCACACCAACAATGTTGATCGATCCGGAAGCCCCGCCGGGCCCGACTCGGTGCGGGCCCACCTTCGAGGTGTCCACCCACCCGACGCCACCCACAGAGATTTCGACACGGGTCCTCGCCCTTCGGGCTCGGTCCCGGCTCAATCATCAACCAGCACAAGATGGTTGAGCCGCCGAGGAGCTCAGCGACAAGTCGAGTCGCCCCCACCGGGCGGACTCGGTGCGTGACCACCTCCGAGGCGATTACCCGGCCGGGACGACGTCGGTGATGGGCGTCGGGTTCTGCAGCTTGGGGCGGGTCTTCATCACCGCACCGACCTTGCCGGCGCCGACGACGCCGGTCAGCAGTCCGTCGCGGCTGTAGTAGGCGAGGAACTTGGTACCGTCGTCGTCGACGACGTGCACGGTGTCGTCGGCGGTCGGGCTGCCGAGAACCTGGATCTTGAGGCCGAACTGGTCGCTCCAGAAGTACGGGACGGAGGCAGTGATGGCGGTGGCCTCGGGGTCGCCGACGATCTCGCGGGCGACGATCGCCGCCTGGTCGACGGTGTGGTTCCAGTGCTCGGCGCGGTGTGGAACACCCTCGGCGTCACGCCAATTCGCCACATCTCCGACGGCGTAGACGTCGGCGGCACCGGTGAGCCCGACGCTGTCGCAGGCCACACCGCCCCCGGCCTCGCGCGGTGCGAGGTCGATTCCCGAGCCGTCCAGGTAGCCGACGACCGGAATCGATCCGATGCCCACGACGACGATGTCGGCCGACAACTCGCTGCCGTCGGTCAGCCGCACCGCACGCACCGCACCCTCGTCGCCGACGACGATCTCGGCGACGCCGACACCGGTGCGCACGTCCACCCCGCGGGCGATGTGCATCCGGGTGACCAGTGCGCCGATCTGCTCACCGAGTGCGGCGGCCAGCGGCGTGGGGGCGGGTTCGACGAGGGCGACGGTCAGGCCGCGTTCGGTCAGACTCGAGGCCACCTCGCAGCCGATGAAGCCGGCCCCGATGACCACTGCGGTCCGCGCGCCGTCGATCTCCTCGCGCAGGGTCACCGCGTCGTCGAAGGTGCGCAGCACGTGCACGCCATCGACGTTCTCGGCGCCCGGGAAGGGTCGCGGGGTGAGTCCGGTGGCCAGGACGAGTGCGTCGTAGCCGAGGGTCGCGGTCTCGGAGCCGTCGTCGACGGTGACCGTCTTGGCGGCCGGATCGACCGCGGTGACCCGGGTGCCCAGGCGCAGGGTGATCTGCGAGTCGGCGTAGAACTCGTCGGCCTTGAGGTCGGGCCGGTCGTCCTTGCCGAGCAGCACCGACTTCGACAGCGGCGGACGGTCGTACGGGGCGTACGGTTCGTCGCCGACCAGGGTGATCGGCGCGGTGTATCCGCCGGTTCGCAGGTTCTCGGCGACGCGGATGGCCCCGAGCCCCGCCCCCACCACGACCACACCGGCTCCGGAATCGCTCATCGTCGTCGAGATCCTCTCGTCGTGTGCCGGCGCATCGACGCGGCATTCCCCCAGGTCAACGGGTGATGTCGCCGACCGGAAGCAGGTCGGACATCAGCCAGGTTCCGTTCACCTTAGCCATGACCACCCACTTTGCGGAAGGTGTATGCCCAGTGAGCGGTACACCACCCTCCGCCTTTCCGGTGACATCGATCACCTGATCGACGAAGACTAGCAGCCGTGCCCGCTCGGGCCCGTACTCGTGCACCCCGACGCCCACCACCTGCGCCGAGGCCGTGGCGCCCGCGGCGACCGCACCGGGTGCCACCAGGTCGGCGCCCTGACTCTCGTACCGGGTGAGCAACGGTTCGGTGAGGTGGGCGCGAACCGCCGCCGCGTCCTGGGCCCGTCCGCCGGTCACGGTGAGCAGCGCCGACACCGCCTCCGATGCCGCCGCCGACACCGCGGCACGCTCGGCGTCGTCGGGTTGCGGCGCCGACCGGACCGCCATCACCCAGCCCAGTGCCGCGATGATCAGCGCGACCACGACGACCAGCACGGCCACGCGAAGCCGGCGACGCTCGCCCCGCCGCAATCGGGTGGACCACATCCGAGGACTCATCCCGGCACCACCGATCCGACCAGCCAGTTCCCGTCGACGCAGGTCATGGTGAACGTCAACGTGATCCGTTCGGCGCCGGGGTCGCCGCCGACGAGTTCGGGATTGGACGCCTCGGCCACCAGCAGCACATCCGCGGCGGCACCCGGATCGTCCGACGGCGGGTCGGTCGCCAGCCCCGCGGCGATCACCCGGCCGGTGCTCGCTCCGGGCTGGGCGGCGACGGCCGCGGTGAGTGCGGCCTGTGCACGCTCGAGCCGGTCGTGCTGGGCACCGGTACTCAGCGCGAGGACGTCGCGGACGTATCGGTCGGCATGTGCCGGGTCGGCGGCGAGCATGGTGGTGGCCGCCGACCGTGCCGCGTCGAGGACGTCGTCGCGGGTCTCGGCCCGACCGTCGGCGCGGGCATCGGAGATCGCATAGCCGATGGCGGTGGCGGCCAGAGCGATCGCGACGACCACGGCGGCGACGAGGATCCACCACACCGCGCGGGATCGGCGCACCGCGCGCGCACGCAGGTCGTCGGCCGC
>NZ_BCNF01000202.1 GCF_001485495.1 Gordonia desulfuricans NBRC 100010 | reverse complement strand
TGAGGAGCGGAGCGACGAGGCGTGTCGAAATCTCCGGCGGCTGATGTCGGGTGGTGGGCACAGGTCGGAGGTGGGTGCGTTCCGGCGTGACGTTGCAGAGGTTTCGACGGACGGTCGGCCTCGCTAGCAGTCCCGCGATACCGTCTAGGGGAGTCGGTGCAGGATATAGATTTCCAGAGCGGTGGAGCCGAATGCGATGGCAATCGCGGTGAGCACCGCAGCGGGGGTTGAGCCGGTGAGGATGAGAAGAACGGTGACGGCGAATCCGATGGTCGCCAGGAGTGCGGCAAGGAGCGCATCCAGGGGGTCCCACCGTTGCCGCTTCTCCCACGGCGGGGTGTACGGCGGGTGCGCGTGGCGGCGCGACTTCGCCGGCAGTAGGCGACGCCGCGGTAGCGCGAACCGATGTGTTCGGTGTGGGGAAACGGTAGCCAGGGCTGGCCTCATCGAATCGCTCCGTGCCGCAGATCGTGGGTGTGGTGTCGGTGATCTCTGCCCAACTGGCCCGGGTCGCTGGTGGCCATCACAGTAGCCCACCAGTGATGCAATGGCGATGGTTCTGGCCAGGTGACCACCATGTCAAGAGTCGGGTCTTCGTGTCCAGTCATGCTGCCCTCCTTGGTATTTGACACGTGACTCGGCCATCAGAAGCAGGCACCCCTGTTTTAGCACTCGATGTGGCTGAGTGCTAGCGCACGGGGGATTGTGGTGCTATTTTGGTGTCGTACAGCGTGAGCTGCTCGTCAACGGGTGGCGGGCAGCCTGATGTTCAGGAGGTGAGTAGCTGTGCTTCGTTTTGATCCGTTCAACGATGTCGATGCTCTGGCTCGTGGATTGATGACCGGTGCTGTTGCCGGTACAGCGCGCACGCCACGATTCATGCCGTTGGATCTGTACAAGGTCGACGATCACTACATGTTGGTCGCTGATCTTCCTGGTGCGGATCCTGGTTCGATAGATGTGGCTGTCGATAATGGTGTGTTGACGTTGTCGGCGCAACGCAGTGTGCCTACTGATGAGGGGGTGCAATGGTTGACCAGTGAACGGTTTTCCGGCACCTATCGGCGGCAGTTGTCTCTCGGAGAGGGCATCGATGTGGCCGGTATTGCCGCCACCTATGACAATGGTGTCCTGAGTGTCACGATCCCGGTGGCAGAAAAGGCTAAACCGCGCAAGATTACGGTGGAGGCTACCGGCGGGCCTCAGGCTATTACCGGTGGGCCCCAAGATATTCCGAGTGAAGCATACTGACATCCCTGGTCGGTGGGGGCCGAGGACCGACGAAGCCTCGGCCCCCATGGCACCGTCGCCGATTTCGTGACCGTGAGGAGGGTCAAGTCATGATCGCTACTGCGCTTCGGGAATCAGATCGACCGTTGGTCAACGATGCTGACTGGATCGATCAACAGATCGCGGTGGACCTATTCTCTGACTGGGATGACTATCCACGTACGCAGCGTCACCACCGGGGGTTCGGAACTGGCGGCGAGGTTTCCTCGCCGCCATAACATCTCCAGCGATAGCCTCTGCTGAGGAGTGGGTGCGTGGCAGGGTCATCGTTCTGATCGTTGAGGTCGAACAGTGGCTGGCCGGGTACCGTGAATCGACAGTAGCCAGCCCCCAAGTCGCTGATGGCGGTGGCAGTCGAAGAGCAACATCTCGCACACAATGCGATGCCGCGCACCACTCACCCCAACCCACCACCAATAACATGCGCAGATCGGGATGGTGTGCGCATGGGGCGAACTATTCGACAGAACTGGGAGTGTGGCAACGGGCACCCCCGGTTAGCGTAGGGGTCCTCGACAGCAATCTCTCCGGGTTGCTCTGGTGGCCGAGTAATTGTGGCCCCCAGGGCAACTCGGTGGTAATCGGTCGGTAGATGAGTTCGTGTTTGTAACGTGCTCTGAGAGTGTGGCTATTGCGTCTGCGTGGTGTGCGATCTGCTGTTCATGGTTAGTAGTGGTAGCGGGCCTGCAGGATGATCAAGTCTTCGCCGTCAACCAGGTAGACGAGCCGGTGTTCGTCAGTGATGCGCCGTGACCAGGCGCCTTGGGCTCCGTATTTGAGTGGTTCAGGTTTTCCGATCCCGGTGAATGCATCGCGCAAACACGCATCGATCAGGGTGTTGATGCGTTTGAGTAGTCGCCGGTCGGCAGTTTGCCAGTGAACGTAGTCTTCCCACGCGGACTGGTCCCAGACGAGACGCACTTAGGCGTCCTTGTCAGCTCGGTCCAGCTCATGGGCTTCGACCTCGCCCGCGGTAGCACGCGTGTAGGAGGCCAACAATCGACGCGCATTGGTCGGTGAGCGAAACAGGTAGGCCGTTTCCTGCCATGCGGCGTATTCGTCGGCCGACATCAACACTGCGTTACCCCTCCGGGAGACGATTTCGATCGCGTCGCGGTCATTATTGACTTGCTCTATCAGGGGGAACAGCAACTTCCGTGCTTCGCTGGCACTGATCGACATAACACCCTCCATCCACTAGTGGTACCGAAACATGGTACCACTAATCCTGGGGGCGACCACGAAGAGGCTTGTTCCCACTGGCCACCCATCATCACCGCGCCGACGTGGTAGTGGACCGATCGCGCCACGCTGCATCAACCGGGGAAGATGCCGATGACACCGACTGTCAGGATCTTGTGGTGGATGGCTATCGTCACCTACCAACGGTGGAGCCACTGATAGATATGCGCCGCGACCAGCCCGATAGGACTGAGGCGATGCTCAGGGCCCTGTTTCCGGTTGCTTCCGTGACCACCGCGTACACGCCAGCCGGCACTCCGGGCTGGGCTGCACTCGAGATCAGCCGAACCGAGCCGCTCATTGAGCTCGCGATGGTGTGCACCAGCATTCGGCGTAGCGTAAGTCCATGAACGAGCCCGATGTGGAACGGCCTGCGCCTCAGACCAGTGTGCCCCCAGGCGA
>NZ_BCNF01000201.1 GCF_001485495.1 Gordonia desulfuricans NBRC 100010 | reverse complement strand
GGCCCGCCGGAACGGGGAGCCTGGCCCTCGCGCGGGGGCTGCCCCGACCGTCCGGCACGCGGATCCCGCGGATCCCGCGGATTCGGCGGAACACGCGGCGGCGGGGGCACGCGACGGGGCGCGGCGCGACGGGGGATGTCGTCGCGCGGTCCTCGGTCGCTCATACCCCTGCCTTGGTCGGTGCTCTGGTCGTTGCTGTGCGGTTTCTCGGTGTCGGTCACGTGCGCGGGCTGCTGTCCGGATTCGGTTCCGGATGCCCCGGCGACGGGGTACCCGAATCCTCGGAAGGAAGCCCGGGCAGCAACTCCTCGTCGGACAACTCCTCGTTCTGCAGCGTACGTCGTCGCTGCTGGTAGGTCGTCGCCGCGAGCAATCGTTCCAGCTCATCGGGTTCCGGGCGGTCCTCGTCGGCCGGATCGGGCTCGCCGCGGAAGCGGTGCCACAGCCGCCGCGCGGTCAGCGCGATCAGCACCACCGCCGCGATGATGGTGACGATGAACAGCGGCTTGCCGTACGCGTTGGAGTGCACCGACAACGTGATCGGCGATCCGAGCTGCACACCGGTCACCGTGGTCATCGAGATCGTCACCGTGATCGCCTCGGAGCTGTCGGCGCGGGTCGGCATCTGGATCTGGCGGGTGCCGCGCGCCGGGATCTCGATGGTGCCCATGTCACCGACCTCCAGATCCGACGACGTGTCGGTGATGATCCGCACCCGGATCGGCAGGGAGAGATCGTTGCGGACCACCAGCAGCAGCGGACTGCGCTCGGATGCCAGCGTGTAGCGCCCACCAGGGTCCAGGATCGTCACCGCCGAGCGGACCCGGCTCAACGTCGAACTCACCGCGTCGGTCGCCACCACCCGCGACCCGATCAGCCGATCCCGGGTGGCCGTACCGGCCTGTGCGGGCGTGGTGATCGACCGCAGCAGGTCCTCGCGCAGCGGCGCCATGTAGCGATCCGGTGAGACGGCCACCTCCGCCGTCGCGACCAGCGAGTTCTGCAGTCGCCACGACATGTCGGTCTGGGCGCGGATGGTGTCGGCGGTCGCCTCGGTCAGCGGCACCGACAGGCTCGCGACCGACCCGATGCCGGCGGGCGTGGTCAACCGTCCGGCCGTCCGCGCGTCGGTGGTGGCCGTCGCGACCTCGGCGAACGGCCGGGGGGTGGCGGCATCGGCACCGAGCAGGACGGTGGCCGTCGACAGCAGCGCCTCGGCGTCGTCGTCGGTCGGCGACCAGTACGGCGACGGCAGGATCACCTGCGAACGGCCGGTCACCGGATCCGCGCCGGATTCGGTGCCGGAGCTGCCGTCCGCCGACGAGCCGGTGGCCGAGGGCACGTCGATCGCGCCGAAGGCCAATGCGCCGACCGCCGCCTGCCGTCGGCTGACCGCGGACTCCTCGGACAGATCGACCTGCTGGTCGGCCGGGGTGAGGGCGGGGGTGGTGGGGGCGGTGCCGACCGCGGCCAGGGCGGCCGTCACCGGCTGGTCGAAGGTCGACACCCCCAGGTCGCCGATGCGGTAGCCGCCGGTGTCGGACACGCCGCGGGTGGGTGTCACATTGCCCGCCGAGGTCAGCGCGGCGTGATGGTCCGCGTCGTGCAGCAACGACGCCCCCTGGGCGTCGATCGCCCCGAGGGCCGGGATGGTCAGTCCCCGCACACTGCGCACACCCAGGATCGCGTCGATGATGTCGGCCGGGGAATCGAGGGCCGCGGCGGTCAGCCCGACGTCGTCGATCTGGTGCAGCGAGGTGAGGTCGGCGGCGGCGAACGGCAGCGCCACCACACACATCCGGGACGACACCGACCGCAGCTCGTCGAGCCATGCGGCCGCCGCGGCCTGCCCGGTGCCCGGCGTCGTCGGTGACGTGGGATCCGCCGGATTCGACGTCACCACATATCCCAGCGACATCGCGCGCACGGTGACCAGCAGATCCGGGTCGACGGCCAGACACATCGACCGCGAGATCTCGGAGGCCACCGCCGGCGGTGCCGACTCCGATGGACCGTCGGCGTCGGGGGTCCCGGCCTCCGGGCTCGGCGCCGCGCTCGACGACGATCCGGCGGTGCCTGCGGGCGGTTGGGTCACCGCGCGCAACGGATCCAGCAGCGCCTTCAGCCGGCCGCCGTCGCCCAGCGACGCGGCGAGGTCTTCGCTGATCAGCCGAACCGGCTCGGTGTTGCCGCCGAGTACGCCGGGGGCGAGCTGCGGGGGTGCGGCCAGCGGCCACAGCAAGGTCAGCCGTGACGGGTCGGAGGTGTCGGCGGAGACCGAACCGTCGGGGCCGAGGCCGGAGATCGTGGTGGTGCCCGACTCGCTGGGGTCGACGTACGACGCCGCACGCGCACGATTCGGCGGCAACGACAGGACCGGCAGCAGCGTGCGGGAGCCGGCGACCTGCGCCATCCCGCCGTAGTCGGGCTGCCCGTTGACGTTGATCTGCAGCGGGTAGACGCCGGTGCGGTCGATCTGCAGACCCGTGGCCCCCGACAACGGGACGGTCAGGTCGAAGGCCACCTGCGCGCCCGGGGTGAGGCCGTCGTCGGAGCCGATCGGCCGGAACGCACTCGCCGCGGCCACCGGCGGATGCTCACCGGCCAGCGCCGACCGCAGCTCGTCGGCGTCGGCGACCGCATCACCGCGCTCGAGCCGGATGGACAGATCGTGGATGGTGCGGGAACTGGTGTTGAGCACATGCCCGGTGATGCTCACCGTCGGTCCGGACGTGCTCGTCACCATCGTCGGGGTGAGCGAATCGATCACGATCCGCGCGAACCGGGAGCCCTCCGACGCGGTCGGCGACACCGAGGCCGACCCGGATGTGGGCGCGGCCACCGCCGGTGCGGCCGCGAGCATCGCCAGCATCGCCACGGCGCACAGCACCACCAGGCGGCGCAGTCCGGCAAGGGGCAGGGCGGCCAGGGGCGGTGCGGGGATCGGGCGGAGGACGGCGCGGGCGGGCCGGTCAGCCATCGCCGTTGGCCGGCCGACGGGGACGCCG
>NZ_BCNF01000200.1 GCF_001485495.1 Gordonia desulfuricans NBRC 100010 | reverse complement strand
GGCCACGGCACCCAGAACGACTTCGTGATCCTCACCGATCCGGCCGCCGAACTCGACCTGCCCACCGAGGTGGTCGCCGCGATCTGTGACCGGCAGCGGGGGATCGGCGCCGACGGGTTGCTGCGCGTCGCCCGTGCCGGCGCCCTGGTCGCCGCGGGCACCCTCGCCGCGCTGCCCGCCGGGGTGTCACCCGACGACTGGTTCATGGACTATCGCAACGCCGACGGCTCGATCGCCGAGATGTGCGGCAACGGGGTCCGGGTCTTCGCCCACTACGTCCGCGCCACCGGACTCGCCGGCACCGACGAGTTCACCGTCGGCTCGCGTGCCGGGGCACGGCCGGTGATCGTGCACTCCTTCGATACCCAGGACGCCGACGTCAGCGTGCAGATGGGTCCCGCCCGGCTCGGCGTGGACTCGTCGGTCACCATCGGGTCCGACCTCTACCGCGGCATCGCGGTGGACGTGGGCAACCCGCATCTGGCCTGTGTGGTCCCCGGCCTCGACGCCGATGCCCTGGCCGCGGTCGATTTCGGCACGGGCGTACAGATCGATTCCCAGGTGTTCCCGCACGGCACCAATGTCGAACTGCTCACCGTCCCCACCGAGGCCGACGGCCGCCTGCACGCCCGGATGCGGGTCTTCGAACGCGGTGTCGGCGAGACCCGCAGCTGCGGAACCGGGCTGGTCGCCGCGGCCGCCGCGGGCTTCGCCCACCGCGGGGAATCGACCGGTGAGATCACCATCGACGTGCCCGGCGGGCGCGTGCAGATCCAGATCCTGCCCGACGACGCGTGGCTGCGCGGGCCGTCGGCACTGGTCGCCGACGGACGCTTCCGACCCGGCTGGACCGCCACCGCGATCCCCGCCCCGGAGGTGACGGCCGGTGCCGTCGGGGACTAAATCAGGTGCTCGACGACGTTGATCCATGCGACCATGGAAGGCGTATGACGACATCAACTCATCTTTCGAACACCGACGGCCCCGACCGCGACGACGTCCGGAACCCGGACACCGCTGCGCATGACTCGTACGATCCCGGCCGTTCAGACCCCATCGATCGAGATACCGCCCTGGCCGGTCTGCACGGGCTGACCACGCACCGGGCCGACGATCCGACCACCGGTGAACTCCAGCTCTCCGACCGTGCATCGCTGCAGCGTGTCGCGGGCCTGTCCACCGAGCTCACCGACGTCACCGAGGTCGAGTACCGACAGCTACGCCTCGAACGCGTGGTCCTGGTCGGCGTGTGGACCACCGGTACCTCCGCCCAGGCACACGCGGCCATGACCGAGCTGGCCGCCCTCGCCGAGACCGCGGGCTCGCAGGTCCTCGACGCGGTGATCCAGCGGCGCCAGACGCCGGACCCGGCCACCTACATCGGTTCGGGCAAGGCCGAGGAGCTGCACGACATCGTCGGCTCCACCGGCGCCGACACCGTGATCTGCGACGGTGAGCTCACCCCCGCACAGCTGACCGCCCTGGAGAAGGTGGTCAAGGTCAAGGTGATCGACCGGACCGCCCTGATCCTCGACATCTTCGCCCAGCACGCCACCTCCCGGGAGGGCAAGGCGCAGGTGTCGCTGGCGCAGATGGAGTACATGCTCCCGCGTCTGCGTGGCTGGGGTGAGTCGATGTCCCGGCAGGCCGGTGGTCGCGCCGGCAGCAACGGCGGTGTGGGCCTGCGTGGTCCGGGTGAGACCAAGATCGAGACCGATCGCCGTCGTATCCGCGAACGGATGGCCAAGCTGCGCCGCGAGATCCGAGAGATGAAGACCGCGCGGCTGACCAAGCGCGCGGCCCGTCATCGTGGGTCGGTGCCGCAGCTGACCGTCGCCGGATACACCAACGCCGGCAAGTCGAGCCTGGTCAACGCCATGACCGGCTCCGGTGTGCTGGTCCAGGATGCACTGTTCGCCACCCTGGACCCCACCACGCGCCGCGCCACCCTCGACGACGGCCGCGAGGTGGTCTTCACCGACACCGTGGGCTTCGTGCGGCATCTGCCCACCCAGCTCGTCGAGGCGTTCCGCTCGACTCTGGAAGAGGTGGTCGACGCCGATCTGCTGTTGCACGTCGTCGACGGCAGCGACCAGTTCCCGCTAGAACAGATCGCCGCGGTCCGCCAGGTGATCAACGAGGTGGTCGCCGAGGACGACGCCACCCCGCCACCGGAACTGCTGGTGATCAACAAGATCGACGCCGTCGACGCGCTGCGCATGGCCGAACTGCGGGCCGCGGTCCCCGGTGCGGTGTTCGTCTCCGCCCGCACCGGCGAGGGACTGCCGGAGCTGTTCGAGCGCGTGCGTGACCACGTGCGCCGCTCCGACGTGGAGCTGACCCTCGCGGTGCCGTTCACCCGCGGCGACGTGATCTCCCGCATCCACCGCGAAGGGGAGGTGCTCTCGGCCGAACACGACGCCGACGGCAGCATCCTGCGCGTGCGGGTCCCCGAGGCGCTGGCCGGTGAACTCGCCGGCCTCGCCGTCGAGCCCGCCGCCACCTGAACCGAGGGTCCGGCGAAACCGCGCCGAACCCGCACCGACGACGAAGGCCGCCCATCCGGGAGAACCCGGGTGGGCGGCCTTCGCGTCTCGGCCGGCCGCGCGTCCGCTACTCGGCGTCGAGATCCTTGGCGACCAGCTCGGCGATGGTCGCCAGGACCTCCGCGTCGTCGGCGCTGACCACGATGTTGGTGCCCTTCTCGGCGCCCAGGGTCATGATCATCAGCGCGGAGCCCGCATCCACGGGTTCTCCGCCCTCGAGCGAGAGGGTGACGGGGACGGCTGCGCCGGCAGCGGCGTCGGCGATGATGGTGGCGGGACGGGCGTGCAGACCGACGGCCGATCCGACGGCAACGGTGGTGCTGGGCATGGTTTCTGACTCCTCGGGTGGAAGGGATCGAGCGGATTGACGGTGATGGTTCGGGGCGGGTGATCGATCAGGCCGGCACCGCCTCGAGATCCGGGGCGGACACCGCAGCACGAGTGTGACCGAACTGCTTGGCCGCGATCACGCACACCGCCGACAAGAGTGTGCCCGCCGCCAGGGCGACGAGGAACCACCACCAGGCGTTCATCGCGAAGAACACGAAGATGCCGCCGTGCGGTGCCCGCAGCTCGACGCCGAAGGCCATGATCAGGGCGCCGGACAGGGCGCCACCGGCCATCATCGACGGGATCACGCGGAAGGGGTCGGTCGCGGCGAACGGGATGGCGCCCTCGGAGATGAACGATGCGCCCAACAGCCATGCGGCCTTGCCGTTCTCCCGTTCCGGCTCACTGAACAGTCGCGGCCGCAGCACGGTGGAGGCCAGGGCGAGGGCGAGCGGCGGGACCATACCCGCGCACATCACCGCGGCCATGATCTCGTACTGCGCGGCTCCGGCGGTGGCGGTGTCGGCGATGCCGGCGGTCGCGAACAGGTAGGCGGTCTTGTTGACCGGTCCGCCGAGGTCGAAGCACATCATCAGGCCGAGCACGATACCCAGGACGATCGCCGACCCGCCGCTCATGCTGTTGAGGCCGGAAGTCATCTGCTCGGTGATCCATGCCAGCGGCTTGCCGAGGAACATGAACAGCACCGCGCCGATGATCATCGAACCGAACAGCGGGATGATCACCACAGGCTGCAGGCCACGTGCCCACTGCGGCAACGGGATTCGAGAGATCCACAGGCACACGACACCGGCCAGCAGGCCGCCGATCAGGGCGCCGATGAAGCTCGCGCCGACGGCCAGCGAGACCAGGCCGGCGACGAATCCGGGTGCGATACCGGGACGGTCGGCGATCGCGAAGGAGATGTATCCGGCGAGTACCGGGACCGCGAGTCCGAGGGCGAGGTTGCCGATCGCGAAACTCACCGCACCCAGATACTGGCCCAGTCCGCCCGGCGGCAGATCCCAGAGACTGCTGTGCAGTGCGTAGTAGGTGGCATCGCTCATCGACGAGTCGACGACGCTGTTGGCGATCTCGTATCCGGCGAGCAGGAAGCCCAGGGCCATCAGCAGACCGCCGGCCGCGACGAACGGGATCATGTAGCTGACACCGGTCATCAGGGCCTGCTGGGTGCGCTTGCCCAGGCCGGGTTCACCCGACCCGGTGGCCTGCCCGTCCGCCTCGTCACCGTCGCCACCGCGGACGACGGCCGCATGCGGGTTGCCGGCTGCGGCGACGGCCTCGGCGATCATGGTGTCGGGCTCGTTGATCGCACGCTTGACGCCCGAGGCGATCACCGGCTTGCCGTGGAAGCGGGCCTTGCCCTTGACGCCCACGTCGGTGGCGAAGATGACCGCATCGGCGCCGGCGATCACGTCGGAGGTGAACGGGGTGGTGCCCGACGAGCCCTGCGGCTCCACGTGGAAGTCCACCCCGGCGCGTTCGGCGGCGTAGCGCAGGGCGTCGGCGGCCATGTAGGTGTGTGCGATACCGGTGGGGCAGGCGGTGATCGCGACGATCGACAGGCGTTTGTCGGCGGCCGGCGCGTCCGAGGTGGCGGGCGTGGCGGGTGCGGTGGCCGCAGCCGTGGCGGACTCG
>NZ_BCNF01000199.1 GCF_001485495.1 Gordonia desulfuricans NBRC 100010 | reverse complement strand
TCCGACCAATGCGCAATGTGATGGGCCTGCGTGCGCGATGCCGGGGCACCGCACTTGATGCAACACCGATCCCGCTCGAACATCGCCCGCCGCTGCGAAGCTGTGAACAAGCGTTTCGAGCGTCCCATATCCAACGGCACCCGCTCACCGTCGACGATCGTCATCACCACCACACCATCACAACTGGTTTCCAACAAAGTGCTGTGGGTGATCGACCCACCGAACGCCAACGCCGACTTGTCGGGCGTATCCGCGGGCACCGACAGGTTGATCAACGCCGCAGGTAGCGCGGTCACCGACCGTTCCCCCGCACCGGCCGCCATGTCCAGAACCATCTCCAACGCATCCGCGCGACGTCGGGGTGCTTCGCGCGGATCTTTCGACCCATCCGGCTGGGGCACCGGCGCCGAAAGTCTTTCAATCGCCGTCGCCAACTTTTCCCCGACAACCACATCCAGACTCCCGGAGACAGCGACCCGCCCATCATCGGTCCGCCCGATATCGAGAGCATTCAGATTGCGGTCTTCCTTTGCCGGGCGTCCACCCTCGGTATCCGACGAGTGATGGTCCCCCAACTGGTGTGCTCGTGCCATCACCTCAGCAGGCTTCGCACCGGACAACACCTGCGCCAACAGATCACCCTCGAACTCGGCCCAGGCTTCGGCAGTCGGAGCCTCCCCGGCGCGTAGTCCGACCTGGTTCAACCCGCGCACGATCGCATCCACATGCTCACCCGAGATCGCCCCGTCAGCAGCGTGTTTCAGTGTGCGTCCCACCACCGTCGAGGTCCCGATTCGCTGCATCCGCGCAGCGACGGCGGGCGCGTACCCCATCTCGATCAGCAACGCGATCGGTTTGTGTCCATGCCGTTGCGCCACACCGAGCCGGTCGAGATGCCCAGCCCCGGCCGCGGTCAATGCATCCACGACGTTCCGGATGGTGACCAGTGTCTGCATGTCCGTGAACACGTCCGGCCCGGTCGGATCGTCGTCGAAACGACAATCGATGAGTGCGTCGAGAATGGTCTCCAGCTCCCCCTGCATGTGTTCCATTGTAGCGAATGCATGTGCGAGTATCAGCCGAATTACATAGCAGAACAACATTTGTGGATAAGTTGTGAAAGTTGTTCACCCCGGAGGTTCCGGTTCACCCGTGGGGTGCCCCCGGGTACGTCCGTCCGTCGGTCGGACTCGCGACCGCGAGGGCAGAGACGTACGAGAATCCCGACGCAGGAAAGCGATCAGAATCCGCCAGTCAGCGCAGTGCCGAGAGCCGGCTCAGGAGACGCGCTCGGCCGGCCGTGTCGGCACCGACCTCGAACATGTCTCGGGGTACCGGGCTCTCGATCGTCGTCGGCACGTGATGGTCGTAGAGCACGTCGATGACGTACACGAATCGTCGGGCAGGTTCGGGCCCCGCTGCGGCAAGTGAACGGACACCGCTGATCGTCCAGGTGGCATGGCGGCGCGCCAACGCCAGGTAGTCCGACGCCCCCAGCGGACGTCCACATACCTCGTCGAATCCGACACCGAGATGCCCTGACCCGCTCTCCCACACCCGAATCTGCCGGCCATCGATCTCCACCGCACATGCCGCCAGACGTTCACGTTCGATGACGACCCACCGACCCGAGGAGAACCCGGCAGCGTGGCTGGCGCCATCTCGATAGTCGACTCCGCCATCGAGTTCGACCACACGGCAATGGTTCTCGAGCAGCTCGATCGTCGGCAAGAAGGTCGGGTGAAGGAGCGGCGACGGCATCTGCCCTTTCGGCGGAACATTCGACGTGATGACGAAGCGGATGTTTCGCCGGATCATCCGATCGATCAGCGCATGCAAGAAGATGCCGTCGGCCCGGTCGTCCACCAGGAGTTCGTCGAAGCACACCATGCTTCGTCCGACGAGTAGATGATCAAGCGCGGCGGCGAGGCCACCTCGATCCCGGATGAGCAGGTGCAGATCACGAACGAACACGTGCCAATGCAGCCGAAGTACCGACTGCGGCGGCTGCAGCCCTGCCAGAGCATCCAGCAACCACGTCTTACCACGCCCCGCTGCCCCGGTCAGGTACACATTCGACGGCCCCACAAGCGAATCCACGATCCGCCATTGCGAGTCGTCGAGCGTCAGCTCGTCGCGATCGGCCGCCGCCACGAAGTCCTCACCGGAAAGTGGTCGCGGCGCCGCCTGCGATCTGAGTGACCAGCACATAGCGTGACTCTATCATCGTAGAGTTCAGCTATCCTGTGAACTGTGCCTCGCCCCGACCGCCGACAGCTCATCACCGACGCCGCCCTCGAGCTGGCAGCCGCCGGAGGAACTCATGCGATCACCCACCTGGCAGTGGACCGTCACCTCGATCTACCGAAGGGGTCGACGTCGTACTACTTTCGGACGCGGGAAGATCTCATCGCAGCGACCGCGGATCGGCTTCTGATCCGATCTCGCGCAGCATTCGAACGCGACCTCGCCATCGGTGACGCCTCACCCGACCGGGTGATCCGGGACTACATGACGACGCTGCTCACCGAACGACGAACCGATGCACTCGCCCGCCAGGCACTGCTGCTCGATGCAGCGCTGCCCACGGAGACCGGCGACATCCTCGCACGATGTCTCTTCTCGACCGATGCCGCAATCGCGCTCATGACCGGACGCGGCAGCACCGACCCGCAAGCCGATGCCGATCGCTTGATCACCCTGCTCGAGGGTGCGGTCTTCGCGGTCACCCACGGACTGCATCGGAAGTCCGACGCCGATCACATCGCCGAGTTCATCGGCAATCTCATCGCCCCGTTGTTCGCGGAAAACAGAACTCCCGCTCCCTGATTCCGTTCCCACCTATTGGGGCCAATAGCCGGGAACGACATCGAGGAACGGAAGCCGACGCCGAGTGTGTCCTTACCCGGCGATGCCCTTGTGCTCGACGCGCAGCTCCTTCTTGAGGATCTTGCCGCTCGGATTCTTCGGCAGTGCATCGACGAAGACGACGTACTTGGGTCGTTTGTAACCGGCCAGCGCGGAGGCCAGGTGATCGGCGACGGATTCCTCGGTGAGCTCGGCACCGGCCTTGGGGACGATCACCGCGGTCACGGCCTCGATCCACTTCGGGTGCGGCACACCGAAGACCGCGACCTCGGCGACACCGTCGAGCAGGTAGATCGCTTCCTCCACCTCGCGTGAGGCGACATTCTCACCGCCGGTCTTGATCATGTCCTTCTTGCGGTCGACCACCGACAGGTAGCCGTCCTCGTCGATGATCCCGAGGTCGCCGGAGTGGAACCAGCCGTTGCGGAACGCCGCAGCGGTCTTCTCCTCGTCGTTGTAATAGCCCAGTGCCGCATGCGGACTCCGGTGCACGATCTCGCCGACCTCGCCGACCGGCACCGGGTTGTCGTCGTCGACGACGATGGTCTCCACATTGAGCGCGGCGCGACCGGCTGAACCGGCCCGCTCGATCTGGTCCTGCGGCTGCAGAATGGTTGCGATCGGGCTCATCTCGGTCTGGCCGTAGAAGTTCCACAGCTGCACGTCGGGCAGGCGACTGGCGAGCTCACGCAGCACCTCGACCGGCATCGGCGATGCACCGTAATAGCCCTTGCGCAGCGACGAGAGGTCGCGGGTGTCGAAGTCGGGGTGACGCAGCAACGAGATCCACACGGTCGGCGGGCAGAACAGCTTGGTGACACCCTGCGATTCGATGGTCGCGAGGATCGTCGCCGGATCGGGTGCGGGCAGGATGATGCTGGTGGCACCGAGGTAGATGTCGGTGGAGAAGAAGCAGTCGAGCTGGGCGCAGTGGTACATCGGCAACGAGTGGATCTCGACGTCGGTGGTCTCCATACCGCCGTCGATGATGCACGACATGTACTGCGTGATCAGCGACTTGCTCGACAGCAGAACACCTTTCGGCCGGGATTCGGTACCGGAGGTGTACATCATGCGCACCGGCTCGTCGTCGCCGACGACGATGCCGGGGTCGCTCGCGTCGCCGGCGGTCATCCACGCGGTGACGTCCTCCCAGCCCTCCGGTGCCGCCGCCCCCGACAATGCGATCCAGCCGCGGATGTCGACGACGACCGCAGCGCGCTTGATGGCATCGGAGATCGTCTGTCCGAGTGCGTCTTCGGTGATCACACCGCGCGCACCGCTGTGGGCGAGGATGAAGGCGATCTCGTCGGCGCCGAGTCCGAAGTTCACCGGGACGAGGATGACGCCGATACGTGCCGCGGCGAAGTTGAGGACACCGAACTGCCAGCAGTTGTGGCTGATCAGGGCGAGGCGGTCACCGCGCTGCAGGCCGCGGGCGGCGAGTGCGTTGGCCGCACGGTTCACCGCGGCGTCGAACTCGGCGAAGGTCAGGGTCACGTCGCCGTTGATCACGGCCGTCTTGTCGGGGTAGCGCTGCGCCGTACGGTGCAGGAGTGCCCCGATCGAGTGCTCGCGTGCCGTGGCGATAGCCGACTGCGTCGTCTCGCTGTATCCCATGACCAACCCTTCGTCCGTTGCGCGGTGTAGCTTCCATCACAACTTACTAGTGGTGTGTCTCGCAAATAACCGTCTACATGTTGCGTACAATTCTCTGTATGAGTGGGCGAGCTGCGGCACCGTTGCCGTTGACCGATGGTGAGCGCGAGACGTTGGAGAGGTTGACCCGCAGCCAGCGGGTTCCGCATCAGCAGGTGCTGCAGGCCAGGGTGTTGTTGCTGGCCTCGGACGGGGTCGCCAA
>NZ_BCNF01000198.1 GCF_001485495.1 Gordonia desulfuricans NBRC 100010 | reverse complement strand
AAAAAATTGTTCGGCGGTGTCCTACTCTCCCACACTGACTAAAGTGCAGTACCATCGGCGCTGGCAGGCTTAGCTTCCGGGTTCGGAATGGGACCGGGCGTTTCCCCACCGCTATAGCCGCCGAAACTCTATGAAACAAACGCTCACGCGTCCGCACTATCATGCGTGCATTGTTTCAGAAGTACATAGTGGATGCGCAAAACCATCTCCATCAAACCCACTCACAAAAAAATGTAAGAGTGTTGTTGTAAGTCCTCGGCCGATTAGTACCAGTCACCTACACCTGTTACCAGGCTTCCAGTTCTGGCCTATCAACCCCATGATCTGTAGGGGGCCTTAACCCTTCAAGAGGGAGAGAAACCTCATCTTGGAACAGGCTTCCCGCTTAGATGCTTTCAGCGGTTATCCCTTCCGAACGTAGCCAACCAGCAATGCTCCTGGCGGAACAACTGGCACACCAGAGGTTCGTCCGTCCCGGTCCTCTCGTACTAGGGACAGGTTTCCTCAAGTTTCTAACGCGCGCGGCGGATAGAGACCGAACTGTCTCACGACGTTCTAAACCCAGCTCGCGTGCCGCTTTAATGGGCGAACAGCCCAACCCTTGGGACCTACTCCAGCCCCAGGATGCGACGAGCCGACATCGAGGTGCCAAACCATCCCGTCGATATGGACTCTTGGGGAAGATCAGCCTGTTATCCCCGGGGTACCTTTTATCCGTTGAGCGACACCACTTCCACACGTTGGTGCCGGATCACTAGTCCCGACTTTCGTCCCTGCTCGACATGTACGTCTCACAGTCAAGCTCCCTTGTGCACTTACACTCAACACCTGATTGCCAACCAGGCTGAGGGAACCTTTGGGCGCCTCCGTTACATTTTGGGAGGCAACCGCCCCAGTTAAACTACCCACCAGGCACTGTCCCTGAACCCGATCAGGGTCCGAGGTTAGAAGTCCAATACGATCAGAGTGGTATTTCAACAACGACTCCATGAACACTGGCGTGCCCACTTCACAGTCTCCCACCTATCCTACACAAACCGAACCGAACACCAATACCAAGCTATAGTGAAGGTCCCGGGGTCTTTTCGTCCTGCCGCGCGTAACGAGCATCTTTACTCGTAATGCAATTTCGCCGAGTCTGTGGTTGAGACAGCAGAGAAGTCGTTACGCCATTCGTGCAGGTCGGAACTTACCCGACAAGGAATTTCGCTACCTTAGGATGGTTATAGTTACCACCGCCGTTTACTGGGGCTTAAATTCTCAGCTTCGCAACCCGAAGGCCACTAACCGGTCCTCTTAACCTTCCAGCACCGGGCAGGCGTCAGTCCGTATACATCGTCTTACGACTTCGCACGGACCTGTGTTTTTAGTAAACAGTCGCTTCTCTCTGGTCTCTGCGACCACCACCAGCTCCCACCGAAAAAGTGTTCACCAATCGTGGTCCCCCTTCTCCCGAAGTTACGGGGGCATTTTGCCGAGTTCCTTAACCACAGTTCTCTCGATCGCCTTAGTATTCTCTACCTGACCACCTGTGTTGGTTTGGGGTACGGGCCGTGTACCAACTCACTAGAGGCTTTTCTCGGCAGCATAGGATCATGGAATTCGCCACAACGGCTACGCATCACCTCTCAGGCATCATGAGTGACGGATTTACCAACCACTCGCCCTACAGGCTTACACCAGTACAACCACTCACTGGCCCCACTACCTTCCTGCGTCACCCCATCGCTTGCCTACTACCAGCCAAGGTCCCACGCAGCCCCCGCCGGCTACCCGAAGGCAGTCCATTGGGATTTGGATGGTTAGTACAACTGATTCAGCATGGGCGCGGATACACGGGTACGGGAATATCAACCCGTTGTCCATCGACTACGCCTGTCGGCCTCGCCTTAGGTCCCGACTCACCCTGGGCGGATTAGCCTGGCCCAGGAACCCTTGGTCATCCGGCGGCAGAGTTTCTCACTCTGCTTTCGCTACTCATGCCTGCATTCTCACTCCCACACCCTCCACACCTAGATCACTCCGGCGCTTCCACGGATGCAGGACGCTCCCCTACCCACCCCACCCACTACACAGCAGTCCGTAAACCACTGCGGATGTCATGGTGGAGTGCCGCGGCTTCGGCGGTGTACTTGAGCCCCGCTACATTGTCGGCGCAGGATCACTTGACCAGTGAGCTATTACGCACTCTTTCAAGGGTGGCTGCTTCTAAGCCAACCTCCTGGTTGTCTTCGCGACCCCACATCCTTTTCCACTTAGTACACGCTTAGGGGCCTTAGCCGGCGATCTGGGCTGTTTCCCTCTCGACTACGAACCTTATCGCCCGCAGTCTCACTGCCACACTCTCACTTACCGGCATTCGGAGTTTGGCTGACGTCAGTAACCTAGTAGGGCCCATCGGCCATCCAGTAGCTCTACCTCCAGTAAGAAACATGCAACGCTGCACCTAAATGCATTTCGGGGAGAACCAGCTATCACGAAGTTTGATTGGCCTTTCACCCCTACCCACAACTCATCCCCTCCATTTTCAACTGAAGTGGGTTCGGGCCTCCACAACATCTTACTGCTGCTTCACCCTGGCCATGGGTAGATCACTTCGCTTCGGGTCTAGACCCAGCGACTCAACGCCCTATTCAGACTCGCTTTCGCTACGGCTACCCCACACGGGTTAACCTCGCCACCGAGCACTAACTCGCAGGCTCATTCTTCAAAAGGCACGCCATCACCCACCACCCGAAGGTGCACAGGCTTTGACGGATTGTAAGCGTCCGGTTTCAGGTACTATTTCACTCCCCTCCCGGGGTACTTTTCACCTTTCCCTCACGGTACTAGTCCGCTATCGGTCACCAGGAAGTATTCAGGCTTACCGGGTGGTCCCGGCAGATTCACAGCAGATTCCACGAGCCCGCTGCTACTTGGGAAAACATCACGCAAGACCACACGCTTTCAGTTACCGGACTCTCACCGTCTACGGCAGACCATTCCAGGCCACTTCACCTAACATGCGATTTTCTGACTCACGTCCTGACAGGTAGATCAGGAAAGACACTCCCCACAACCCCACACACACAACCCCTACCCGGTATCACATGCGCATGGTTTAGCCTCATCCGCTTTCGCTCGCCACTACTCACGGAATCACAATTGTTTTCTCTTCCTATGGGTACTGAGATGTTTCACTTCCCCACGTTCCCCCCACACAGCCTATACATTCAGCTGGTGGTAACACGACATCACTCGTGCTGGGTTTCCCCATTCGGACACCCTCGGATCACAGCTCGTTTGACAACTCCCCGAGGACTATCGCGGCCTACCACGTCCTTCATCGGCTCCTGGTGCCAAGGCATCCACCGAACGCCCTAAAACACTTACAACAACACCTACACCCACAGGGGCTCCACCCCCGTGCACCCCCAAAAGAGCACACACAGGACAAACATCCCCTACCAGTGTAGACACGTTCTTGAGAACAAACTCGAACAAAACACACAAACCAAAAACAGTTTGTCATGCATTGCAATAAATAAAGATGCTCGCATCCACTATGCACTTCTCAAACAACACACACCCACAACCGACTCATCCTCCTGCGACCATCACAGTCACACTCAACGAACAAACCCGCATCATGGGCAGAAGAAACGGTGTGTTCCCTCAGAACCCCGACAGTGTGTTGACAGCACCGAATCCGTCACCGGAAACAGTCACCCGGCCACCGACCTCTCTGATGAGACCGACAACCATGCTGGCGTGTTTGATGTTTCACCCTATGAACACACACCCACCCAACGGACAGACGCCGCCGGCATGGGAATGTTGCATGCTCCTTAGAAAGGAGGTGATCCAGCCGCACCTTCCGGTACGGCTACCTTGTTACGACTTCGTCCCAATCGCCGATCCCACCTTCGACGGCTCCCTCCCAAGGGTTAGGCCACCGGCTTCGGGTGTTACCGACTTTCATGACGTGACGGGCGGTGTGTACAAGGCCCGGGAACGTATTCACCGCAGCGTTGCTGATCTGCGATTACTAGCGACTCCGACTTCATGGGGTCGAGTTGCAGACCCCAATCCGAACTGAGACTGGCTTTAAGGGATTCGCTCCACCTCACGGTATCGCAGCCCTCTGTACCAGCCATTGTAGCATGTGTGAAGCCCTGGACATAAGGGGCATGATGACTTGACGTCATCCCCACCTTCCTCCGAGTTGACCCCGGCAGTCTCCTGCAAGTCCCCGGCATAACCCGCTGGCAATACAGGACAAGGGTTGCGCTCGTTGCGGGACTTAACCCAACATCTCACGACACGAGCTGACGACAGCCATGCACCACCTGTACACCAACCACAAGGGAAACGATATCTCTACCGTCGTCTGGTGTATGTCAAACCCAGGTAAGGTTCTTCGCGTTGCATCGAATTAATCCACATGCTCCGCCGCTTGTGCGGGCCCCCGTCAATTCCTTTGAGTTTTAGCCTTGCGGCCGTACTCCCCAGGCGGGGTACTTAATGCGTTAGCTACGGCACGGAACTCGTGAAATGAGCCCCACACCTAGTACCCACCGTTTACGGCGTGGACTACCAGGGTATCTAATCCTGTTCGCTACCCACGCTTTCGCTCCTCAGCGTCAGTTACTACCCAGAGACCCGCCTTCGCCACCGGTGTTCCTCCTGATATCTGCGCATTTCACCGCTACACCAGGAATTCCAGTCTCCCCTGTAGTACTCAAGTCTGCCCGTATCGCCTGCACGCCTGCAATTGAGTTGCAGAATTTCACAGACGACGCGACAAACCGCCTACGAGCTCTTTACGCCCAGTAATTCCGGACAACGCTTGCACCCTACGTATTACCGCGGCTGCTGGCACGTAGTTGGCCGGTGCTTCTTCTCCAGGTACCGTCACTTGCGCTTCGTCCCTGGCGAAAGAGGTTTACAACCCGAAGGCCGTCATCCCTCACGCGGCGTCGCTGCATCAGGCTTGCGCCCATTGTGCAATATTCCCCACTGCTGCCTCCCGTAGGAGTCTGGGCCGTGTCTCAGTCCCAGTGTGGCCGATCACCCTCTCAGGTCGGCTACCCGTCGTCGCCTTGGTAGGCCATTACCCCACCAACAAGCTGATAGGCCGCGGGCCCATCCCCAACCGCAAAAGCTTTCCACCAAACACCATGCGATGTAAGGTCATATCCGGTATTAGACCCAGTTTCCCAGGCTTATCCCGAAGTCAGGGGCAGATCACCCACGTGTTACTCACCCGTTCGCCACTCGAGTACCCAGCAAGCTGGGCCTTTCCGTTCGACTTGCATGTGTTAAGCACGCCGCCAGCGTTCGTCCTGAGCCAGGATCAAACTCTCCATGAAAAAATAGCGAAACACAACCAGCCAAAGCCGGCGTTTCAACACAATCCTTCAACCAGGAAAGCAAAACCTGACCAAAAATGATTCTCAAAAAAACAAACTGGCATCAAAAAACTTCATAAACTAATGAACTCCCTGACACCAAAATAATTTGGCATCAAACAATCCACCAACACACTATCGAGTTCTCAAAGAACACACACCCACCAACACCACCCACAACAAGGGCGAACTCCGGTGAGCTGTACTCAACTTT
>NZ_BCNF01000197.1 GCF_001485495.1 Gordonia desulfuricans NBRC 100010 | reverse complement strand
CGGCGGCCGCGGGCTCGGCTGCGGGCTTGGCTGCGGGAGCCGCCGGGGAGATGGCCTCCTCGACGAGGGCGACGATGTCGGCGTCGGTCTTCGCCGCCCGCAGTGCGGTGACGAAGTCGGGGCGGACGAGCGCGCGGGCCAGTGAGCTGAGAAGCTTCATGTGCTCGGATGCGCCGCCCTCGGGTGCGGCGATCAGGAAGACCAGATCGGCGGGGCCGTCGGGAGCGTCGAAGTTCACCGGTGCCGACAGCCGGGCCATCGCCAGGCTCGCCTGCGTCACCGAGGCGACCCGCGCATGGGGGATGGCGATGCCGCCGGGGAGGCCGGTGGCCGACTTGGCCTCCCGGGCCAGGGCGGCGTCGGCGAGCTCGCGGACGTCGGTGGTGCGTCCGGCGGCGCCGAGCTGTTCGGCGAGGTGGGTGATCACCGACGACGGGTCGGGACCCGCGTCGACGTCGAGGCTCACCGTGGCGGCGGTGATGATCGGTTCGGACATCGGTTTTCCTTACTCCGGGGAGAGACCCGTGGGGGTCGGGATTGTCGGGACGGGTGAGCCGGCCTGCACCGGGGACGTGGACAGGGCGGTCACCGGGATGTGTGCGAGGTCGAGATGTTCGGGCCGGGGCGCCTGCGTGCCGGGCAGGGCGGTGGCCGCCGCGCCGTAGGCGACCGCCGATCGCAACCGGCCGGGTTCGTCGTCGCCGCGGGTCGCCGCGATCAGGTAGCCGGCGAGCGAGGAGTCGCCGGCACCGACGGTGCTGCGCGGCACGATGGGCGGAGGTGAGGCGAACCAGCTGCCGCCGGTGGTGGTCAGGATCGCGCCGGTGGCCCCGAGCGTGGCGAGCACGCTGCCGCCGATCCGTTCGGCCATCGTCTGGGATGCGGCCACGATGGGGCCGAGGTCGCCGGCGGCGAGGGCCGCCCGCAGCACCGCCGGGTCGAGACCGCATGCCTCGGCGAGCTCGGTCTCGTTGGGCTTGATCAGGTCGACCGGGCCGGCGACGGCCGCCGTCAGCGGCGCCCCCGAGGTGTCGATCGCGACGCGGCACCCCAGTGGCGCAAGGGAATCGGCGAGGGTGCGATACCAGTCGTCGGGGACCCCGGCCGGCAGTGAGCCGCACAGCGCCACCCAGGCGGCGTCGGCGGCACGATCGAGCAGCAGGCCGGTGAGCGCGTCGACGGCGTCGGCGTCCAGCGCGGGCCCGGGCGCGTTGATCTTGGTGGTGGTGCCGTCGGCCTCGGCGATCGTGATGTTGGTACGGACGTCGCCGGAGACCCCGACGGCATCGATCTCGAGTCCGACGCCCCGCAGGGCGGTCAGCAGCGGATCGCCGTCGTGGGCCGGGAGGATGGCCCGGGTCGGCATCTCACTCGCGGCGATCACGCGCGAGACGTTGATGCCCTTGCCGCCGGGTTCGTTGCGGACACCGACGGCGCGCTGCACCTCGCCGCGTGCCAGCGGTGCGGCGAGTTCGAGGGTGCGGTCGAGGCTCGGATGTGCGGTGAGGGTGAGGATCATGCGATCACGACCTCGATGCCGTGGGCGGCCAGCACCGCCGAGAACGCCGCGTCGATCCCGGCGTCGGTGACCAGGACGTCGATCTCGTCGAGGTCGGCGAAGGAGATGAAGTCCTCCCGGCCGATCTTCGAGGAGTCGGCGAGGACCACCACCTGCCGTGCGGCCCGGACCATCGCGGACTTGACCGCGGCCTCCTCCGGATCGGGGGTGGACAGTCCCAGACCTTCGCTGAGGCCGTTGGCGCCGATGAACGCGACCGACGCCCGGATGCGTTCGAGCCGCGACACCGCCTCGGCGCCCACCGCCGCCTGGGTCACGCCGCGGACCCGGCCGCCGATCAGCTGCAGGGTGCAGTCGGGGAGCGCGGTCATCACCGCCGACACCGGGATGCTGTTGGTCACCAGCGTCAGTCGGCGCTGCGGCGGGACGCGTAGCGCCACCTGATAGGTGGTGGTGCCGGCGTCGACGATCACCGAACCGCCGTCGGGCGGCAGGAACCGGACGGCGGCCTGGCCGATCGCGGCCTTCTCCGCCGAGCTGGCGGACGCACGCTCGGCGACGCCCTGTTCGTCGCCGATCTGGGCGAGGTCGGGGCGGACGGCACCGCCGTGCACCCGGGTGAGATGTCCGCCGCGCTCCAGGATCGCCAGATCCCGACGCACGGTCTCGCCGGTGACGTCGAACTGTTCGGCGAGGTCGCTGACCGACGCCCGACCTTGCGTGCTCACCTTTTCGGCGATCGCCCGCTGTCGCTCTTCCGCGTACACGTTGCTCCGATCGAGTGACGCCACTCACCAGCGATGTGGATATAAGTGGCTATCAATGTTGATATATCTGTGTTTACGCCTGAACGTATTGACAAGTCAAGCTTTTCTTGTAACTTCGATCACAAGACAAGTGCAGAGTGAAAGGGCACGGTCGTGAATCAGCTGAAGGACGAGGTGGCGATGGAGTCGCTACAGGGCACCCCGGTGGTCGGCGGTATCGCATACGGGCCGGTGATCCGGGCCGGAGAGCGAATCGGCGCCGCCAGCGATCTCGAGACCCGCACCGAGGTCGACGAGGCAGACCGTGACGCCGAGCAGGCCCGGTTCACCGCCGCCGCGGCGGCGGTCGCCGCCCGCCTGCGCGATCGCGCCTCCCATGCATCGGGCGCAGCCGCCGAGGTCCTGATCGCCACGGCCGGCCTCGCCGAGGATCGCGGCTGGACCGGGGCGGTGGCCAAGCGCATCGCCGACGGCGCGCCCGCGGCACTCGCCGCGACCGGGGCCACCGCCCAGTTCGCGGAGATGTTCACCGCGCTCGGCGGCGTGATGGCCGAGCGTGTCACCGATCTCGAGGACGTTCGTGACCGGGTGATCGCCGAGGTCCTGGGACTCCCGGAACCCGGTGTCCCGGTACCGGAGTCGCCGTCGGTGCTCTTCGCCGACGACCTCGCACCCGCCGACACCGCCGGACTCGACCCGGCGCTGGTGACCGCCTTGGTCACGCGGCTGGGCGGACCCACCAGCCACACCGCGATCATCGCCCGCCAGCTCGGCATCCCCTGTGTGGTCGCGGTGGCCGGACTCGACGCGGTGGCCGCAGGCACCACCGTGCTGGTCGACGGCACCGCCGGCAGCGTGGAGATCGACCCGGAGCCGACGGCTGCCCGGGCGGCGGTGGCCGAGAGCCGCCGGCAGGCCGAGGTCGTCGCCGCGTGGTCGGGACCGGGCCGCACGGCCGACGGTCACGAGGTGGCCGTGCTCGCCAACGTGGCCGACGGCGTCTCCGCGCGCGCCGCGACCGGATACCCGGTCGAGGGCATCGGCCTGTTCCGCACCGAGCTGACCTTCCTCGACCGCGCCGACGAGCCGACGGTCGACGAGCAGGTGGCGCTCTATCGCGAGGTGATCGACGCGTTCCCGGGCGGCAAGGTGGTGATCCGCACGCTCGACGCCGGCTCGGACAAGCCGCTGCGCTTCGTCGACCACGGCGCCGAGGCGAACCCTGCGCTGGGTATCCGCGGAAACCGGCTGACCGCAACCCATCCCGAGATCCGGACGAATCAGCTCGACGCGATCGCCCGGGCCGCCGAGGAGTCCGGTGCCACCGCGCGGGTGATGGCACCGATGATCGCCGGACCGGCCGAGGCCGCAGACTTCGCCGCCGAGGTGCGGTCACGAGGGATGATCGCGGGGGTGATGATCGAGATCCCGTCCGCGGCGATCCTGGCATCGGCGGTGCTCGCCGAGGTGGACTTCGTCTCGATCGGGACCAACGATCTGACCCAGTACACGATGGCCGCCGACCGTATGTCGGCCGAGCTGGCCGAGCTCACCGATCCGTGGCAGCCGGCGGTGTTGCACCTGATCGAGGGTGTGGCCCGGGCCGGTGCCGACGCCGGAAAGCCTGTCGGGGTGTGTGGCGAGGCGGCCGCGGATCCGCTGCTCGCCTGCGTCCTGGTGGGGATGGGGGTGAGCTCGTTGTCGAGTGCCCCCGTCGCGGCGGCGGCCGTCGGCGCACGCCTCGGACAGGTGTCGCTGGCGCAGTGCCGTGATGCGGCCCGGGCGGCCCTGGCGACCTCGGAGGCGGCCGCCGCGCGGGCGGCGGCAGCGGCGGTCCTGGCCGGCTGAGCACGCCCTCGCCCGGCACCGTACCGGCGAGAACCGCTGTGTGAGAACGACTTCAGAAGAACTGCCCTCAGGGATGCGATTCCTGAGGGCAGTTCTCGTCGAGGTGGGTTCGCCGGGTGTCAGACCCGACGCATCACGGTGACGACCTTGCCGAGGATGACGGCGGTGTTGCCCGGGATCGGGTCGAAGAGCTCGTTGTGCGGCATCAGCCACACCTGGCCGTTGCCGCGCTTGAAGGTCTTGACGGTGGCCTCGCCGTCGATCATCGCGGCGACGATGTCGCCGTTGTCGGCCACGTTCTGCTGACGGACCACCACCCAGTCGCCGTCGCAGATCGCGGCGTCGATCATGGACTCGCCGACCACCTTGAGCATGAACAGCGATCCGTCGCCGACCAGCTCGCGCGGCAGCGGGAAGACATCCTCCACGGCCTGCTCGGCGAGGATCGGTCCGCCGGCGGCGATCCGGCCCAGCACCGGGACGAATGCCGGGGTCGGCAGACCGGCTGCGGCCGGGTCGTCGGAGGGATTCGGGTCGATCTGGTTGTCCTGCACGTTGACCGCACGCGGGCGATTGGCGTCGCGCTTGAGCAGTCCCTTGCGTTCGAGGGTGCGCAACTGGTGGGCCACCGACGAGGTCGAGTTGAGACCCACCGCATCACCGATCTCGCGGATGCTCGGCGGATAGCCGCGCTCGCGGACCGATCGGCGGATCACCTCGAGCACCTCGCGCTGACGCTGGGTCAGCGTGGCCTCGATGACCACCGGGTCGATCGCATCCGGGTTCGCCGCTGCTCGCGACGATCCCGCCCTCGACGACCCGGCCTTCGACTTCGCGCCCGACGACCCGGCCGCGCGCCGCGTCTTGTCACTCATCGCGTACGTGTCCTTTCCGTGCCGCCCCGCGTCGGCATCTTCTGTGATCGAGGCTATCCCACGTTCCCGACAACCTCAAACACCTGTTCGACGTGTTTCCACGACATTTGTCGGAGCCCCGTGATAGAACTTCGAACAACAGTTTATCGAACGCGTGATCGAGAAACGGGAGGCTCTCTCTCATGCACACAACCCTGATATCGGACCGTCCGGCGGCTGTAGCGGCCCCGTCGGCCACCCGTCCGTCCGGCACCCCCACGCCCCGACCTGCGGCGGGAGCCCGCGGCGCCGATCGGCACCCGGGGGGCCGGCGCCC
>NZ_BCNF01000196.1 GCF_001485495.1 Gordonia desulfuricans NBRC 100010 | reverse complement strand
GGACTCGATGGCGTACGGGCGGGTCCGCTTCGGTCGCCTCCGGCAAGTCCTACAAGATCACCGGCACCTTGGTTTAGGGCATCGACTCCGAGCACGCCAAGAAGATCCGCTACGAGGGCCCCAAGGGCGTCAGGCGCAGATCCAGGGCGACGAGCTGCGTGTCTCGAGCAAGAAGCGCGACGACCTGCAGGCTGTGATCGCACTGCTCAAGGGCGAGGACTTCGGCATCGCGCGGCAGTTCGTCAACTACCGCTAGAAGCGCCCGCGACACACCCACGAGAGCCCGTGGGCACCACACGTCAGTGCGAATGCACACGGACTCTCGTGCGCTGTGCGCCTCGGCCCCTCGGGCTACACGGAGACACCTGTGCCAGCGGCGACCAGTAGGTGCGCCAGCACCTCCCGCTGCACCTTGGCCCCTCCGAGTACCGTGGGCAGCTCATCGACGATGATGACCTGCTTCGGACGCTCATACTCGGGAGCGTCGGCCGCGAGCTCGAGAATCGAGACACGCACCGCCTCGCGATCGTCTGTTTCCTCTTTGAGGACGACTGCGGCAATGACCTGCGCCGGTCCGTCGACTTCGGTACGCACTCCGGTCACACCACAGTGCGCCACCGATCCGTGAGCGAGGATTCGAGCCTCGACCACATGCGGGTAAACCACGCCTACCTCGGTCTGGATCATGTCCTTTGCACGATCGAGATAGTGGACACGACCATCCGCGTCCATCGACCCGACATCACCAGCACGGAACCACCCGCCCGGGAAGAATGCTGCAGAGGTCTTCTCCGGCAGGCCCCAGTAGCCGGCCGCCGCCATCGGTGTGCGGACCACGATCTCGCCAACCTCGCCGGGCCCCAATGGCTCACCGTCGACGGAGACCACGCGAACCTCGGTGAACGACGACGACGGACGGCCGATGCTCCCCCAAGTATCCTCGGAATCGAGGTCATCGAACAGTAGCCGAGTTACCGGCGCCCCCTGTTCGGAAGAGCCGTATCCATGGCACCAGCAGTCACCCAGAAGCCGCGACACCCGTTGCAGCAATTCTGCGGTGGCAAAGAAGATGACAAGTTTGCGGAGGTTAGGAAGCGTGATCTCGTCCCGCTCGATGAGATCGAGTACAGGCTCAAGCATCGGTGCGGGAATCAACATACCCGTGACCCGATGATCGATCATCTGTTGCAACAGGACGGCGGGATCGAAGACGGAATCGTCGGCCACGACACTCAGCGCACCACGTAGCAGGTACGGCATCAAAGTCTGGAAGCCTGTCGCCCACTGTAAGGCGTGGAAGTGAAGGTTGACATCGTCTGGTCCCACCGCGGCCGAACCTCGGCCGAATGAATCCAGGTGCTCGATATTGTTCTCGATCACTCCTCGCCATGACCGATGGGTATGGATCCACGGCTTGGGATGCCCCGTGGTCCCGGTTGTCAGCTGAAGAAAGCAGGGCTCGTCTTCTTCGACATCCAGGCATGGGTTCGCCACATCCCCCTTTCCGATCACGCTGCTGTAGGGAACGGCCCACTCTGGACAGGATTCGCCGATGCACACATAGCGTTCAACTGTCGCCAGTTCTTCTCGTGCTGCAGCGACCTCACTGGCAAAGGCCTCATGGAAGACCAGTGTCGACGCACCCACCTCATTGAGAGTCTTTACGTGCGTGGATATCTCGAAGTGCGAGTGCAACACCACTCGAACCAGCCCGAACCGCTCCAACCCGAGCCAGACCTCGACGACCTCAATTCTGTTGTGTGACAGAACACCAACCCGATCGCCGCGCTTGACTCCTGATGCCATCAAACCAGAGCCCGCTGAGTTCGCTCGATCCTGTAGCTGTCGGTACGTTCGACGACTACCCAACGTATCGATGACTGCCAGCCGGTCACCAAAACGTGCCGCAGCCCGTGTAAATGCTGATCCTGCTTCAATTCTCATGATTATCCTTGAATACTCTTGATCACGCCATGACAGATTGGGGATAGTCGGTGTAACCGCGCGGGCCACCGAAGTAGAAGGTTGATCTTTCGGGTTCATTCAAATCACTGCCTCGCCGCAACCGCTCGACAAGGTCGGGGTTGGCTATGAATGCCCGCCCGAACGACACGAGATCAGCACTGCCGCTGGCCAGCATGTTGGCGGCCGACTCCCGGTCATGGCCATTGCTGGAGATGTAGGCGCCACCAAACAGCTCGCGCAGCCGGACATAGTCGAGCTGACCGAACTCTCGAGATCCGCCCAGTTGACCCTCTATGACGTCGATGAAACCGATCCCACGTCGCCCCAACTCGGTGACGACATACTCGAACAGAGATTGCGGGTCACTGTCAGTCATGTCATTGTGGGTGCTAACCGGCGCGATCCTCATGCCCACACGACTAGCCGGGAACTCCCGCGTCACCGCATCGACGATCTCCAACGCCAGCCGTGCACGATTCTCGATCGCGCCGCCATAGCGATCTGTACGCGAGTTACTGCCATCATGGAGGAACTGGTCGATCAGGTATCCGTTCGATCCGTGTATTTCGACACCGTCGAACCCGGCCAATCGTGCATTACGGGCTGCGCCACCAAAGTCTTCGACAATAGCCCCGATCTCTGCGGTGGTCAGCTCGCGCGGCAGATGCGGTCGAGTCGAACCGTGCGGCAGATAGACTTTCGCATCCGCTTGGATGGGCGATGGTCCAACCGGCGCCGAATATCCATCGAGAAACATCGGATGCGACATCCGACCGACGTGCCATAGCTGAGACATGATCCTGCCACCACTGTCATGGACACGATCGACGACGGTACGCCATGCATTAACTTGCCTATCGGAGTAGATTCCCGGTGTCGACACATACCCACGGCCCCCAGCAGAAACGACCACGCCTTCGGTTATGAGTAGCCCCGCCGACGCTCTCTGTGAATAGTGTTCAGCGACAATATCTCTCGGAGCATCTTCACCGGGTACCACACGGTTCCTCGTCAGCGGCGACATTACGATCCGGTTCGGAAGTTGTAGATCACCGAGCTCAAAGGAGTCGAAGAGACCGACGCCGGTCACTGCGACACCTTCGCCACAGCCCGAATCTCGATCTGCTGCTCCGGCAAGAAGAGACTGGTCACGCCGACCGCAGTAGCCGTCGGGCGATCCTCACCCACGAACGCAGCGAGTTGCGGCGCAATCTCGGTGTACTTGGATCCAATCTCCGTAGTTCCCGTCAAATACACTGTAATGTCGAGAATCTCTCGCGCCGAACTTCCCACGCTCTCAAGCGATCCCGCGAGAACCTTGAGAACGTACTCGCATTGTGAGCCAAGGTCTCCAGCGCCGACAATTGCAAACTCCGGCCCCTGGATCGGTGCGACTCCGCTCACGAAGACCAGCCCATCCGAGATGACGACCGAGCTGAAGCCAAGATCGGCCATGGCAGCGGCGGGAATGTAGTCGAGCGTCCCGAGATCGGGCATATGCCTGGTGGTCATCAAATTCTCCTACAACGATTCTGGGGGGTGTAGACCTCGTCTACCTACGCAGCAAACTCGATAGTTGCTGCAAGGCTGAGCATTTGCTCGATATCGAGACTCGCACCGCGACGTTTCATTCGTGTTTCCGATTGTTTCGGAGTCATGAAACGCGTTGCGCAAGTGGATATTACTTGACCGAGAATGACATTTCATTGACCAGAATCGCCACGTCGATCATCTCAACGACGACGTAGTCACCCACTCCGAGCGAGATGACGGAGAGTCACATGTCCATGGCCATGAGAAAGTCCCCAGTGGTGGCCAGGTCGAGGTCCCCGCTGGTGGCCAGATAAAAGTCCCCACCCTGTGTTCGTCGTGTCGACCCGGAACTGAGGGCCCAGGCGATGACGGTGAAGGTGCCAACCGATCACTGTCACCGCCTGGGAGTTCCATTGAAGTCTGCGAAGGACCGTATGGACATCATTTCTGCTTACCGAGAACTCGGAAGCTATCGCGCCGCCGCCGAGGTGTGCGGCACCACCCACAAGACCGTCAAGCGTGTGGTCGACCGGTTCGAGGCCGACGATCAACCACCCGATCGCAAGGTACGGGCCCGCAACTACGACACCGTTGCCGAGCTGGTCGCTGAGCGAGTCGAGCGGTCGCGCGGCCGGATCACCGCGAAACGTCTGCTACCGGTAGCGCGAGCGGCGGGTTATGCAGGCTCGGCCCGCAACTTCCGTCGTCTCGTCGCTCAGGAGAAAGCACAGTGGCGCCGTGACCATCATCGTGGGCGTCGCCCGGCAGTGTGGGCTCCGGGTGACTACCTGGTCATCGATTGGGCCGTGATCGGCGGGCTACACATGTTCTGCGCGGTGTTGGCGTTCTCACGCTGGCGGTTCGTTCGGTTCGCCACCAACGAAACATCCACCACCACACTCGGATTCATCGCCGAGGCGTTGGAAGAGATCGGTGGAGTACCCAACAAGGTACTCGCTGATCGGATGGGCTGCCTCAAAGGTGGGGTCGTCGCCAACGTCGTCGTACCGACCCCCTCGTATGTGCGGTTTGCCACCCACTACGGGTTCGCCCCGGATTTCTGTCACGGCGCCGATCCGGAATCGAAAGGGATCGTGGAAAACCTGTGCGGGTACGCGCAGTCGGATCTGGCGCAACCGTTGTGGACCGAAGCCAAGATCGCCGCTGGTCGTGACGACGTGCAGCTGGATGTGCACGCAGCGAACCGGGCCGCGCGGGACTGGTGTGTCGAGGTCAACACCCGCCGCCACAGCGACACACTGTGCGTGCCTGCTGAGCAACTCGAGGTGGAACGAGAAGTGTTGTCGAAGTTGCCGTCTCTGCGGGCCCAAGTCGGTCCACCGCCGGTCGCACGTAAGGTCGATCGCCTCTCGTGTATCCGGTACGCCTCGGCCCGCTACTCGGTACCCAACCGGCTCATCGGCACCACCGTGACCCTCATCCAGGACGGTGAGCGGCTCCTGATCGCCGAACCCGCCTCCGGTGAGATGGTTGCCGAACATCTGCTGGCCGCACCCGGAGAGGTCGTCCTCAACGACGACCACTACGGGGGGCCACGCACACCGCCCAGTCGTGCACCACGACCCAAAACTGCGGTGGAGAAACAGTTCTGCGCTCTCGGTGAGGTTGCTGAGCAGTTCCTGGTCGGTGCCGCGGCGATCGGCAACACCCGCCTGGGCGGTGAACTCGATGACATCCTCGGCCTGGTCACCTCCCACGGCCATCAACAGGTGCTCACCGCTCTGACCAGGGCGGTGGCGTTCCGACGGTTCAAGGCCGCCGATGTGCGTTCGATCCTCGATGCCGGAGCCGGCACCCCCAACCCGCGACCGGCCGGCACAGCACTGCTCGGGCATCTGCCTACCGCGCCCACCCGCTCGCTGGATGCCTACAAGCTCGGCGCCGGCGACAAGGAGGTGAATCGCCCC
>NZ_BCNF01000195.1 GCF_001485495.1 Gordonia desulfuricans NBRC 100010 | reverse complement strand
AGGGCCCCGCGTCGTCGGCTCGGCGCCGGCCGCGTCATCGCTGCGGCCGCCGTCCACGGGCCGGTCGTCATCGGAGTTCACCTGTTCAAAGTACCTGCCGGGAGCCTCACCCCGGATCGGTGACATGGCCGCGTCACCGGATGTGCGTCGAGGAATCGGACGTCGGGTCAGGATGCCGCGGCGTCGGATCCGACGGCGGGCTCGAGATCCTCCACCCGGGGCACGGTCGGCGAGACCGGCGGGATCTCGGTACGGCTCCGACGCACGATGAACACCGCACCCAGGGCGGATACGGTCGTCGTGACCAGGGCACCGACGAGGAGCAAAACGTACTTCTTGGGCATGCCACACAGGGTGCCAGCTCGCCTTGGATGGTGCTACTCGCCGTCTTCTGTCCGAGGATTTGGTTGGATGGAAGTGTGAGCACATCTACACAGACCGCCACCATCAAAACCAACCGCGGCGACATCAAGGTCGAACTGTTCGGCAACCATGCGCCGGAGACCGTCGCCAACTTCGTCGGCCTCGCCGACGGCAGCAAGGACTACGCGGCCAAGAACGCCGCCGGTTCCGACTCGGGTCCCTTCTACGACGGCTCGGTGTTCCACCGCGTCATCGAGGGATTCATGATCCAGGGCGGCGACCCCACCGGCACCGGCCGCGGTGGCCCCGGCTACCAGTTCAAGGACGAGTTCCACCCGGAGCTGCAGTTCGACCGCCCGTACCTGCTGGCGATGGCCAACGCCGGACCGGGCACCAACGGCTCGCAGTTCTTCATCACCGTCGGACCCACCCCCCACCTGAACCGTCGCCACACCATCTTCGGTGAGGTCACCGACCCCGCATCGCAGCAGATCGTCGACGCGATCGCCACCACTGCCACCGACCGCGCCGACCGCCCGGTCGACGCCGTGGTGATCGAGAAGATCGAGGTCGCCTGACCGTTCCCCCCGCCGGGCCGCCGGCGGTGTGTTATCGCCACCCCGACCGCCCCACCGCGTTGTCGTGCACGCGGTGTGGGCGGCCGGCCTGTCCGGAGTGCCTGCGTCCCGCCGCGGTCGGCGCGCACTGTGTGGACTGCCTTCGAACCGAGGGATCCCACCAGCAGGTACGGACCCCGCATTTCTCCGATCAGGGTGTCCGCCCGGTGGTCGGCGCACCGCTCACGGTTCGCCGGCCGATCGCGACCTACTCGCTGATCGGCATCAACGTCGCCGTCTTCCTGTGGACGGTCCTCGCCGCAGGATCCTTCGACGTACAGATCTCCACACCCATCCTGTACGGCGAGATCGTCCGCGGGAACGTGGTGCTCGGGGAGTACTACCGACTGTTCACCGCAGGATTCCTGCACTACAGCGTGCTGCACCTGGCCGTGAACATGATCTCGCTGTACATCCTCGGACGCGATCTCGAGGTGGCCCTCGGGATCGGCCGCTACCTGATGGTCTACGTGATCTCGTTGTTCGGCGGCAGCGCCGCGGTGATGCTCGCGCAGGCTAACGAAGGACGCTCGGCCGGGGCATCCGGGGCCATCTTCGGCCTGATGGGTGCCATGCTGATCGTCGTCTTGCGACTGCGGGTGTCCCCGGCGCCGGTGATCACGATCATCGTGATCAACCTGGTCATGTCCTTCACGATCAGCGGCATCTCGCTGCCCGCGCACGTCGGTGGCCTGCTCTTCGGTGCCGCGGCCACCGCAGCGGTGATCTACGGACCCCGGTTGCTGCCGGCCGCACAGCGCACCCAGCGCAACGCGAACATCGTCGGCTGGAGTGGGCTCGGGGTGTTGTTGCTGGTGGCGATCGCGATCAGCGTGCTCGTGGCCGTCACCTACACCGGCCAGATCCTGGTCTACGTGCGTTAACGGGTGTCGTCGACGGGAAATCCGGCCCGTCCGATCTCCTCGGCCACCTCGACGATGTCGGCGCCGAGATCCCATCGAGAGAACACCGCGAGGCGGCTCAGATCATCTGAGTCGTCTCGCTGTTTCCCGGTCTCGCCGAGGTTGTCCACGTTATCCACAGACCTGTTATCCACAGCGAAGTCGATCTCGAGTTGTCCCGATCGGCGGCCGATGCGACGCAGGGTGAGCACCCGTACGCGCAGGACGTCGGCGGGCGTCAACGTGGTGGATCCACCGATCGTGCGGATGGCCAGGGTGGGCACATCGCCGGTGGTCAAGGCCAGTCTTGGCCGGATAATCGCAGCGTAGGCACCAAATCCGGTGACCATCAGTCCGGCGATCGCCATCAGCGCGCGGCCGGTGACGTCGGTGGACAGCAGTACTGCACAGAGGAGTAGGGCGATGCCGCCGATCACGAGGGCGGCAACCGCAGGAGCAGGGGTGGACCACCTGGTGGTGGTCGCCGGGGCCGAGTTATCCACAGTGGTTACTCACAGTGGGGATGACTTACACACATGTAATTTCCACATTGTGGATAACCCTGGGGACAACTTCGACCGGGCATGATCGGGGCTCAGCGCCACCGCATGGTCATCAACAGGCCGCCCACCATCAGGGCGAAACCGATCAGGAAGTTCCACGGACCCAGATTGGCCATCCAGTGCAGGGCCTGGCCCTCGCCGCCGTAGGTCGTCTCGCTCGCGGCGAGGTAGTAGACGATCAGCCAGGCCAGACCCAGCAGCATGAGACCGAGCATCACGCCGACGTAGATCGAGCTGGAGGGTCCGGTCTTCACCTTGACCGGCGTACGACTGGCCGGGTTGATGGTGTAGTCGGTCTTCTTCCGGACTTTTGACTTCGGCATGACTTCCTTGTGTTGTGCGGCAGGCCGCGCCGGCGGACCGGGTCACGACCGCGTCGGTGGCATCTGATTGCGGCACCCGATCGTGACAGTGACCGCAGCCAGATGAAGACACGTCTCTTCTACGGTATCTCACCAGGTCGGTGCGGTGAGAACCTCGAACACCGCCGAGTACCCTGACATGGGTGACCAGCACGACACCCGCAGCGTCGGATCCCGCAGCTCTGCATTCCTCTGCGCCGTCCACCGGACGCATCCTCGTCGTCGACAACTACGACAGCTTCGTCTACAACCTGGTGCAGTATCTGGGCCAGCTCGGTGTCACCGCAGAGGTCTGGCGCAACGACGACGCCCGCCTCACCGACGACGCGGGGCGCTTCACCACCGAATCGCTGACCGCCGCGGTCGCCGGATTCGACGGTGTGCTGCTCAGCCCCGGTCCGGGGACCCCGCAGCGTGCCGGCGCCACCATGCCGCTGGTCGACGTCGCGGTCTCCACCGGTCTGCCGCTGCTCGGCGTCTGTCTGGGACATCAGGCCATCGGCGCGGCCTTCGGCGGGACCGTCGACCGGGCCCCCGAACTCCTGCACGGCAAGACCTCCCTGGTCCACCACGATCAGGTCGGTGTGCTGCGCGGACTGCCGGATCCCTTCACCGCGACCCGCTACCACTCGCTGACGGTGCTCCCCGAGACCATGCCCGACGACCTGGTCGTCACCGGTCGCACCGAGTCGGGCATCGTGATGGGCCTGGCGCACCGCGACCTGCCGATCCACGGCGTGCAGTTCCACCCGGAGAGTGTGCTCACCCAGGGCGGACACCGCATGCTCGCCAACTGGCTGGCCGTGTGCGGGATCGAGATCGGCGAGTCGCGGGTCGCCGCGCTGGAGGCGGAGATGGCCGACGCCGTCGGCGCCGCCGGGGCGATCGGCGGCTAGACTCCCGGCTCGGCCGGGGACCGGCCACGACCGGCGGTCCCGCCCCGGGCCCTACGTCGTGGGGTCCTCTCGGGCCGACGCCGGTCAGCCCGGCAGCAGGCTGGCCCGGCCGATCGTGATGGACACCGAGTCGGTCTTGCGGACCTTGGATCCTGCCGCCGGCTCCTGCGAGAGCACCCTGCCGTCGTCGGGGCTGCCCAGCGGCACCCCGCGGGTGGTCTGGGTGAGGGTCCCGTTGTTCCAGCCCGCCCGCTGCAGTGCGGTCCGCGCCTGATCCGGGGTCTGTCCGTTCAGGTTCGGCATCGCGAACAGGTTGCCGCGGGAGATGGTCAGCTGCACCGTGGAGCCCTGCTTGACCTTGCTCCCGGCGACCGGTGACGAACTGACCACCTGGCCGGCGGGGAAATCGGAGTCTCCGGGCACCACCACGATCTTGAGCCCGAGTTGATCGAGCTGGGTGCGGGCATCGGACTCGAACTCGCCGACGAGGTTCGGGATGCTCACTTCCTTGGGGCCGGTACTAATCCGCAGCACCACCGCATCGCGGACCGGTGCGTCCGAGCCGACCGCCGGGTTGGTGTCGACCACCGACCCCTCGTCGACGTCGACCGAATCGACCTTGACCACCTGGATCTGGTTGAAGCCGGCCTCCTTGAGCAGCGTGGTGGCCTGGGCCTGGGTCTTGCCCCGCACATCCGGGAGGCGGTGACGTTCGCGGCCGCTGGAGATGAACAGGTTGACCGTCGACCCCTCGGCGGTCGGCACGTTCTCACCGGGTGCGGAGCGGGTGGCCTTGCCGGCCGGGACCGTCTCGCTGCTCTCGTCGAGCTGTTTGACCTCGAACCCGGCCTTCTCCAGTGCGGCCCGGGCGTCGGCCGCGGACAGACCGGCGACGGCCGGAACCGCCACGTTGTGCGCCGACGAGTTCGCCGACCACGGCGCCCACCACACGAGCAGACCGATCAGCAGCAGCGCCACCGCCGCCAGCGACCCGGCGATCAGCAGCGGCGACCGCCGCCGCAACGGCAGACCGTCGTCGGCATCGCCGTCCATCGCGGGCTGACGGCCCGAGTCGGTGCGCATCGCGCGGCGCGGCCCGGAGTCGAGCAGCGCCGACCGGTCCTCGTCGCTCATCAGCAGCGGCGCCGACGGCTTGCCGCCGGCGAGCACCTTGATCAGGTCGGATCGGAGTTCGGCCGCCGACTGGTAGCGGTTCTCCTTGTTCTTGCTCATCGCCTTCATGACGATGGAGTCCAGTTCCGGGGGGATCTCCGGGCGGATCGCCGACGGCCACGGCGGGTCCTCGTGGACGTGCTGGTGGGCGACGGCGACCGGAGAGTCGCCGGTGAACGGCGGTTCGCCGGTGAGCAGCTCGAACAGCACACAGCCCATCGAGTAGATGTCGCTGCGCGGATCGACCTTGATGCCGCGCGCCTGCTCCGGCGACAGGTACTGTGCGGTGCCCATCACCGCACTGGTCTGGGTCATCGTCGACGACGAGTCGTTCATCGCGCGGGCGATGCCGAAGTCCATCACCTTGACCGCACCCGAGGTGTCGATCATGACGTTGGCCGGTTTCATGTCGCGGTGCACGATGCCGTTGCGGTGTGAGAAGTCCATCGCCGCGGCCACGTCGGCCATCCACGTCATCGCCTGTCGCGGGGCCACCGGGCCGTTGCGGCGCAGCACGTCGCGCAGGGTCTCGCCGTCGACGTACTCCATCACGATGAACGGCAGCGGACCGTCCTCGGTCTCGGCCTCACCGGTGTCGAAGACCTGCACGATGGTCGGGTGGTTGAGCTTCGCCGCGTTCTGCGCCTCACGCCGGAACCGCAGGTAGAACGACGGATCGCGGGCCAGGTCGGCGCGCAGCACCTTGACCGCGACGTCGCGGTTGAGCAGCACGTCACGGGCGTAGTGCACCTCGGACATGCCACCGAAACCGAGTGTCTCACCCAGTTCGTAGCGATCGGAGAGGCGATGCGGGGTCGACATCATTCCGCCGGGAAGCAGATCGGCGGACAGAACTGCCCGGTCACCGTCGGGGCACCCGTGTCGTCACCGCTGCCACCGGTGGTGGTCTGGGTCGGGGCCTCGGTGGTGGTCTGGGTGGTCCGGGTCGTGGTGGTGGTCTCCTCGTCCGAGGTGGTCGTGGTGGGACGCTGACGGGTCGTCTCGGTGGTCTCGGTGGTCGGTTCGGCCGTGGTGGTCTCGGTGGTGGTCTCGGTGACCGTCGACGACGCCGGCGGCGTGGGCGACGAGCCGTCCGCCTGGGCCAGGTAGTAGCCGATCAACGCGATCGCACCCACCAGCAGCGCCGCCGCGACACCGGCGAGCACCTTCTGGCCGGTGGTCCAGCCGCTGTCGGCGACGGCGGCCGTGCCGTGTGACGGCGTGGACGGGCGGGCCGCGGCCGATGCCTCGGTGGGCAGTCCCACATCGGTCATGGCGCGGGTGCCGGTCGGGCGTGCGGCGACAGCGGCTGCTGCCGCGGCAGCACCGGCT
>NZ_BCNF01000194.1 GCF_001485495.1 Gordonia desulfuricans NBRC 100010 | reverse complement strand
TATCGCCACGTCCCAATCGGCGTCCCACGTCCCCGGGGGCGGTGACGCGTTGACCTCTTGTTCACGCTGCCGTCGAACCTGTTTTTCGGTGAGCCGATAGACGCTGTTCGCGACAGTGGCGTCGTCGTCGGTGACCATCCTGGTCAATGCGACCCGCATGGTCTGTTCGGCGATCCCGAAAAGCCCACCGATCCGCACCAGGGCACTCACCGCGAGTTCTGGTGGGTGGTAGCCGAGTAGGGCGCTGATGGCGACCGATCGCCTTCGAGGTCCGCCGTGGAATGCACTCGGCGGACGGCGGAATCGTCCGGCTGGTCAACACTTGCGGAGTCGGCTTCACGATGGAACTCGTCCTCACCGGCGAACCCGTCACCGCCGACCGCGCCTTCGCGGCGAACATGGTGAACCGGGTGGTGCCCCACGAGCAGCTCGCCGATGCCACCGAACTCCTGGTGCAACAGATCCTGCGTTGCGATCAGGCCGCGATCGAGTCGGCGAAGGAGACAGTCCACGAGATCATCGGACGTCCGCTCCACGACCAGCTCCGCGTCGAGGCGATGTGGGGTTACGCGCTGTGCGGGGGGAACATCACCGTCGAGTCGCGATCGCAGCAGTTCTTCGACAAGACCGACGCCGGGCGGGCCGGCGAGACGGCCACGCCGCTGACCGGCGGGAGGTGAGAGCGGCCCGGTGAGAACGGCCCGTCCACGAACCGGCCTCGCCGACGCTGCGAGTCGGGTCACCGCGGCGCCGCGGCACCGACCCCGCACCGTGCCGCATCCGTGAATCGACCACATCCGCGCCCCGACGGTGGGATCCTGCAGGCTGACCACCAGAAGCAGGATCCCACCTCGGGACGGGGCGGACATGACCAGCGAGAACAGCCCGGCCGACGGCCGCCCGCGCGCCGAACGGCGGTGGACGGCATCGGCGTTCGTCCTGGTCTCGATGGCCGTGCCGTTTCTCCTGCCCGCCCGCTATTCACCGGGCACCGACTGGCTCCTGCCCACGATCGAGGGACTCGTGCTGGTGGCCCTGGTCATCGTCGATCCCGGGCGCATCGACCGGCCCGGACCTCGGGTACGGGCCCTCTCGCTCGCCCTCGTCGCGGCGATCGCCGTCGGCGCGGCCTGGGGTGCGGGACGTCTGGTCTGGGACCTGTTACACGGCAACCCCCAGACCACCGTGGCGACCGAACTGCTCATCTCCGGCGCCCTGGTGTGGATACAGACCATCATCGCGTTCGCATTCCTCTACTGGGAACTCGACAACGGCGGACCCGTCACCCGGCATCTACACCCGCGCACCCACCCCGACCTGGCGTTTCCGCAACAACTCGACCCGTCACTCGCCGCGCCGGGCTGGCGGCCGGTGTTCTTCGACTACCTCTACCTCGCGCTGACCAATGCCACTGCCTTCAGCCCCACCGACGTGATGCCCTTGGCCCGATGGGCGAAGCTCGCGATGGCGATCCAGTCGTTGCTGTCGATCGTGATCCTCAGCCTCGTCGTGGCCAATGCGGTCAATCTGCTCGGCTGAACGGCCTTTGGTCCAGAGTTGTTGCGGACGTGGTGAACTCACGGTGTTCCGAGAGCCGGACGACCTCGCCGGTGGCAGAGGAGTCCGATCACTCCGCAGAGGCGATGCGCACTACCATCTTTCCGATGTTCTCTCCGCGCATCATGCCCAGGAAGGCGTCAACCGCATGGTCGATGCCGTCGACGACGGTCTCGTCGTACACGATCTCGCCGGCGGAGAACCACTGCGCCATCTTCTCGTTGAACTCCTTGGCGTAGCCGAGGTAGTTGCCCAGCGTGAAGCCCTGCAACGTGAGACCCCGCGTGATGATGTTGCTCATGTTGCGCGGACCGGGCTGCGCCTTGGTCTCGTTGTACGCCGAGATCGCGCCGCACAAGGCTGCACGCCCGCCGTCGTTGAAGACGTCGAGTGCGGCCTCGAGGTGATCGCCGCCGACATTGTCGAAGTAGACGTCGATTCCCTTGGGGGCACTGGCGCGCAACTGATCTCGGACCGAACCGGCCCGGTAGTCGATGGCCGCGTCGTAGCCGTACCGCGACGTCAGCAGCTCGACCTTCTGCGGGCCACCGGCCGAACCGATCACCGCGGAGGCACCGAGCAGGCGGGCGATCTGTCCGGCGGCGGTACCGACCGCACCCGCGGCACCCGAGATGAACACGACGTCACCGGGTTTCACACCGGCGATCACCGTCAGACCCACGTAGGCGGTCAGCCCGGTCATCCCGAGGATGCCCAGGTACACCGACGATTCCGAACCGGCCGGTGGCTCGGGCAGGCGACTGAACGCGGCGGCGGGCCCGGTGGACACATCACGCCAGCCGAGCTGGTGCAGCACGAGGGTTCCCACTGGCAGGTCCGCCGACCGTGATTCGACGACGCGACCGACGGCTCCGCCGCCCATCGTCTCCCCGAGCGCGAAGGGCGGGATGTAGGAGCGGGTGTCGATCATGCGACCGCGCATGTACGGATCGACCGAGATGAACTCGTTGGCGACACGCACCTCACCGTCGGCGAGATCGGCGAGCTCCACTTGCACGGCCCGGAAGTCGGCGGGTTCGGGCCAGCCGACCGGGCGGGAGACGAGTTGGATCTGGGTACTGGTGGACATGAGACCTCCTGATCTCGGTGGGTGATGCCGGGCGGGGTGTTCCCCGGCGTCAGACGAGTAGTGCGATGGTGACCGTGACGACGGCCAGCAGCGGGAAGAAGAGTTGGGTGATGGCCGCCTTGGCCTTGCTCGGCGACGAGATCAGCAGCACCAGGCCGGCGGCGAGCATCGACCCGGCCCCGGCGTAGACGAGTGCCGCCCCGACCGCGTCGGAAACCGTCCAGAGCCCGACGCCGACCAGTGTGACGACGGCCAGGAACAGGTTGTAGAAGCCCTGGTTGAAGGCCATCTCCCGGGTGGCCTCGGCCTCCTCGGCAGTGGTGCCGAAGGTACGGCGGGTGCGCTCGTCGGTCCAGCGCACGGATTCGAGCACGAAGATGTAGATGTGCAGTACTGCTGCCAGAACGGCGCAGACGAGTGCGACGACCGCCATCGGGATTCCTTTTGTAGACCGAACGTTGCAGAACTATACTAGAACGGTCATTGCAGAATCTGTCAACCAAGGAGTCCTCATGGGACGCATCGCCGGCTACGACCGGAGTGAACTCATCCGGTCCGCACGCGATCTCTTCTGGCGTCGCGGCTTCGATGCCGTGTCGGTGGCCGAGGTCGAGGAGGCGACCGGGGTCGGCCGATCGAGCATCTATCACGCCTTCGGCAACATGCGCGGCCTGTTCGACGCCACCGTCGCCGACTATCTCGACGAGATCGTGCGTCCCCGACTCCGGCCGCTCACCGCAGACGTCGTCTCGCCCACCGCCATCCTCGACCACCTCGACGGACTCCGGATCGCCATCACCGCCCTCGCCGGCGACACCTCACCCCACGGATGTCTGCTGCTGACCTCGGCGGCCACGCCGATCGGCGACGACGCCGCGGTCCATCAGGTGATCAGCGACTACCACCGCGAACTGTCGCAGGCGGTGGCCAACGGAATACGCGCCCTGCTGCCCGACACCGACGACGCGGTGCGCCGACGGTTGACCATCCTCACCACCGGTTCGACCATCGCGGCGCTGACCCTGGCCCGCGTCGACGCCGGCGCCGCCTGTGACACCCTCACCGCGGCCATCGCCACCCTCGAGGACGCGCGGGACGGCCGTCCGGCGTCCGCCGGCGGCGCACCTCACCGCGTCCACCCCATGTGAACGCCGTGTGCCAAACCGCTCACAACCCACCTCCCCCTTCCTGTCAGGTTTTCGGTCCAGGCATGATCTGCTGATCACCGATCACCCCTGGAGGTTCGATGTCTCCCGTGTCCGACCGTGAGTTCACGCTTCGTTTTCTCGCCGCACCGACCGACGCCACCAACCTCGGAGGTGACGTACGCGGCGGCAGGCTGCTGTCGTGGATCGACAAGGCGGCCTATGCCTGTGCGGCCACGTGGTCGGGCGGCTACGCGGTCACCGCCTACTTCGGCAACATCACCTTCACGCGTGGTATCGAACCCGGCGACATCGTCGAGGTGACCGCCACGCTGATCCACACCGGGACCTCGAGCATGCACATCCAGTGCACGGTGCGGTCGGCGGCACCGCACACCGGTGTCTTCACCGTGGCCAGCGAATGCCTGGTCATCTTCGTCGCGATGGGTGAGGACCGCAGGCCCCGTCCGGTCCCGCAGTGGGTGCCGGCGACCGACGCCGACCGCGCCGCACAGGAGTATGCGACCACCCGCATCCCCGTCCGCCGGGCGATCGAGGACGCGATGGCCGGGATGACCTATTCCGAGGCGGGCACCGCGCCCCGCTCCCAGACCCGGTTCCTGGCCGCGCCGACCGACGTGAACTGGGGCGGCAACGCCCACGGCGGGCGTGTGATGGAGTGGATGGACGAATCGGCCTACCTCAACGCCGCGCGCTGGTGTGGCGGGCGGTGCGTGTCCGCCTATGTCGGCGGCATCCGGTTCTACGCGCCGATCCACATCGGCGACGTCGTCGAACTCGATGCGCGGCTGATCCACACCGGCAAGCAGACGATGCACGTCTCGGTACATGTCCGGGCGGGCGCCCCGCACACCGGCGAGATGCGTGACTGCGCCCACAGCCTGACCATCGTGGCCGCCGTCGACGAGCAGGGCGATGCCACCGCGGTGCGGCGGTGGGTGCCGGTCTCCGACGAGGACCGGGCACTCGATGCCCACGCCCGCGAACTCATGGCGATCCGGGCGGCCCTGCCGCGGCGTCCGGAATGGCTGACCGCCACCCCGTGACCACCGGCGATCAGGTGACGTCCATGGTGTTCATGATGGAGAACGTCACCTGATCAGGGCGATACCGATCGTCGGAGTACTCGAACGGCCGGCCCCTCGGCGTCGAATCCGGTCCGGTTCCCGCAACAGCGCTGCCCCCTCGGCGACCGCGAGGGCCCGGGCATCGGCGGCCACGGCGTCGAACTAGCGACGCACGGACGCGAACTGCACAGCGCCTGCCGGATCGGTCCCCGACTCACCTGACACTGCTCCATGCGCGCGACCTCGGCAGGCAGTTCGTCGCCGGCCTGGTACTCGCCGGAGTCGATCTGGGTGCGGATGGCGTCGTAGATCTCCTGTTACCGCGGGGACACCCGGAACCTACACCTGGAACCGTGTACCCACGAGATCTGTACACCTGGACGACTTGTCTACCCAACTCCGGGCGACGACGGCGAATCCCACCGGGCCTGCGGCCTCGCCGTCAGGTCGTCGACGGCGAGGGCGAGGGCCATGCAGCACAGGCAGATCCGCACGCACTCGGCGACCGCTCGGTGGCGGGCACCCGATTCCAGTGCAGGACAGGGATGATCGCGGCGAGCGCAGCGGCACCGGCGAACCCGTAGAACAGCGTCGTGGTGCTGGCGTGGCCGAAGTTGCGGACCGACGCCCCGGCGACCTGATCGACATGGTCGACGACCGCAACCGAGAGTCCCTGCCGGTGTGCGTGATAGGCGTGAGCGAAGCCGACGATGCCCGCGCCCACGACGACGACGTCGTAACGACGGAAAGACATCTCGGGCCTTGACGCTGTCATATTTACACCTTTGCTGTCGCGTCAGACGCCGGACGCTCACCGCACCCCGGGGACCAGCCGCCCGTCCGTATATTCGACGACCACGGTCAGCACATACAGCGGAGCCTCCACCACCGGCTGCGGCAGTTCGGCGTACCGCCCGTCGACGGTGCACAGTTGCACGGGCAACACCGACAGCTCGTCCAAGAGCGCCCCGAAGATCGTGCTCACCTCCGACAGCCGACCAGGGAGCACGGCGCCGGCGATCCGTCGGCCGTCCCGGCCGATCACCCCCAGATGGTCGGGCACCGGACGGGTGGCGGCCGTCCGGAAGTCCGTGCCGGCCAGCGACCGCAACACGGCAGAGTTCTGCTCGTCGGTGCCGTCGAGGATGTAGGCCTTTCCACTGATCCGGCGGATCAGTCCGGTGGACGCCTCGGCGAATGCCCACAGGTTGAAGCACACCTCGTGCCGGTCGGTGGCGGCGCGGCACGGGATGCGACCGGTGTCGATGCTCATCGCAGGTCCTCTCGTCGTCGGATGCAGAGCCGATCAACGTAACAACCGGCACCGACATCGGCAGACACCCTCGGTCGGATGACCGACATCGGTCCGTTGATGATGATCTGGGCACCCTTCGATGATTGAGCCGGGACCGAGCATCGCGAGGACCCCGGTCGAAATCTCCGTAGCTCGCGTTGGGAAGTGCCCACGTCGGAGGTGGCCGGGTCGGCGACGTCGACCGACA
>NZ_BCNF01000193.1 GCF_001485495.1 Gordonia desulfuricans NBRC 100010 | reverse complement strand
CGACCGCCGCGATGCCGGCCGAGGCCAGCACCGTCGGCCAGTTCACCCCGGAGCCGCGCTCGGCCGCGGCAGGCGGCGCCTCCTGCGGCGCGAGCGGCTCGGGATCGGTCGTCGCGTAGCTGTCGGTGGGATGGTCGTCGGACGGGTAGTACCCGTCGGTGTACCCGATGTCGGCACCGGCCCCTGGTCGTCACCGGTCTGACCGCCGTTGAATGTCACGCTGTTCTCCTCGATACACGCGGAGCGCCCCCGAACACTGCTCCTTAGGTGAGGCTAACCTAGATACACGTCATTCCAAAGCCTCCACCGCAGGCCGGGAGTCCCGGCCGCCCCCTGATACCCCTCCCCCGACACCCGGCGCCCGGACGACTCAGGACGGGTCGGCATCCGGACGCCAGTACGCCTGCGCCTTGACCCCCTTCTTGCCCAGCCCGAAATCGGTGCGGAACAACTCGGCGACCGCGCGGGTGCTCACCGTGTCCAGCGCCACCCAGCCGAAGTGGCCGGTGGCCGCATGCGCCGCCGACCGCACCGCATCGACGAGCGCGGCACCGTCGCGCTCGCGTCGAATCCAGTGGATCGTGTCGATCTCGCGGGCATGCAGCGGGAGATCACGGTCGTCGTCGTGGGTGTACTCGAACCAGACCGTCGCCGGGACACCCGGCGACGACACCGTCAAGGCGTCGAGCAGCGAGTTGATCGCGGGCAATGCCGCCGGATCACCGGCGACCAGCCATCCCGTGGGCGCAGGCTCGGGGATGGCGAACTTCGAGCCCATGAACGTGGCGCCGATCGTGTCGCCGGGCTTGGCCGACTGCGCCCAGCGCGCGGCGGCACCGTCGTGGATGGCGAACTCGATCGCGAAGGTGTCGGCCGCGGCATCGGGATCGGCGAGGGTGTACCCACGCTGATGCGCCTTGCCGTCGGACTCGAACCAGAGTCGCACCCACATGGTCGGATGCACCGGCCGGTCGCGGAGCAGCCCGCCGCCGGTGAAGGCGATCCGCAGGTAATGGTCGGTGACCTTCTCACTGCCGGTGACGGTGAACTCGTAGTCGTCGGCACGCAGGAGTTTGAGGACGGCACCCTGCCATCCGCGCGACGGGGACTTCTGTCGGGTGTCGGCCATGCCGATCCTTCCCTCGGGTACATGCATTCGAGGAAAGGGTAGCCTAACCAGCTGATCCGCGGCAGGCGCCACTAGACCGGCGCCAACGGCACGATCCCGGGATGGGCATCGAGGAAGTCCTTGGTGAACGAGCAGATCGGGCGAACCCGGACCCCCTGGTCGCGACAGTAGGCGAGCGCCCCACGCGTCAGCCGGGTCCCCAGTCCGTGCCCGGTGTACTCGTCGTAGAGCACCGTGTGCAGCACGGTGATCGTGCGCTGCCCGTCGATCTCCTCGTCGGAGTAGCCGAGCACTCCCACGAGATCACCGGCCACCCACAGCTCGAACCGCTCGCGGTCCCGATTGTGGACGACCTGCGAGATCTGCTGCAGGATCGACTGCGCCGTCTGTGGCGGCTGATGGTGTCGGTTCTTTCGGTTCATCCGTCCTCACCCCTTCGACGCCCATTCGGCGGGCACCCGACGTCGTACCGGCCGGTGCCCCAGCCCGGACGGGGATCACCCGTTGTGATCCGCGTCACAGGCTACCTTACGCTTCCGTAGGGAGCGCAAGAGGTTGCCGGAATGTCCACGCGTGTCGCCCCCGTCGTGACGGCATCACGGAGGGCGCGTAAGCTGTCGCCCGCACCACACCACAACTTCACCGACGCGGGGGCTCTCACGAACCGAGGGCTGAGATGACGGCAGGACGGCCGTCGACCGCCCGAACCTGTCCGGATAATGCCGGCGTAGGGAGAGCAATCATGGGGACACCTGTATCCACCGAAACGACGGTCGCGTGCAATGCGGTCACGACCGGCCCGATCTCCGGAAGTCACAAGCGGCACCTCGAGATCGACGGCCTGAGCATCCCGCAGCGCCGGATCGAACTCACCAACGGTGAACACCTCGACGTCTACGACACCTCGGGTCCCTACACCGACGACACCGCGACCATCGACCTCGAACGCGGCCTGCCCCGTACCCGCGACAGCTGGCGGCGCCCGGCCACGGTCGACGGCGCATCCACCCAATTGGCCTGGGCACGAGCAGGTCTGGTGACCGACGAGATGCGATATGTCGCAGCGCGCGAAGGCGTCGACGTCGAGCTGGTCCGCACCGAGGTGGCCGCCGGCCGTGCGGTGATCCCGGTCAATCACCGGCACCCCGAGTCGGAGCCGATGATCATCGGAAAACGCTTCGCGGTCAAGGTGAATGCCAACATCGGCAACTCGGCGGTGACCAGTTCGATCGCCGAGGAGGTGGAGAAGATGGTGTGGGCCACCCGATGGGGTGCCGACACCATCATGGACCTGTCCACCGGCGCCGAGATCCACCAGACCCGCGAGTGGATTCTGCGGAACTCGCCGGTCCCGGTGGGGACGGTGCCGATCTACCAGGCGCTCGAGAAGGTCAAGGGTGACCCCACCGCACTGACGTGGGAGCTGTACCGCGACACCGTGATCGAGCAGGCCGAGCAGGGTGTGGACTACATGACCGTGCACGCCGGGGTGCTGTGGCGGTATGTGCCGCTGACCGCCAGGCGGGTCACCGGCATCGTCTCGCGCGGCGGGTCGATCATGGCCGCCTGGTGCCTGGCCCATCAGCAGGAATCGTTCCTGTACACCAACTTCGCCGAGCTGTGTGAGATCTTCGCACGCTACGACATCACCTTCTCGCTCGGCGACGGACTGCGCCCCGGATCGATCGCCGACGCCAACGACGACGCCCAGTTCGCCGAGCTCCGTACCCTCGGTGAACTCACCACCATCGCGAAATCACATGGGGTGCAGGTGATGATCGAGGGACCGGGGCATGTACCGATGCACAAGATCGCCGAGAACGTGCGCCTGGAGGAGGAATTGTGCGAGGAGGCACCGTTCTACACGCTCGGACCGCTCGCCACCGACATCGCGCCCGCCTACGACCACATCACCTCGGCGATCGGCGCGGCGATGATCGCGCAGGCCGGCACGGCGATGCTCTGCTATGTCACTCCCAAGGAGCACCTGGGCCTGCCCAACCGTGACGACGTCAAGGTCGGCGTGATCACCTACAAGATCGCCGCCCACTCCGCCGACCTCGCCAAGGGGCACCCGCGTGCGCAGGAACGCGACGACGCCTTGTCCAAGGCGCGCTTCGAGTTCCGGTGGCACGACCAGTTCAATCTGGCGCTCGACCCCGACACCGCCCGCGAGTTCCACGACGAGACACTGCCCGCCGAACCGGCCAAGACCGCCCACTTCTGCTCGATGTGCGGACCCAAGTTCTGTTCCATGCGGATCTCCCACGACATCCGGGCCCAGGCCGAGTCCGACGCCACCCTGCTGCCGCTCGAAGTGAGTACGCGGTGACCGATCCGTGGCTGCTGCCCACCGCCGCCCCCGGCCAGACCCCGGTGCGGGTGATGACCATCGCCGGCTCGGATTCCGGTGGCGGCGCGGGCATCCAGGCCGATCTGCGAACCTTCGCGCTGCTCGGCCTGCACGGAACCGTCGCCCTCACCGCCGCCACCGTCCAGAACTCGCTGGGGGTCACCGGCTTCCACGAGATCCCGCCGGAGGTGGTCGCCGCGCAGGTCCGGTCGGTGGTCTCCGACATCGGGGTGAGCGCGGCCAAGACCGGCATGCTCGCATCGGCGCCGATCATCACCGCGGTCACCGAGGTGTGCACCGAACTCGGCATCGGCGGCAACGGAGCGATCCCGCTGGTCGTCGACCCGGTGTGTGCGTCGATGCACGGCGATCGGTTGCTCGCCCTCGAGGCCCTCGACACCCTGCGTGAACGGCTGTTCCCGATCGCGACCGTCGTGACCCCGAACCTCGACGAGGTGCGGTTGCTGACCGGGGTCGAGGTCACCGACCCCGCGTCCCAGCGCGATGCCGCGCGCGCCCTGTACGACCTGGGCCCCAAGTGGGTACTGGTGAAGGGCGGCCATCTGCGGTCGAGTGCGCAGAGCCCGGACCTCCTCTTCGACGGCTCGGAGTTCGGCGAGTTCACGCATGAGCGCATCGACACCGGGCACGACCACGGCGCCGGCGACACCCTCGCCGCGGCGACGGTGTGCGCCCTGGCGCACGGGTATCCGGTGCCGGATGCGATCACCTTCGCCAAGCGGTGGGTCACCTGCGGACTGCAGGCCGCCTATCCGCTCGGCGCCGGGCACGGTCCGGTCAATCCGCTGTGGCGGGTGGCCGGGCCCTAGCCGGACGGTACCACGCTCATGCGGTCCCCATGTGCTCCACCTCGGGTTCTCGGGCGTAGTCGGTGGCGCCGTACCAGTCGACCACCACCACCGGCTCGTCGCCGACCACCCAGGCGTCATGCCCCTGCGGAAGGCTGGTGACGTCGCCGGGTCCGGCGTCGAACTCGGTGCCGTCGTCCATCCTGATGTGCAGCAGCCCGGAGACGTGGTACTGGAAGTGCGGAGCCAGACAGGAGTCGGTGCCGGCGAAGGGTTTGATGTCGACGGACCAGCGCCAGCCGGGCTGGAGGATCAGCCGGCCGATGTCGCTGTCGCCGACGGAGAGGATCTCGGCTCTTCCGTGCGGGAACTCCCGCACCTCGGTGGGCTTGCCGAAGCTCTGGTGTTCGGTGGTTTGCATGTCGTCCTCCTCGGTTCGACGGACCCCTGATACGGGTGGACATGCGAGGATCGTCTGCGGATCAGACAGTTGAATTGTCTCCCCTACCCTCGGGTAGGAAAAGACACACCCGGCGGATTCCGATCCGCCGGGTGTGTGCGTCTGAGGTCGAGTGCCGTTGCGCCAGAACTATTTCGGGCGACTAACGACCTTGCCGGGACGTCAGTGTGCGAGTGCCTTGGCCTTGAGCGCCTCGAACTCCTCGGGGGTGATCGCACCCGAGTCGAGTAGCTGCTTGGCTTCCGAGATCTGCTGCGCCGGCGAGGTTCCCGCGACGGTCTTGATGTACTGGTCGGATTCCTTCTTGTACTCGACCGCCGCCGCCTGGGCACGCTCGGACATTCCCTTGCCCTTGGCGAGCAGGTACACCAGTGCCGTCAGGTACGGGAAGATGATGAGGAAGACCACCCACACGGCCTTGGACCAGCCGGACGCCTTATGGTCGCGGAAGAGATCGGCAATGATGTACCAGAGGACGATCAGGTAGGCCACGAAGGCGAAGATGATGACCATCGACCACAGGAAGTTCCAGAACGAGTCCCACACGGGAGGTCTCCTTTAGATGATGTGACGCGGGGTGCGAACAAACCGGGATCAAGCATTGCACACCTGAGGCATGGGGACATCACCCATGAAGGAGGATTATTCGTGGGAATCGAACTGGGCCTGGACACCTTCGGCGATGTGTCGGTCGACGACGACGGTGCACCGGGCACCGCCGCGCAGTCGATCCGCAACCTGCTCGATGAGGCGATCCTCGCCGACGAGGTGGGCGTCGACTTCATCGGCGTCGGCGAGCATCACCGTGACGACTACTCGGTGTCGGCACCGGAGGTGGTGCTCGGCGCGATTGCCGGCCGCACCTCGCGCATCCGGCTGGGATCGGCGGTCACGGTCCTCAGTTCCGACGATCCGATCCGCGTGTTCGAGCGATTCTCGACGGTGGATGCGCTTTCCTCGGGTCGCGCCGAGGTCATCCTGGGTCGCGGATCGTTCACCGAGTCGTTCCCGCTGTTCGGGTTCGACCTCGAGGAGTACGAGGAGTTGTTCTCCGACAAGCTCTCGTTGTTCGCACAGTTGCGCACGGGTCGGCCGGTCAGCTGGGAGGGCGTCACCCGTCCGCCGTTGACCGGGCAGGTGGTCTATCCGCAGCTCGCCGCTCCCCCGTTGCCGACGTGGATCGCGGTCGGCGGCAGCCCCGAATCGGTGGTGCGCGCCGCCCGGCACGGTCTGCCGCTGATGCTGGCGATCATCGGCGGTGACCCGCTGCGCTTCGCCCCGTATGTCGACCTGTATCGGCGGGCCCTGAACCAGCTCGGCAAGCCGGAGGATCTGCCGGTCGGCGTGCACTCCCCCGGTCATGTCGCCGAGACCGACGAGCAGGCGCGGGACGAGCTGTGGCCGCACTATCGCGGCTACGTCGCCCGGATCGGCGCAGAGCGTGGCTGGCCGGCCCCGACGAGGATCGAGTTCGACCGTTCGACCGGCCCCGGCGGCTCCCTGTACGTCGGGTCGCCGGAGACGGTGGCACAGAAGATCGCCCACACCGCCCGTGCGCTGGGTCTGGCGCGTTTCGACATGAAGTACTCCCACGGCACCCTGGGCCATCGGGCCATGATGCGCAGCATCGAGCTCTACGGCACCCAGGTGATCCCCCGAGTCCGGGAGTTGCTGGCCGAACCCGAGTGAACGGCAGATTCAGCCACGGCCCCTCGGCTCACCCACAAACTGCGCGTTGGTGGTTGAGTCACCAACCATCCCCGACGTGGTCACCACCCAACGCCGGCTG
>NZ_BCNF01000192.1 GCF_001485495.1 Gordonia desulfuricans NBRC 100010 | reverse complement strand
GGTGACGGCCACGCGCCGACAGCGGGCGCGTGGCGGGCTCGTCGTCGGCGCCCGGCGGGGTCGCCTCCCCGCCCGGCACATCCCGGGTCACTGCGGGGTGCAGACCTTCCAGTCGTCGCCGGACTTCTGCACGTTGATCGCCACGACCTGCGGGTCGCTGGGGGCGCTGGTGCGTTCGGCGGTCACCTCGACGACGGCCGAGTTGCCGTTGTCGTCGACCCGGACCGCATTCACCTTGAGGACGCGGACCAGCTCGTTGCGCTGCTTCTGCACGTTGTAGACGCGGTTCCACTCTTCGTCGCTGATGCCCTGGTAGTAGGCCTGACGGTCACCACAGGTGATCTGACGCAGGGTGGCCAGGTCACCGTCGTAGGCGGCGGTGGCGAAGGTCTGTGCGGCGTCGGCGGCAGCATCCTCCGGCGCGACCGGTCGCGTCTGCATGTAGGCGACGATGCCGATCACGATCGCGGCGATGACGACGACCGCGGCGACCACCGAGATGATCGCGCCCTTGCGCTTCTTGCCGCCGGACGGGGTGTCGGTGGAACCCGGGATGACCTGCGGCTGATGGGCGGTGGTCGACCACCCCTGGGTGGCCGCGGCTCCCGCGGTGGGAGCTCCTGCGGGGGTGGAAGCGCCTGCTGCGGGAGCACCTGCGGGGGTGGCAGCAGGAGCAGCTGCGGCGGCGGTTCCGGCAGCAGCTGCCGCAGCGGGCTTGTTCAGCACCGGTCGCGGGAGCACCTGGGTCGCGGTGTCGGCGTTGCCGTCAGTGGTGTCGGCTGTGGGGTCTTCGGTGTCGTCCGATGTGGCGTCTTCGGTCTCGGCGTCTGCCTCGGGGTCTGCTTCTGCCTCGACCTCGGCCTCTGCGTCTTCCGCTGCGTCCTGGACCGACTGCGCGTCGGGCTCGTCTTCCGACTCGGCGCCTGCCTCGGGCCGCTCGGACTCGGTGGCTGCGGCTTCGGCCTCGTCGGCAACGTCATCGATCTCGTCGGCGACGTCATCGGTGTCGGCGACCGGCTCTTCGACCTGGTCGGCGGGCTCCTCGGCCTCCTCGGCAGCGGAATCGGCCGGTGCCTCGTCTGCTTCTGCCTCGTCGGCTTCTGTCTCGTCCGCCCCGGCGGTCCCGACCGGCTCGGTCTCGGCCGCCTCGGTGTTGTCAGCTTCGGTGCTGTCAGCCTGGGTGCTCTCCGCCTCGTCCGCTTCTGACTCGGGTGCGGTTCCGGCGTCGTCCGACTCGCTGACTTCCGACTCGCTGCTGTCGGTCTCGGTCTCGTCCGTGGCCGCTTCGGTGTCGGCAGCTTCGGGGTCAGCGCTCGACGCGGCGACTGCGTCACCTGCGGCCACCACCGCGGCGGCACCGGCAGCGGTGCCGGCCGACGCATCGGTCGCGGTGTCGGCTGATTCGGTGTCGGCTCCCTCGGAGTCCGCCGGCTCGGTCTCGTCTGTCTCGGAGTCCTCTACCTGGCCGGACTCGACCTGGCCAGACCCTGCCTCGTCGGATTCCGACTCGGAGTCCGCTGCCGCCGCGCTGTCGGCCTCGGTGTCCGTGGCTGCGGCGGTGCGGTCGGCGTCAGGCGCATCGGCCGCGTCGTCGGCCTCTGCGGCCACGGTGTCGGTCGTCGCGTCGTCCGGCTCGGTGTCTGCCGCCTCGTCGGACTCGGTGGCCGCGTCGGCGGTCCCGGTCTCGGCCACATGCTCGGGGGTCGCCGGCTGCTGGGTGACCGGCTCTTGGGTCGCCGGCTCTTGGGCATCGGCTGGCGTGTCGGTGTTGCCCGGCCCGCCCAGCGGATCGATGTTCTCCAGGTCCTCGAGGTCGCTGGTGTCCGGCAGGCTCGACCGTGCGATCACCTTGGTGGCCGAGTCGATTCCGCGGCCTCCGCGTGGGGTCGGGCGATCGGTCACCTGTTCTCCTGAGGTCGAGGTCGCGTCGTCGGTCGATTCGGCGGGGGACGTGGATGTCGCAGCGGCGTCGGGCAGGTCCGGCTCCGGCTTGTCCGGGCCGGCGGGTTGGGCCTTCAACGGCTGGGTCGTGATCGGCCGGGTCGGCGTCGGCCGGGCGGCCGGGATCCGGATCGGTGCGGTCGGTGCCGATGACAGTGAGCCCGGGGCTTGTGAACCCGACGGGGTGGTCGACGACGGGGTACCCGATGACGGGGCGGGCGTCGACGGCCGCGGGACCGGGGGCGGCGGGGCGGTGGGATTCCGCGGTGCGCCGGCACGACCCGAGCGGGCCTTGGCGCGTCGTTCACCCATCTCACGCAGTCGTGAAAAAGCCCTGGTGACGGCCGATTTCTGGTCGTCGGACTGCGTCATCGGTGATCACCCAACCTTCCTCGAACCCCCTCGCTCGAATGCATCAGGAACCGCCGAGATCTCGGCGAATGTGGTCGCGACGCGACTCCAGTGCGACTTCACCCTAGCGAACTGCCCCGACGAGCATCATCTGGGGAGACCGGACCATCGGTGATTGAATGACAAGGTGACTTCCTTCGGAGACCTCCTCGGCCCTCAGCCGGTTCTGCTGACCGGTGACGACGACGCGGAATCGGACCTGCTGAACGGTGCTGACCCGGCGACGGTGGCGGCGACCCACCCGACCGCCTCGATCGCGTGGGCATATCTCGCCGAGGCCGCGCTGGCCGGTGCGGCCGACGACCCGGGTAAGAGCAAGGTCATCGAGGCCTATGGCTACGCCCGGACCGGCTACCACCGCGGCCTTGACCAGCTGCGTCGGCACGGCTGGAAGGGATTCGGTCCGGTGCCGTGGCGACACGAGCCCAACCAGGGGTTCCTGCGCTGCGTCGGCGCACTCGCGCGTGCCGCGCAGTCGATCGGTGAGGAAGACGAATACCTGCGCTGCCTCGACCTGTTGAACGACAGCGACCCGACCGCTGCGGGTGAACTCGGCCTGGCCTGAGCGGAGCGCCGTGATCTCGTGGGTCCGGGACCGGTTCCAGGCGCTGCCCCCGGTGCTGCGGGTACGTATCCGGCGGCTGTGGCTGTCGGCGGGGCCGATCCTGCAGTGTTCGGTGGCGGCCGGCCTGGCCTGGTGGTTCGCCCTCGACATCCTCGGTCACGCGCAGCCCTTCTTCGCGCCGATCGCGGCGGTCATCTCCCTCGGCCTGTCCCTGGGACGACGCTGGCGACGGGCCGTCGAACTCGTCGGCGGCGTCACCATCGGGATCCTCGTCGGCGACCTGCTGATCACCCAGATCGGCTCGGGCGCGTGGCAGATCGTGGTGGTGGTGGCCCTGGCGATGGCGGTCGCGGTGTTCCTCGACGACGGCCCGCTGATCCCGATGCAGGCGGCGTCGTCGGCGGTGCTGGTGGCCACCCTGCTGCCACCGGGTGGGATCGGTGGCTTCCATCGTGCGATCGACGCGCTGACCGGTGGCCTGATCGGCATCCTGGTGGGGGCACTGCTGCCGGCCAATCCCACCGCCCGGGCCCGACGCGATGCCGCCGGTGTGCTGGCCATCGTGCGTGATGCGGCCACCGAACTCGCCACCGGCCTGCGCGAACAGGACGAGGACCTCGTCTACGCCGCACTGCTCAAAGGACGTGGCACCCAGGCCGCGATCAACACCATGCGCTCGGACATGCGAGGCGGGCGCGAGATCAGCACGATCTCACCGCTCTACTGGGGTTCGCGGATGCGCCTGCAGAAGATCTCGGCGACCGCCGACCCGATCGACAACGGCGTGCGCAACTTCCGGGTGGTCGCGCGACGAGCCCTGGCCATCACCCAGCGCGGTGAAGAGGTGCGGCCCGAACTCGTCGAGATCATCGCCGACCTGTCCGGTGCCTTCGAGATCCTGCGCGAGATGATGCTCGCCGACCCGGGCCAGTCCCCGGATGCCGCCGACGCGGCCCGCGTGTTGCGCACCGTGGCACGCAAAGCACGCCCGGAGCTCGTCGCCGATCGCGGGTTGTCGGAGACGGCGCTGCTCGCCGAACTCCGATCATTGCTGGTGGACCTGCTGATGGTGGCCGGTCTGCGACGCTCGTCGGCCCTGGCCACCCTGCGCTGACGCCCCGCGGCGGGCCGGTGAGGGTGACCTAACTCTTGTCATATATGCGAACTCATGCATATATTGGGGATGTCATGGGTCACTCACATTCGCACTCGCACGCACCGGTCGACGTCGCCGACGCCGCACGACGCCGCATCTGGCCGATGGCCGTCGCCGTCGGCCTGATCGGCGGCTACTTCGTGGTGGAGCTGACCGTCGGTATCGCGGTCAACTCGCTCGCGCTGATCGCCGACGCCGGACACATGCTGACCGACGTGGTCGCGCTCGTCATGGGTCTGACCGCGCTCCTGCTGGCCCGACACGGCCGGACCACCGACACCCGTACCTTCGGATGGCATCGGGCGGAGGTGTTCACCGCCGTCGCCAACGCCGTGTTGCTGATCGGCGTCGCGGTCTTCGTCCTCTACGAGGCGATCGAACGGATCGGCTCCGACCCCGAGGTCCCCGGCCTCACCCTGATCATCGTCGCGCTGATCGGTCTCGCGGTGAACCTCGGCGTGATGCTGTTGTTGCGCGCCGATTCCCGTGAGTCGATCGCGGTCAAGGGCGCCTACCTCGAGGTGCTCGCCGACGCCGTCGGCAGTGTCGGGGTGCTCGTGGCCGGCATCGTCGCCATGACCACCGGATGGGGCTACGCCGACATCGTCGTCGCGGTCGGGATCGCCCTGTGGGTGGTGCCGCGGGCGCTGCGACTGGCCCTCGACGCCCTGCGCATCCTCAACCAGCAGGCCCCCGCGCACCTCGACGTCGACGCACTGCGTCGGGAACTCGCCGAGATCCCGCAGGTCGACGATGTCCACGACCTGCACGTCTGGTCGCTGACCACCGGCATGGACGTGGCCACCGTGCACCTGACCAGCGCCTGCCCGAATGCCGAGGTGCTTCCGCAGGCGCACGAGATCCTGGAACGGCACGGCCTGGCCCACGCCACCGTGCAGATCGACCCGTCCGACGAGAGCGAACACTGCCGCGAACACCTCACCTGGTAGCCGCGGTCGGTTGCCCGGCCGTCGCTCAGGTATCCGCCGGTGACTCGATGGTGAGTACGGCCAGCGCGCCGTCGTCGCTGCGGTAGGTGTGCTCGGTGTCGGAGACCCAGTGCAGGCTCTCGCCCGGCCCGGCCGCCGATTCCGCGCCGGTCGGGCCGGCGACGAGATGTCCGCGCACCACCTGAAGGTGTTCGACGACGCCGTCGCCGTGCGCGGGTGAGACCCGCATCCCGGGCCCGACACGCAGCCAGAACACCTCGGTCACCCCGCCGTCCGGGTGATGCTCCACATGCAGCAGCCGTGCCGAGAGATGGGGGTCGGCGCCCTCGGTGCCGGACTGTCCGCCGAGCAGCGCGGTGAGCGGCACCCCGAGGGGTCCCGCGACGGCGTAGAGGGTGTCGAGCGTCGGATTGCGTTGTCCGGATTCGAGTTCGGACAGTGAGCCCTTGCCGATTCCGGCGGCGCGCGCCAGAGCGGACATACTCAACCCGCGCTGCGACCGGAGGTCGGCGATGCGGGCACCGACCATCCGGCGCCGCGGATCGCCGGGTGCGGTGTCTGTGGTCATCGAAATCCTGGGGTCTTCGCGGGGTCGGCCGGTCGAGATCCGGTCCGGGAACATGCGTTCCGTAAACAGAACGATATCGTTATGCTGGGTCGGTGACCACCCCCGCCCGGACCTCGCTGAGCGAACCGATCACCGCCGGTGTCGTCACCGCGCTGGTGGGATTCACCTCGTCGTTCGTCGTGGTGGTGGCGGGTCTGCGCGCGGTCGGCGCCGATGCCGGTCAGGCCGCCTCCGGGCTCCTCGCGCTCACCGTGACCTTCGGGGTGGGCATCATCGTGCTCTGTCTGCGATACCGGATTCCGATCACGCTCGCGTGGTCGACGCCGGGTGCGGCCATGCTCGTCGCCGCCGGCGCCGACCATCACGGCGGCTGGCCCGCAGCGGTCGGGGCGTTCCTGGTGGTCGGCGTGCTGATCCTGGCCACCGGCCTGATCCCGGCGTTGGGGGATCTGATCGGCCGCATTCCCACGCCGATCGCCCAGGCCATGCTCGCCGGGGTGTTGCTCGTGCTGTGTCTGGCACCCATGGAATCGCTTGCCGTCCAGCCGCTTCTGACCATCCCGATCCTGCTCGTGTGGCTGGTCTCCGCCCGCTGGCTGACCCGGTGGGCATTGCCGCTGGCGCTGGTCACCGCATTGGTGGTGATCGGGATCTACGTCGGCGTCCACGAGGTGAGCGTCCCGGCAACGTCGTCATGGTGGCCGCAGATGACCTGGACCACACCCGAATTCGACGCCTCGTCGATCATCGGTCTGGCGATCCCGCTGTATGTGGTCACGATGGCGTCGCAGAACGTGCCGGGGGTGGCCGTCCTGAAGTCCTTCGGCTACGAGACCCCCTGGCGTCCGGCGATGTTCGTCACCGGTACGGGAACGGTGATCGGCGCACCGTTCGGCGGTCATGCGATCAACCTGGCCGCCCTCTCGGCCGCACTGGCCGCGGGGGAGGAGGCCGGTGCCGACCCGGCACGACGCTGGATCGCCGGGGTCAGCGCGGGGATCTCCTATCTGGTGCTCGCCGCACTGTCGGGGGTGCTCGTCACCATCACCGACCTCGCCCCGCACGGCCTGCTCGAGGCGGTCGCCGGCCTGGCCCTGCTCGCGACCTTCGCCAACGCGCTGCTCGGTGCATTCGGACGACCCGAAGTCCGCGTCGCAGCGGCGCTGACCTTCGTCACCGCCGCCGCCGGTGTCACCTTCTGGGGGATCGGCGGCGCATTCTGGGCCATCGTCGTCGGACTGATCGCGCACATGGTGCTCGGTGGTGGACCCGGATCGCCGAGCCGAGCGTCCGCCGAGGCGGAGTGAGTTCTGCTCGACCGGCAGTGAGTTTGTCTCGCCCGATCTGGTTGTGGCCGTCGGCGGTTGGGCCGGTGGTGGGTGTGTCGGGGCCTTTGATGTCGTGGTGGATTCGGGGTGGTTGCCATCCGGGGCGGGTTGCGGGGATTTCGACAC
>NZ_BCNF01000191.1 GCF_001485495.1 Gordonia desulfuricans NBRC 100010 | reverse complement strand
GCGGCGCGATACCGGCCCCGGGCACGGGACACCGCCCGCCGCCGACCCCGCCACCTGCCGACGGTGGCGCACATACCGAGGGCGGACCGCCCGTCGGCAACGGCCCACGGCGTCCGGTGCTCAGCTTCACCGACACCCACGAGGGTGGCGGCGACGACGCTGCCGAGGCGGACACCGGTGGCGGACACCGACGGCGTGCCCTCATCGTGGCGGGGACGGCGATAGTGCTGGCACTGTCGGCCGGGACGGTGTGGGCGGTGACCCACGACGACGGCGGCGGGTCCACACCGCCGGCCACCGTCACCACGACCACCGAGGCGAGCACGACAACCACGGAGACGACACCCGCGGCCACCGCCCCCGAGGTGGGTGAGGAACCGCAGGTCGGCAACCAGCAGGTCCCCACCGAGACCGCCACCCACACCACCGAGCCGTCGGAGACCGAGCCGAGCGTGAGTGTCACCACGGAGCCGCCCCCGGTCATCACCGAACCGATCCCGACCGGTGGCGCCGGCGGTGGTGCGACCACCGCGGCGCCGAATCCCGGTGCCGAATAGTGCCGGTCATGTTGACCGAGCAGGGTGCCGAACTGTTGTCGGTGCTGTCGGAGGACCCGGGACGGCCTCGTGCCCTCGCCGTTCTCGGCGTGGCCGGCTCGGGGAAGAGTTCGCTGCTGTCGCAGGTCCGAAAGGCGTTGCGCGAGGCGGGTCTACGCGTCGCCACGCACACCCGCGTGCCCGTCGGGGACTGTGACGCCCTCGTCGTCGACGATCTGGATCTGCTCACCGAACCCGAGCTGCGGACCGTTGCGGGCATCGTCGACCGTGGTGCGCATGTCGTGGTGGCGGCCACCCGCCCCACCCGGCACTCGGCCGCGCTGCGACCCGTACTCGCCGCCCTGACCCGGGAGTATCCACCGATCCGGTTGGCGCCGTTGACGTCTGCGGAGATCGAGGCGGAGCTGTCGGCGGAGGTCGGCATCACCGACCGTCGGGTGGCCGCGACGCTGCATACGCGGACCGCGGGCCGGCAGTGTCTGGTGGCGGCGGCGGTGGCGGCCCTGCGTGCCGGAATCGATGTGCAGGGGCTGGAGGCGGTGACGGGCAACGAGATCCGCGAGCGCCTCTACGAGATGGACCCGGCGGAGGTCGCGGTGCTGGCGCTGGCGACGCTCGACGTCCCGATCGGGGCCACCGAGGTCTGCGCGACCCTGGGCGTCGACGCCGGACGTGCCGCCGAACTGCTGGATGCCGCACGCTGTTCCGGATTCGCCGGCGGCCCGGAAGCCTTTGTCGCCGATGTGCACCGGCAGGTGATCGCGGTTCTCGGGCGGACCCGCGTGCGTGACATCGAGGTGGCCTTGCGCGATCTGCTGGCCGGCGCGGGTGGTGTCTCGGACCGGCTGGCCGTTCAGTTGTCCTCCGACGGCGTGGACCGGTCGGTGGACAGCCGCCTCGAGGGAGTGCGGCTTCAGGTGCTGGCCGGCGATCTGCGCAGCGCCGCCGAGACCATCGATGCGCTCTGGGGGCGGATGGACCGGGCGCAGAGCGCGCGCTCGGTGGAGGTGGCGTCGGTGATCGCGATCGTGCGTGGCGACGCACCGCGCGCGGCACGGCTGTATGCCTGGCTGGCCGACGCCGCCGACGGCGGGTCACCGATGCCGGCGGGCGGGTGTTCCCGGATCTGGGCGATCGTCGATGCCACCGCGGGCGATGCGCGACCCATCCGCGGGCTCGGTGACGGTGCCGACGGTCAGGTCGTCACACCCAGGCTGGCCGCACAGGTGGAGGCGATGACCGCCCGGGGGCTCGCCGAGTCGTTCGCGAGAACCGATGCCGCCGCACTGCACACGCTGATCTGTGCCGCCGCACTGGAGCGGGACTGCTCGGCTACCCGGCTGTGTGCCGACACCGCTGCGGCCACCGCAGCACTCCTCGCCCTGCATCGCGGCCAGGCGTCGAGGGCACGGACAGTGCTGACGCGGACACCCGCCGACGCACTGCCGCCGATACACCGGCTGCGCCGTCGGATCCTGCTGGCGTGGGTCACCCTGTTCGAGGGAGACGTCGCCGCGGCGGCGAGAGAGGTCGAGGCGGTGGCACGCGAGGCCACCGGTCAGGCACACACCGGACAGCGTGACATTCTCACCGTCGCCGCACTGCGCGTCGCGGTGGCGCGGCGCAACGGCGATGCCGGGACGCTGCGGGCGGCGTGGGATGCGGCGATCGATCCGCTCGGCGAGTACACCGCCGACCTGTTCGGGCTGTTGTTCGTCGGCGAATTGTGGGTCGCCGCGGCACAGCTCGGGAAGCTCGACGAGATGACGCCGACCGTCGAGCGGATCACCGCCGTGCTCACCGGGATCGGCGACGCACCACAGTGGTCGGCGGCGGTGCACTGGTACGGGGTGCACGCGGCGATCGCCGGTCGGGCACCGACCGATCTGGTTCCCCATGCACGCGCACTGGCCGAGGCGGGACGGGCCGACCCCCAGGCCGCGGTGCTGGCGCGGGCCGGCCGGGTGTGGGTCAACGTGCTCGGTGGGGAGATCGACCCGGACCAGGTGGAGGAGGCCGCACGGACCCTCGACGAGTTCGGGTACACCTGGGACGGGGCACGCCTGGCCGGGCAGGCCGCCCTGATCGCCGACGATCCGCGAGTGGGGGCGGCGATGCTGCAGGTGGCGCGCTCCCTGCGCACCTATCGGCAGCCGGTCGCCGCCGACGACGCGGAAGCCGAACGGAAGTCGTCGGTGGCGGTCCTCAGCGAGCGTGAGCGTGAGGTGGCGACGCTGTTGCTGTCGGGGATCACCTATAAGGGAATCGGCGAGCGGCTGTTCATCTCCGCCAAGACCGTCGAGCACCATGTGGCCCGAATCCGTCAGCGCATCGGTGCGCAGAGCCGGGCGGAGATGCTGGCGATGCTCCGTGCGATGAAGCTCGGGGACGAGTTGAGTGCATGAGCGGGCGGCTTCCCGACAGATGACGCGGAGGCGACCCGGACAGACGAAACGGGACCGATACCGCGCGGGGTTATGCGGTACCGATCCCGTTTCTGATCGGCCCACTCGTCGTGGGCCGATCCTCCTGTGAGAGGTCTGATCAGGCGCCCTGACCGGCCTCGATCTCGAGGGTGATGGTGATCTTGTCGCCCACCACGACGCCGCCGCCCTCGAGCGGCATCTCGATGTCGATGCCGAAGTCCTTGCGGCTGAGTACGGTGCTCGCCTCGAAGCCGGCGACCGGGCCGTTGCCCATGCCGGGGTTGACGCCGTTGAACTCGAGCTGCAGGTCGACCGACTTGGTCACGCCGTGCAGGGTGAAGTCGCCGGTGAGGACGTAGTCGTCACCCTTCGGGGTCACTGCGGTGGAGACGAAGGTGGCGGTCGGGAACTGCTCGGCGTCGAAGAAGTCTGCCGAGCGGATGTGGGCATCGCGCTGGTCGTTGCCGGTGGTGATCGAGCGGACGTCGATCTCGGCCTGCACCGACGGGGTGCCGTCCTCGGCGATGGTGATGGTGCCGCTGAAGGTGTCGAACTTGCCGCGGACCTTGCTGACCATCAGGTGCTTGACGGAGAAGGCGACGGCCGAGTGGACCGGGTCGATGGTCCAGGTGCCGGCTGCGATCGGTGCGGTGACGGTGGGGGTGCTCATGGGGTGCTCCTACGCTCTGCGGATTTCTGCTGAGGTCTGGTGGGTCGCTCCTCGACCCATCACCACTATAAGCGGACTGCGGTCCGATTTCATTCCCGGATCGGGAGAATTTTTTTCGAAGATCTCATGACCAGGCGAAAACCGGCTGCTCGAATCCGTCGACGCGGGTGTCCCGGCCCCTCAGGACCACCTCGGCGAACTGGTAGAGGATGGCTCCGGTGGGGGCGTGGACCAGCGAGGTGCGCCCGCTCGGCGAGGTGTCGGCCGGATCGCGACGTACGCCGGGGATCGGCATCTGGATCACCGGCCGCGGCGACTCGGGGATGGAGATGAAGCGCGGTTCGGCCAGCAGGTGCTCGAAGCGGATGAAGTACCACTCCGACACCTCGTCGGGGTTGGGGGTGGGTTCGGGGGCCCGTCCGGCCCAGCACACGACCGGCGTGATCACGTAGCCCGAGCGGGTGGCGTAGTCGTCGAGGCGGCCCAGCACGGTGTCGGCGTCGAGCCGGACACCCATCTCCTCGTGCAGTTCGCGCAGTGCCGCGTCGATCTGGTTCTCCCCGGGATCGAGGCGTCCGCCGGGCAGGGCGAACTGTGCCGCATGACGCCGCATACCCATCGGTCGGCGCAGCAGCCAGATGCCCTGTTGGTCGTCCTGCTCGACGATCACGAGAGTGACGGCTGCGGCGGTGCCGCTCGTCGATGCCGCGCGGCGATCGAAGGTGGTGAGGCGTTCGGTGGCGACGCTGCGTTCGAGGCGGACCATGTCCTCCAGTTCACCACGGCGGCCCGACACGTGGGTGGTCACCGCCGCCAGGTGGGGTTCGTGCGCTATGTCGTCGATATCCGATATGGGTGGAATCGATTGCAGAGCAACATGATCCGAGAAGTGCATACTCGAGGGATGAGCTCGACTCCGCCGCCGCTCGACCTCGGGTCGGTGCCGACCGCCTGGCAGGTCGACGTGGTGACGGTTCCGGTGGTCCTGCTCGCCGTCGGGGCCTATCTGGTCTGTCTGCGGCGTTCGGGGCTGCCCTGGGCGCGGGCCGTTCCCGGTGTCGCCGGTGGGGTGGTGTGGCTGGTGTCGGCGTGCAGCTTCATCGGCGTCTACTCCGACACCCTGTTCTGGGTGCGGGCCCTGCAGGTGGTCCTGCTGCTGCTCGTGGTGCCGTTCTGTCTCGCCCTGGCGATGCCGCTGACGGTGATACGCGCCGCGCTGGGGCCGCGAGGGCAGGAGCGGGTGGATGCCGCCCTCGGCACGCGGTTCGCCCGGGTGTCGGCGTCGCCGGTGGTGACCTCGGCGGGGGTGATCGTGATGCCGTGGCTGATCTACCTCACCGGGTGGTATCCGGCGATGCTGCGGTCCGACGTGCTCGACGTCCTGACGCGGCTGCTGCTCGTGCTCTGTGGGCTCGGCTACTTCTACGCTCGCCTCCAGCTCGATCCGGTGCCGCGTCGGCATGCGCAGTCGCTGACCCTGCTGCTCTCGCTCGCGGAGACCATCGGCGACGGCGTGCTCGGCGTCGTGCTGTGGCAGGGGCCGATCGTGGCGGCGTCGTACTACGAGTCCCTCCACCGCACCTGGGGACCGTCGATCCGCACGGACCAGACCATCGGGGCGGGCATCCTGTGGATTCTGGGGGATGTGATCGGGCTGCCGTTCCTGCTCGTCGTGTTCTCGCGGTTCCGGGCGGAGGAACGTCTCGTGGAGGAGGTGGTCGACGCCCGTGCGGAGGAATCGGCCCGGGATTCCGACGAGCAGGCCCCGACGCTGTGGTGGCAGGAGCATCCGGAGTTGCGGGAGCGGTTCCGGTGAGCGTCCGCCGCGTTCGGAAACCGGTGGCGACCCGTACCTCGCCGAGCACGGCGGGTGGCCACCGATCGTCGGTGTGCACAGTGCGAATCCGGTGGGCGTGGAGTGGATCACCGGAATGGTGACGCGGTACGGCCCGGGGATCACCCGCGCAACTGTGGCGCGACGCTCCCGGCTGGTGGCCAGGGCCGGGATCGAACCGGCGACCTTCCGCTTTTCAGGCGGACGCTCGTACCAACTGAGCTACCTGGCCGGACGACATCGGCCCGATGCGCTGATGCGCACCGGACCGACGCCGAGATGGCGACCCTGACGGGACTCGAACCCGCGACCTCCGCCGTGACAGGGCGGCGCGCTAACCAACTGCGCCACAGGGCCATATTCTGTTGTCCGAACTCGTGAGAGTTCAGGCGTACCCCCTACGGGATTTGAACCCGCGTTACCGCCTTGAGAGGGCGGCGTCCTAGGCCGCTAGACGAAGGGGGCCTGGTCTCACACGCGGAAGCTATCCGCATGGGAGCTGCACTAGCGTAGGACACATTCGGCCCAAAACGTAAATCGCCTGGTCAGAGGGATGGAACCGGGGCTTCGGAGGCGTCTTGGGTCGCGTGTGCGGTCTCGCGCTCCGCCAGGTGGTACGAGATCACCGCGAGGGTCAGCGCACCGATCGTCAGGCCGACGATCGCCCCGAAACCGTCGGTCGCGAAGTCGACGAGGGCGTTGGTGAAGGTGTAGACGATCGCCCCGATCCGCAGTGATCGCAGCGGCCACGCCTCGGTGGTGCGGTTGCGTGCGATCATGGCCGGCAGCGCCAGTGGAAGGGTCAGTGCGCCGCTGAGGAACAGGATCCATCCGGTGGTGTCGTCGGTGCCGAGTTCCAGGGTGATGTTCAGTTCGGCGAGGCGCTCGGGATCGAGCGTCCACTGCAGGATGCCGACGATCACCGCGACCGCCGATCCGGCCACCAGCAGCCAGCCGCTGAGGGTGAGCAGTTTGGGGCTGCGGCACACGCCGGGGATCGCCCGGATGCATCGCTCACGGAGCTGCAACAGACGGTCGGGGGTGTCGGGTGCGGCGTCCACCAGTGCACGGATGTGCGCGACGATCTCGGCGTCGGCATCGGTTTCGCCTGTGTAGGTGAGTAATCGGAGGGCCGCCGCCCGTCTGCGCGGGGTGAGTCCATGCGTGAGTCCGTCGGCGGCGATGGCCGCGGCATTGGCCAATGCCTCTGCGGCAGAGGGCTTCCGAAGATCTCGAACCGCTCTGCCGATCACCAGGATCAGTAGGACGAGAACATACATGATCTCCGCGGCCGGGCCGTAGAAATAGTCGTTGTCCTTGGTGACGAATTTGCCCACCTCGTCCAGGAACAGTCCGAATCCGATGCCGCCCAACAAGATCGTCACGGCTCGGGCCGTCGGTCCGAGGAACATCCAGCCGGCCACCAGGGCCAGCATCATCAGTGCACCGCCCCACAGCGCATGTGCGATGTGCAGGGTGCCGCCGCCGACCTGTGGATAGCCGGTGGCCGCCAGATATCCGCGAGTGACCAGGATCGTGGCGACGGCGAAGATCAGGAACCATTCGACCGCCGATGTCCCGTTGACGGTGCGGGTGACGGCGGGGGTACGGCTCGCGGGCATGACTGAAGTATTGCCGCGTTGCCGGAATTGTCCACAGGGGTCGGGGAAATTCGGTGACGACGGAGTTTGTCGGTGGGCTCGTGTACCGTGGCCTGTAATCGAACAAAAGTTCTTTACCGCAGGTCACAAGCACTCCGGGGGGAGGTGATCAGATGACGAACACACCCACGACATCACTGTCGTTCACCGATTCCCGCTGGCCGCAATTGCCACTCGACAATGCCGATCTATTGGGTGGGGTCGACCCGACAACACCCGAACAATCCTCCACCAACGACCTACTGGTCGGGTTACGCGAGATCGATCGAGGACGATCCTTCCTCGCCTGGT
>NZ_BCNF01000190.1 GCF_001485495.1 Gordonia desulfuricans NBRC 100010 | reverse complement strand
CGCCGCCAAGGGCTTCGGCATGGCCGCGGGCAAGCGTCCGGGAGCCAAGAAGCCGGGCGCTGCGGCAGCCGCCACACCCGCTGCGGAGGCCGCCACCGAGGCGGCACCCACCGCGGGTGTTGCGGAGCCGGTGACCGAGGCCCCCGCCACCGAAGCGGTGACCACCGAGGCCGTTGCGGCCAAGGCCAAGGGCTTCGGCATGGCCGCGGGCAAGAAGCGCCCCGGCGGAATCGGCAAGGCCGCCCCCAAGCCGGCCGCCGCAGCAGCACCCGCTGCCGAAGCTGCGCCGGCTCCGGCCGCCGAGGTTCCGGCTGCTGAGGCTCCGGCTGCAGAGGCACCTGTCGAGGTCGTCGCCGACACCGCCGCGCTGACCACCGAGGCCGTCCCCGCCAAGGCCAAGGGCTTCGGCATGGCCGCGGGCAAGAAGCGTCCCGGTGGGATCGGCAAGGCCGCCCCCAAGCCGGCCGCCGCAGCAGCACCCGCGGCACCGGCCGAGACGCCGGCCCCGGTCGAGACCGAGGCTCCCACCGAGACGGTCGCATCGGCCGCGGCAGACGTCGAGGCACCCGCCGAGGCAGTCCCGGCGCCGTCGTCGAACGGTTCCGAGCCGGACGAGCGCACGATCGCCGAGACCGGCGCCGCCAAGGCCAAGGGCTTCGGGATCGCCGCAGGTAAGAAGCGGCCCGGCCACCGCTGATCACAGCTTTACCGACGTAGGACCCACGGAGGAGTCGACCATCTGGTCGGCTCCTCCGTCGTCATGGGGCAGATGAACCCGTCGCTGTCCCGGCTGTGCGCGACTGCCGGCTGTGCGCGACTGCCGTCTGTGCGTCGGCGCCGAGTGTCCGGCCCCGACTGTCTGGTCCCGAGTGTCCGGCCCTGTGCGTCTGGCCCTGTGCGTCTGGCCCTGTGCGTCCGGCCCTGTGCGTCTGGCCCTGCGCACCCGGACCCACCGCGCATCCGACGATGGCGTGAGCCTGCGCCACCCGCGCAAATCCATTTGCGTCGGCCTGCGCCACCCGCGCAAATCCATTTGCGTCGGCCTGCGACAATCGAACTCGTGAGTAGGCCGTATGTATCGCACCTGAACCAGAACCTCAAGCCGCTCGAGCAGTCCCTGAAGCTGCAGAACGTGTGCTACGAGATCCGTGGGCCGGTGCATGCGCACGCGGCGCGCCTGGAGGCCGAGGGCCACCGGATCATGAAGCTCAACATCGGCAACCCGGCCCTGTTCGGGTTCGAGGCACCCGATGTGATCATGCGCGACATGATCCACGCACTCCCCTACTCGCAGGGCTATTCGGAGTCGGCGGGTGTCCTGTCCGCACGCCGGTCGGTGGTGACCCGATACGAGTTGCTGCCGGAGTTCCCCTACTTCGACGTCGACGACGTCATCCTGGGCAACGGCGTCTCCGAGCTCATCACCATGACGATGCAGGCGCTGCTCAACGACGGCGACGAGGTGCTGATCCCGGCCCCCGACTACCCGCTGTGGACGGCCATGACCGCGCTCTCCGGCGGGCAGGCGGTGCACTATCGGTGCGACGAGGAGAACGCCTGGAACCCCGACATCGCCGACCTCGAGTCCAAGATCACCGACCGCACCAAGGCGATCGTCGTGATCAACCCGAACAACCCGACCGGCGCGGTGTACTCCCGTGAGGTCCTCGAGCAGCTCGTCGACGTCGCCCGCCGGCACTCGCTGCTGATCCTGGCCGACGAGATCTACGACAAGATCCTCTACGACGACGCGGTGCACACCAACATCGCGTCGCTGGCCCCCGACCTGCTGTGTATCACCTTCAACGGCCTGTCGAAGGCCTACCGGGTGTGCGGCTACCGCGCGGGCTGGCTGGTCATCACCGGCCCCAAGGACCATGCGAAGGGCTTCATCGAGGGGCTGGGCATCCTCGCGTCGACGCGCCTGTGTGCCAACGTGCCCGGCCAGCACGCGATCCAGGTGGCCCTCGGCGGGTATCAGAGCATCGAGGCGCTCGTCTCCCCCGGCGGCCGCCTCTACGAGCAGCGCAACGTCACCTGGGAGAAGCTCAACGAGATCCCGGGTGTCAGCTGCGTCAAGCCGCAGGGCGCCCTGTATGCCTTCCCGCGCCTCGATCCCGAGGTCCACGAGATCCACAACGACGAGCTGTTCGTCCAGGACCTGCTGCTGCAGGAGAAGATCCTCGTCGTGCAGGGCACCGGCTTCAACCTCGACGACCACAACCACTTCCGCATCGTGACCCTTCCCTGGGCCCGGGATCTGGGTGAGGCCATCGAGCGGATCGGTAACTTCCTGTCGTCGTACCGCCAGTGACCTGGTAAGACCCCGAAACCCCTGGACATTCCCGTTACGCTCGGTAACGTGTACCCCACTGAGAGATTCACAGGGGGAATCGAATGGTCCAGTGGATTGAACGTACCGTCGTCAGCGGGGGCGTCGCCCTCGCCGTCTTCGAGGCCGCCGCGGGCCCGGGGGGACCCGCCGCGCCGCACGACGACCGTCCCGTGGTCCTGCTGGTCCACGGCTGGCCCGACACCCACATCGTCTGGGACGGCGTCGCCGAGGCACTGCTCCCGGATGCGCGGGTCTTCGCCTTCGACTGCCGCGGTCTCGGCCACAGCGACCGGCCGCACGGGATCTCGCCCTACCGCATCGAGACCCTCGCCGACGACGTGTTCGCGGTGGCCGGCGAGGTCAACACCGGCGGCCGGGTGCACCTCGTCGCCCACGACTGGGGTTCCATCCTCTCCTGGGAGGCGGTCTCGCGGCCCGGCGCCGACGACGTGTTCGCGTCGTACACCACCATCTCCGGCCCCTGCCTCGACCACGTCGGCACCCTGGTGCGGGAGAACTTCTCCCCGCCCACCCGGGATTCGCTGCGCGCCACCGCACTCCAGGCCATCGCCTCCACCTACATCGCGGTCTTCCATCTGCCGCTGGTTCCGCGACTCCTGTTGAGCGTCTTGGGAATCCCCCGTGTGTGGCGGGAGTACATCCACGTCATGGACGGCACCCCGCGCGAGGTCATCCAGGTCGCACCGACGTTCCGCCGGGACATGATCGCCGGGGTCGCCTACTACCGGGCCAACATGCTGCGACGCCTGATCCGACCCCGCCCCCGGCCCACCCGGATTCCGGTGCTCGAACTGATCAACACCCGCGACTTCGCCATCCGGACAACCACTTTCGCGCTCACCGGTCGATATGCGGAGAATCTCACCCGCCGCGAGTCGGCCACCGGGCACTGGCTTCCGCTGATCGATCCCGGCTTCGTCGCCGACAACGTCCGCGACCACATCGCGGCCGTCGCCCCGCGCCCCGCTGACTCCCCGAACCCTGCAGGCACCGCGCGGTCCGCGGTGTCCGCCCGGCCGTCCTGACGCCGTTCCGACCCCATGTGAGGAGCACTCCGATGCATGTACCCTCCGATTCGACAGACCCGACCGGCTCCGCCGACCCCGGCCCGGTGGAGATCCACGCCCGCAACGTCGCCTTCGACTGGACGCGGTCGCCGTTGCACTGGATTCCCGGGTTCCCGGTCGCATCGAACTTCGTCAGCGCCTTCAATCTGATGCTCCCCGAAGGGGAACGGTGGTTCGTCCAGACCTTCAACGAGGCCCTGCCGCTGATCCGCGACGAGGAACTCCTCGCCGCGATGCGCGGGTTCATCGGCCAGGAGGCCATGCACGCCGAGGCGCACGACCACGTGATCTGGGAGTTCCTCGATCAGCACGGCATCGATCCGCGCCCGTTCGTCGCACAGATGGAGTGGCTGTTCCGCAAGCTCTTGGCCCCCAAGGCCGGAACCGAACCGGCTGCGGCACAGAAGGATCTGATCGAGCGACTCTGGCTGATCGCCGCCCTCGAGCACTACACCGCTCTGCTGGGTGACTTCGCCCTGAACTCCGCCTGGGTGGAGCACGCCGCCGACCCGACGATGGTGGACCTCTACACGTGGCACGGTGCCGAAGAGGTGGAGCATCGCGCCGTCGCCCACGACGTCGCAGTCTATTTCGGCGACAGCTACATCCGGCGGGGGCGCGCGATGCTCGTCGTGCTGCCCACCCTGTTCGCGGTGCTGCTGCGCGGATACCGCTTCATGCAGCATTCCGATCCCGTCACCCGCGAGTACGGCTTCGTCCGCCGGCAGATCGAGTACCGCCGTGCCGTGCGGGCCGGGGTCCTGCCGCGGTTGTCGCGGATCGCGCTGGCCACCTTCAGCTACTTCCGGCCGGGCTTCCATCCCGACGAGATCGGCTCCACCGCACAGGCCGTCGCCTACCTGGCGTCGTCGCCCGCGGCCCGGAACGCGAGTTGAGCGACGTGAACCAGCGCGCGCATCCGCACACCACCACCCTGACCAGCCCGCCACCCCATCTGTACGGACGGTGGCGGCACGACCCGGTGCTGGTGTTCGGCACCGCCTTCGCCAAGGTCTGGTTCCCGTTGTGGCGCAACCTCTCACCGCTGCACGAGACGCCGGGCACCGAGGACGGTGTCACCGTGGTGCAGGTCGTCGACCGTCAGGTGGTCGCCGAGGACGAGAACGTCGTCGCTCTCACCCTCGCGAACCCGGACGGCGGCGTCCTGCCCCGGTGGTATGCCGGTGCACACCTGGATCTGTTGTTGCCGTCGGGGCGGATGCGCGAGTACTCCCTGTGTGGCGATCCCGCCGACCGGCACAGCTATCGCATCGCGGTGCGGCGCATCCCCGACGGCGGCGGTGGGTCGGTCGAGGTACACGACGGTGTCGGGGTGGGCGATCTGATCCAGATCAAGGGGCCCCGCAACGCCTTTCCCATCTCCCTACCCGGGCACGGATCGTCGGCCACCCGACTGCGGTTCATCGCCGCGGGCATCGGCATCACCCCGATCCTGCCGATGATCACCGCCGCAGAACGCTTCGGGCTGGACTGGTCGATGATCTACACCGGCCGGTCCCTCGAGTCCATCCCGTTCCGCGACGAGGTGGCACGCTTCGCCGATCGGATCACCATCCGCACCGACGACGGACCCGGCGCCGACGGGCCAGTCGGGGTGCCGACCATGACCGAGCTCCTGGGCCCCGTCGATCCCGAGACCGGGCGTACGCCATCGGGTCTCGCCGTCTACTGCTGCGGTCCCACCGCACTCCTGGAGAACCTGCGCATCCATCTGGCCGACCGGCCCGACATCGAGTTGCACTACGAGCGGTTCAGTCCGCCGCCGGTGGAGAACGGCCGCGAGTTCACCGCCACCATCGCGTCCACCGGGCGTGAGATCACCGTCGCCGCAGACGAATCCCTGCTCACCGCCCTGCAGCGTGAGCTGCCGGATCTGCCGTACTCGTGCCGCCAGGGGTTCTGCGGCACCTGCCGCCAGCACACCGTCTCCGGTGCGGTGGATCACCGGGACAACATCCTCACCGAACCCGAGCGGGAGACCGGTCAGATCCTGCCGTGCGTGTCACGGGCGGGTGGGGACCGCCTCGTCCTCGATCTCTGATCCCGTTGCCGTCGCGGCCGGTCCCTCACCCGGGGTGGTCCAGGCCGAGAGTCGGCGCAGGACCGGGGATTTCTTGTCGAGGTGGCTGCCCATCCGGTCCAGGACGGCGTCGAGTGCACCGATCGCGGCGACGATGTTGGGCCCCTTGTTGAGCATCGCGCACTCGGCGCGCCGGGCGGCGCCGGCATCGGTGATCTCCGATCGGGTCGGCAATCCGTTGCCGGCCATCGAGTCGAGGACCTGGGTGGCCCAGATGGTCGGCACATGCCCGGCCTCACAGAGCCACAGGATCTCCTCCTGCACCTCGACGAGACGCTCGAAACCGGCTTCCACCGCGAGGTCGCCGCGCGCGATCATCACCCCGATCCGCCGGTGCCGCATCAGTTCCAGCAGGATCTCCGGGAGGGCGGTGAAACCCTCCACGGTCTCGATCTTGACCACCACGCCGAGGTCGGTGCCACGGTGCGTGCCGGTATCCGCCGCGTCGGCGAGGGTGTCGAGGAGTTCGGCGACGTCACCGGCGCTGCGCACGAACGACAGTGCGGTCATGTCGGCGATCTCGACGACGGTTTCGAGGTCCTTGCGGTCGTCGTCGGTGAGGGCCGGCACCGGAAGTGAACTGTCGGGCAGGTTGATCCCCTTGCCGCCACGTAGTTTCGCACCGTCGAGTCCGGCGCGGGTGATCCGGGCGACCAGCGAGTCGGCGCCGCCACCGCCCGCCGACACCGATTCGATGATGCCCTCGATCTTCCCGTCGTCGAACAAGATTCGATGTCCGGGGGCGACCGCGGAGAACACCTCCGGCAGCGTGCAGCCGATGGTGGTGAGGTCGGTAGACGGGTCGTCGGGGTTGACCGGGGTGTCGTCGGCGGTCACCACGATCCGCTGACCGGCACGCACCAGGAAGTACTGCCCCGACGACGGCAGTTCGCCGATGGTCAGGCGGATGCGGCGGCCGTCGTCGCCGGAGCAGCTCAGGCGCGCACCCGGGGTGAGGTAGTAGGTGCGGTCGGCGGCGATGAGCACCCGTCGCGACTCGGTGCGCACCACGCGGGCGATGCGTCGGCGCCCACGGGTGTCGTGGAAGGTGATGTCCTGGCCGACGGTCAGCAGGTCGAGCGTCTCGGCGTCGGTGACCGGTGCCGACTGCAGATCGGTGGCGGTGTCGGTCTCCCCGACCAGCCACAGCATGCCCGGTTCGACGACGCGGCCGAGCGGGTCGCGTCGCGGCTTCACCTTGAGCACGTGGGGTCCGGGTGTGATCGGCCCCGTCCGCAGTTTGGGGCCGCCGAGATCCATCGACACCGCGGTCCGCGGGTCGGCGGAGCGCGCGTTGCGGGCCATGGCCCGCCAGGCGTCGGGCCCGTCGTGGGCGCAGTTGATCCGCACCACGTCGCCGCCCGCCTGCACGATGTCCCGCACCAGCGTCGGGTCGGTGGCGGCCTCGCTGGGCAGGGTCACCATGATGCGGGTCCCCGGATGCGACGCCGTCACGCCCGACGACGCGGAGAACAGTGCATCGGCATTCCGTTGAAGCTCATCGGTTTCCGGTTCCCCGGTCGGGAACGGCCGGCAGATCTCGGGTACCGGTTGCCCGGCCGCCCGCGACAGGATGGCCGCGACCGCCGCCAGGTTCTCCATCACCCGCGGTTCCATCCGGCCCAGCGACGAGAGTCCGTGCCGACTCAACTCCGCCTGCAGGGCGCGGAGGTCCAGGGCCCGCAGCGCCCGGTAGTGCAGCAGGTTGGCCGCACCGCTGCGGTGGTCGGGATGAATCCGCGAGAGGTCGACGGCTCGCTCGGCGGCCAGCGCGAGATCCATGAGATCGAGGATCTGCGCCCGCAGCCGGAGGATCGAGGGGTGGTCGTCGGTGGTCACGGCGTCCATGTGCGTACTCCTGATGCGCGAGGGATGCCCGGACCGTAGCGCGATCAGGTGAACGGCAGGTGAGCTGCGGCGAGATCTTCGGTCCCGGTGCCCACCCACGATGGTCGAGCCGGGACCGAGCCCCAAAGGCGAGGACGCGTGTCGAGACCCCGCGACCACCCACCATGGATGGTCGAGCCGGGACCGAGCC
>NZ_BCNF01000189.1 GCF_001485495.1 Gordonia desulfuricans NBRC 100010 | reverse complement strand
ACGTCGGATGGCGACCACCCCAGAAGTGGTCACCTTGGCAACTCGGCCGACAGAGGTTTCGAATCGACTCGTCGCTAGGCAGAGTCAAGGGGTCAGCGCAACGGCCGGTAGCTGATCGAGTGGGGTCGGTCAGCCTGCCTGCGTCGTCGCGCCGCTCATACCCGTCCCATCTCCGCCTCGTACTTCTTCGTCATGTGCTCGAGGGCCCGGGCGTGATCGGCGGCCTGCCCCTCCCGAACCGCAGCGGCACGTTCGGCCGCGTCCAGCATGGGCTGCGCCTGCCCCTGGAAGTACGGGATGACGTCCTGGGCGAACAGTTCGAAGGAGCGGCGGGTGGCGGCCGGGTTGGCCCAGTCATGACCCTGGATCAGCAGGGTCCCGAAGCCACCCGACTGATCGATGAGCCGCTGAACCTGTTCGCGCGCTTCCTCGGCGGTGCCGATGACGCCGATCCCGGAGGTGTTGATGAAGTCGATCATCTCCTGCTTGTTCTCACCGAGGACGTTCATCTGCGGGAATGCCGCGACATGCTGGAGGTAGTTGAACCAGTACTCGATGCCGTGGGCGACATCGCGGTAGGCCTGTTCCTTGGTCTCGGCGATGTGGAACGGCCCCACCAGACGCCAGGCGGACCGGTCGATGTCGGCGGTACGCCCGGACTGTGCGGCGTACTCCTCCAGGATTCCCCAATGATGCTGCAGAGCGCTGAATCCGTCGGCAGTGAGGGTCGCCGCGATGGACAGCAGGCCGATGCCGTGCATGCCGGCCAGACGCGCACCCGACGGGGAGGCGACGGCGGCGACCACCACGTCGAAGAGCGGGTCGGAGTAGGGCGCCATCTGGATCTTGGCGTCGAAGAGTTCATGGGTGCGGGTCTTGGCCGACACCGTCTCACCACGGAGCAGTCGCATGATGATGTCGGCGTTCTCCGCCAACAGTTCTCGGGTGTCGATCTGCGACAGGCCCAGCATCGCGGCGTCGGTGGGCAGCGAACCCGGCCCGAGACCGAACATGGCCCGGCCACGGGTGAGGTGGTCGAGCATCACCATCCGCTCGGCCGCCCACAACGGATTGTGATACGACACCGACGTGACACCGGTACCGAGCTTGATTCGATTGGTCTTGGCGCCGGCGTGGGCGATCATCAGCTCCGGCGAGGCGTAGATCTCGGCACCCGCCGAATGATGCTCGCCGAACCACGCCTCGTCGTAGCCCAGTTCCTCCAGGTACCGGACGAGTTCGATGTCCCGGTGCATCAACAGCGTCGGATTCTGCCCCGGCTCGTGGATGGGTGCCAGGAACGTTCCGAACTTCAGGTTGGCCATCAGGACCTCCGATGTGATGTGAGTAACAGTGCGATGACCTCACGGTAGGTCGCGCACCGGGCCGAATACCAGTCCGCGAAAGAGGACAATCGGTTGCCCCGCAGTCGATGTGGACGTCCTCTTTCGAGGACTGTCACCACCGTCGAGCCCGCTGCTAGCTTGCACTCACCGCCACCTGCGGACAACCACGACGGAGGAACGAATGTCATCACTGCTCAACGGGAAGGTCGCCGTGGTCACCGGAGCGGCCAGCGGAATCGGCCAGGGCGTGGCCCGACGGTTCATCGCCGAAGGCGGACAGGTGATCCTGTGCGACATCGCCGACGACGCCGGCACCGCATTGTCCGACGAACTCGGTGCAGCGGCACGCTATGTGCACACCGACGTGACCTCGGAGGACGACATCGCCGCCGCGGTCGATCTCGCCGTCAGCACCTTCGGACGACTCGACGTGATGGTGAACAATGCCGGAGCACAGGGTGATCCGTCGCCGATCCTGGAGACGGATGCCGCCGGGTTCGATCGCACCATCGCCTTGCTGACCCGCTCGGTACTCCTCGGCCACAGCCATGCGGCCCGCCAGTTCGTGAACCAGGAGAGCGGCGGTTCGATCATCTCGACCTGCAGTGCGGCCGCCCTGCAAGGCGGTTGGAGCACGACGGGCTACACCATCGCCAAACATGCTGTGGTGGGGCTGATCCGGCAGGCCGCGGCCGAGTTGGGTCCGCTGGGCATCCGGTCCAACGGGATCGCACCGGGGATCATCATGACACCGATCATGTCGCGCACCTTCGGGGTGGAGGACGCACGATCCGGCGAGTTCCTGCAGTTCCTCGCCGATCGTCTCGGACCCACCCAACCGAGCCGCCGTGTCGGATATCCCGAGGACATCGCCTCGGTGGCAACGTTTCTGGCCTCGGACATGTCGGACTACGTCAACGGTGTGGTCATCCCCGTCGACGGCGGGGCGACGTCGGTGACCCTGGGGACGTTCGCCACCGATGTCGTCACCGCGGCAGAGGAATTCACCGCCCAGGCGAATCGGCCTCAGGGTAGGTGAACGCACGAGGATTCAACGTACGAGGATTGAACGCAGGAGGATCAGACCCGGGAGGATCGGACGCGGGGCGGCGGACCCCCGTCGTCCGGTTCACCCGCCGCGCGGGGATTCGGTGAGGACCCGGGCGGTCAGCGCAGCCCGATTCGGGCACCCTGTCGCCGTGAAGATCCGACTGACGTACTTCTTCACCGACTGTTCGGTGAGCGTCATCTCGCGGGCGATCTCGGCGTTGCTGAGGCCGCGGGCCACCAGCTTGGCGACGTCGAGTTGTCGGGGTGAGAGCAGCACCCTGAGTTGATCTCCGGTGTCGAACGACACCGCGGAGGCATGTGCGCGCAGCTGGGTCGCGAGGAATCTCACGGCGACGACGTCGTCGCGGTCGAACTGGCGCCGCGAGTCGAACATCCCCACCAGCGCATCCCCGGATCGGGTCCGCAGGTGGATGGCCGAGGCCACCGTCATCCCGTTCGGGACCAGGTAGTCGACGACGTAGGAGTGCTGCGGCGCCGGCAACGCCTGCAGATCGGCGACTTCGAGGTAGCCGTCACGCTGGAGGATTCTGCGGGCCCGGTCGGTCGCGAACACGTCCTTGTCGCGCCAGCGGGCCTGGTACTCGTCGAGCAAGGGGGCGGCCGCTCCGGTCAGGACGGGATTCGGGTCGGCGAACGCGGCGTCGTAGGAGGCCCCGGCGAAGAAGGTGACGTCGCGGATCCCGAAGGTCGATCTGATCGCGTCGACGACGGTGAACCGGAACCGCTCGGGGTCGTCGATCCCGGCACAGCGTTCCAGCACCCGCATCACCGCGCGGACGTGCCGATCAGGCAGAGAGTCCAGGACGCTGCCTGCACCTGTTCCTGTTCGAGCTGTGACCACGGTCGCATTGTAGTATGGATCACACCGCGCGCCCAGTATCGGTGCGGCCCCTCGTCGGCAGGTGGTGGAGTGCCCTGGTCCTCGCTCATCGGAGTTGATATCGAACGGGTCGGGCAGGCGACAATCACTGATGTGAGTTGCGATGTCTAGCGGTCTGGCGGTGACACTCGCGGTGGTCGCCGTGGGTGTGGTGCTCGGTCTGGTGGCGCTCATCCGTACCCGCCGTGTGGTGGCCACCCCCACCGAACGTGCCGTCCACGAGGCACTGCACACCGCGTCGCAGGCCGCGACGTCGCTGCGTGGCGGGTTGTCGGCGGAGTCGGCGCGGGCCGCATTGGGACCGCTGCGCTCGCTGACCGCCGCCGACGGAGTGGCGCTGTATGACGCCACCGGCATGCTGCTGGCCCACGATCCCGACGAGTCGTCGATCTGGGCCGGGCCGGTCGTCGATGCCGCCGGTGACGCGGCCGCCGATGCCGTGACGCGGGGCCGGCGCGTGCTCGTCAACGATCCGTGCGGACCCGACTCCCCCGTGCGGGCGCTGATCGCGCAGCCGCTGATCGCCGACGACACCGGCGTCGGGGCGCTGGTGGTGGCCACCGCCGGACGTCCCGGTCCGGGCAAGCTGGGGGCCATCGCCGAGGTCGCGCGGTATGTGTCGAACCAGATCGAGCTCGCCGAGCTCGACGCATCCCGGGCCCGGCTCGACCGTGCCGAGGTGCTCGCGCTGCGCGCGCAGATCAGCCCGCACTTCATCTACAACGCGCTCAACACGATCGCGTCGTTCGTCCGCACCGACCCGGACCGGGCCCGCGAGCTGATCGTCGACTTCGCCGACTTCACCCGCTACTCGTTCCGTGCGGCCGGCGAGTTCACGCTGCTGTCGGACGAACTGCGCAACATCGACCGTTACCTCACCCTCGAGCGCGCCCGGTTCGGCCCGTCCCTGGAGGTGCGGCTACAGGTGGCACCCGAGGTACTCGGCGTCGTCCTGCCGTTCCTGGCATTGCAGCCGCTGGTGGAGAACGCCGTGCGCCACGGCCTGGCCGCCAAGGGCGGCGGGACCATCACCATCATCGCCCGCGACGAGGGATCGGACTGCGTGATCACCGTCGAGGACGACGGCGTGGGGATGGACCCGGAACTGTTGCGCTCCGGCGACATCGACGCGCTCGACCCGCCTGCGGAGGCCTCGAGCAGCGAGTCGTCGGGGGCGCACGTCGGCCTGACCAATGTCGACCATCGGCTGCGGGCGGCATTCGGCAACGACTACGGTCTTGTGGTCGACACCGGGATCGGGGCGGGTACCAAGGTCGGCATGCGGGTACCGAAGTTCCGTGCTGGGGTGCGGGTGTGACGAGGATGGGAGTGAACCGACGATGACCCTCACCGTGCTGGCGGTCGACGACGAGCGACCTGCCCTCGACGAGCTCGCCTACCTGCTCGACCGGCACCCGGAGATCGGACAGGTCTACCAGGCCGGCGACGCCACCCATGCCCTGCGCGAACTCAACGACCATGCGATCGACGCGGTGTTCCTCGACATCAACATGCCCGGGCTGTCGGGGATCGAATTGGCCACCGTCCTCGGCAAACTCAGCGCGCCGCCCGCGGTGGTGTTCGTGACCGCCCACGACGACCGTGCGGTGGACGCCTTCGAGGTGGGAGCGCTCGACTATCTGCTCAAACCGCTGCGCACCGAACGCCTCGCGCAGGCCGTCGAGCGGGTTGCCGCCGCGCGCTCGGCGCCGGCGCCGGAGCCCCCTGCCGAGACCACTCGTCCCGACGACGACGTGATCCCCGTCGAGCTCGGCGGCGTGACGTCGCTGGTGCGCCGCGACAGCATCTCCTGGGTGGAGGCCGTCGGCGACTACGCCCGACTGCATTCGGTGCAGGGCGCCCACCTGGTGCGCATCCCGCTGTCGGTCCTCGAATCACGGTGGCAGGATCACGGTTTCGCCCGCGTGCATCGGTCGTATCTGGTGGCGTTGCCGATGGTCACCGGGCTGCGCACGGCGGGCTCGGGCACGGTGGTGTGTGTGCGGGCCAACGGCGCCTCGGAGGCCACCGAACTGCCGGTGAGCCGACGCCAGGTCCGCGAACTCAAGGACCGGCTGATCCGAGATCCCATGCGTTCCTATCGATCCGGGGACGATCGGGGATGACCCGACCACCCGAGCAGCCGCACCGCGAACGCGTCGTCCTCGCACGGCGTCGCGGTGCGCGGATGGTGCGCACCCGCGTGGAGGTCCAGGAGCAGACCGAGGTCGGTGATGCCCTGGTGCGGGGGCTGATGCGCGCACAGTTGGGTCTGGCCCTGCGACTCGGGCTGAGTCTGACCGTCCTGATCTCGCTGATCCCGGTGGCGGGCCTGGTGTTCCCCACCCTGGTCGAGTACTCGGTCTTCGGAATCCGATTGTCCTGGCTGGTCCTCGGTGTGCTGCTCTATCCGGTGCTCTACGGGGCGGGCCGGTTGTTTGTGCGTCTGGCCGAACAGGCCGAACGAGACTTCATGGGTGTCGTCGACGACGAGGGCCCGCGCTGATGTCGGGGGCGGATGCGCTCACCGGGGTCGCCTTGCTGCTGGCCGCCGGCGTGACTCTGGTGATCGGCGCCTACGGTGGACGATTCGCCCGCACCACCTCGGACTTCCTGGTGGCCTCGCGCGCCGTCGGCTCCCGCTGGAATGCCGCCGCCATCTCCGGCGAGTACCTCTCGGCGGCATCGTTTCTCGGCGTCGCGGGGCTCGTCGCCAAATACGGTGCCGATGCGCTGTGGTATCCGGTCGGATTCACCGCGGGCTATCTGGGTCTGCTGTTGTTCGTGGCGGCACCGCTGCGCCGCTCCGGGGCGTACACGGTCCCGGATTTCACCGAGTTCCGGCTCTCCTCCCGCCCCGCACGGCTGACCGCGATGTGCGTGGTGGTGTGCGTCTGCGTGCTGTATCTGATCCCGCAGTTCCAGGGCGCCGGGCTCACCCTGAACATCCTTCTCGGCGTGCCGATCTGGGTGGGGGCGGTGGCCGTCGGACTGATCGTCGTGGTGAACGTGGTCGGCGGCGGCATGCGGTCGATCACCTTTGTGCAGGCCTTCCAGTACTGGCTCAAACTGACCGCGATCGGGGTCCCCGCCCTGGCGCTCGTGGTGGTCTTCCTCGGTGACCGGCAACCGGTCGGTGAGGCCGCACCACCCCGCGTCGACCAGGCCACCACCGTCGACGTCACCACCCCGACGGTGGTCACCGTGACCGAGACCGACGGGGTGCGGGTGACCGGAGTGCTCGACGGCGAGACCGTCGCCGATGCGGCGATCCCCCGGCCCGGCACGTACACGCTGGGTGAGGGCACCGTCATCCATCTGGACGCCGACGCGGCCACGCCCGTCGTCGCCGGCGCCCCGACGACCGGGTCGTCGTGGATCTCCACCGGTGGCGGGCTCGGTGGCGCCCATCCGCTGTACCAGGTGTACTCGATCATCATCGCCACGTTCCTCGGCACGATGGGCCTGCCGCATGTGCTGGTGCGGTTCTACACCAACCCCGACGGGCGGACCGCACGCCGCACCGCACTCACCGTGATCGCCCTGCTCGGCCTGTTCTATCTGTTTCCGCTGCTCCTCGGGGTGTTCGCGAGACTCTATGTGCCGCAACTGCTGATCACCGGTACCGCCGACGCCGCGGTGCTGCTGTTGCCGTCGGCGGCGATCAGTGGTTTCGCCGGTCAGTTCCTCGGCGCCCTCGTCGCCGCCGGTGCGATCGCGGCGTTCCTGGCGACGTCGTCGGGGCTGCTGGTGAGTGTGGCCGGGGCGTTGTCGACGGATGTGTTGTCGGGGCGCATCCGCGACTTCCGGGTCGCCGCGGTGATCGGCGGTGTGATCCCGGTGATCCTGTCGCTGGCCGCCACCTCCTTGGAACTGTCCCGGACGGTGGGTCTGGTGTTCGCGGTCGCCGCGTCGACGTTGTGTCCGCTGCTGGTCCTGGGGATCTGGTGGCGCGGCCTCACCCCGGCCGGCGCGATCACCGGACTCGTCGTCGGCGGGGTGTCGTCCGGGCTCGCGACGTCGCTGGCGATCGCCGGGGTGATCGACGACGAAGCGCTCGGCGGCTGGCCCGCCGTCATCATCGGCTATCCCGCCGCGGTGACGGTGCCCCTGGCATTCGCGACGATGGTGGCGGTGAGTCTCGCGACCCGACGCGGAGTCCCCCGCGATCTGGCCCGCACCTTTGCCCGGATGCACGTCCCGGAGCGGGTGGGTATGGGCGTGGAACGACTGCCGGAGTAGGGTTTCCGCAACCGGATCCGACGTCGGGCTGCGGAGATTTCGACACGGTGCCTCGCTACGCTCGGTACCGGCTCAATCACCGTAACCAACTCACCACCGCACTACCGCAACCTC
>NZ_BCNF01000188.1 GCF_001485495.1 Gordonia desulfuricans NBRC 100010 | reverse complement strand
TCCGCCGGCCGACGTCGGAACGCAACCAGCTCATCCCGTCGCATCCGAACCACGCTGAGCCGCGGCGTCGGAAACCGGAACCGGAACCTACGAGATCCGATCCACCAAGTGGGCTTTCGCCTCCGGCCAGTCGTCGTCGGTCATCGCGTACTGGGCAGTGGTGCGCCATCCGTCACCGAATCGGCGGTGCTTGCGCAGGAGTCCTTCGAACTGGGCTCCGAGTTTCGCTATGGCAGAACGGGACTGTGCGTTCTCGGCGTGGGTGTGCCACACGATCCGCACTGCGCCGCAGTCCTCGAAGGCGTGCCGCATCAGCAGGAACTTGGCCGTCGGATTGACCGTCGTCCCCTGAACCCGTTCGGCGTAGAAGGTGTAGCCGATCGCGGTCGCCCGAGAAGTGGCGTCGATGTCGTAGAAGCTCGTCGACCCCACCAGGGTGCCGTCGGTGTTGTCGACGACGGCGTAGGCGACCCGGTGTTCTGGATCTGCGAGTGCGGTATCGATCCAGGCACGTGCGGCGTCGACGTCGATGGGCACTCCGGACGTCCAGCGGAACCGATCCGGGTCGGCGACCACCTGTGCGAGTGCGTCGGCATCGTCGACGGTGAACGGCCGCAAGGTCACCCGCTCACCGACAAGGGCGCCGGTACCGAGCCAGGAACTCATCATCGTCTCCTCACGGATGGGGGGATCCCGGGGCAGATCAGACCGGCGCGGGCACCGGCGTCGACTCGGGTTCCTCCGGTGCCGGCCGGCGGCCGATCGATGCGAGCGGCTCGCGCATCCCGGCGCGGACGAACCCGAAGATCAGATAGACCAGCAGCACCGCATGCACCCACACGCCCAGGTTCACCCCGCCGATCACCCACCACTTCATCGGGGCGCCCGAGGTGAGGATGCCGAACAGCCGGAAGATCGTGAGATCCAGGGAGAGGTCGGCGATCAGGTAGGCGACGATGACCGACCAGTGAATCCGCAGCAGCACGAACAGCGGCAGGATCCACAGCGTGTACTGCGGGGAGTGCACCTTGTGGAACAGCATGAACCCGGCCAGCATCGCCGCGCACACGCCGAGCCACGGGTAGGCCCCGCCATTGCGGTACACCCGCCATCCCAGGTAGATCGCGAGCGCGAACGACGCGACGATCAGGATCGGTGAGAGCACTCCGACGAGTGAGTTGTAGGTGTCGTTCTGGCCACCGGTGAGATGCCGCAGACCCCAGTACCAGATCGAGTTGGTGTCGACGTCGGCCCGGCGTTTGCCCTGGAACGTCAGTGCCGCCTTCCAGCCGTCGTAGCCGAGGATCATGAACGGCAACTGCACCAGGATCACGGTGATCGCCGCGGCCGCGGCCACCCACACCGCGCCCACCCAGTCGAGTGCCTTGCGGGCGCCGGCGACCACCGGTGCGCCGTCGCCGCGGGTCAGCACGTAGATCGCCAGCGGTAGGACGAAGAACCCGGGATAGAGCTTCAGACAGAACCCGATCGCCAGCAGCACCGACGCGACGATCCCGCTCGTGCGGAGACTCCACCGCCGTTCCCCGGTCGCCGGATGCAGGCTCGCACCCCATGCCATGGCCGCGACCGCGGCGACGGTGGTGGCCACCACCGGTAGCTCCCAATTGTGGAAGGCGTAGAGCACCAGCGGCGGTGTGGCCGCCCACCACAGCACGTTCCAGCGGGTCAGCACCGCGAGCATGATGGTGATGGCCAGACCGAACGGTGCCAGCAGCAGTGCCGAATGCTGGAAGAACTGCAGGTCGGTGTTCGCACCGATTGCGCCCAGCCACATCAGCAGCCCCGACAGCACCGGGTATTCGACGACGCCGCCGAACAGCTGGCCGTCGGCGCCGATCCCGCCGTGGATGTAGGGGAAGACGTGATTGTTGATGTCGCGTCCGACCCACAGATACATCAGGTCCGAATAGCAGGGGACGATCGCGTTCGGGTCGCCCACCGGCCAGCGGTGACTGCGCCCGTCGGGGAAGTACGGTTCGCCACCGCACGCCGCCTTCACCTGGTATCCCCAGGCCAGCAGCAACAGTGTCAGCAGCAGCGACACCGTCAGGATCAGCACCATGTCCCCGCGGCGCGAGAACGTGAAACGCCCGTACCGATACAGGGTGTTCAGGCCCTCAGACATGGGCTACAGGGTAGGGGGTCGTCGACGTCCCACGCCCGGCCACCCTGGGCGAAGAGGGCGATTTCGCAGGTCAGGGCAACCTCGTGTATCTTGGACGGGTTGCCGACGCAGGCGACCCTCCTGCCGCGGACAGTCCGTGGCCGATGAGCCCATAGGAGGTGATGTGGTCACATGCGTCATTACGAATTGATGGTTATCCTCGACCCGAATCTGGACGAGCGCACCGTTGCTCCGTCGCTGGACACGTTCCTGAACGTGGTCCGCACTGATGGTGGCAAGGTCGACAACGTCGACATCTGGGGCAAGCGTCGTCTTGCTTACGAGATCGCCAAGCACACCGAGGGCATCTACGCCGTCGTCGACCTGAACGCCGAGCCGAAGACGGTCAGCGAGCTGGATCGCCAGCTCAAGCTGAACGAGTCGGTGCTGCGTACCAAGGTCCTGCGGAAGTAATCCACAGGCTTCTTCTGGATGTGCCGAGTTAGTCGGTACCGGGCCCTAGGGTGACACCCATGAGGCCACGATCCGTTCGTGGCCGCAGCCCGGTGCACATCGATCGACGAGTGCCCAACCACGACCAAGGGGAGACACATGGCAGGCGATACGGTCATCACCGTCATTGGCAATCTGACAGCCGACCCGGAACTCCGGTTCACGCCGTCGGGTGCCGCGGTGGCCAACTTCACGGTGGCCTCCACTCCGCGTACCTTCGACCGCCAGACCAACGAGTGGAAGGACGGCGAAGCGCTGTTCCTCCGCTGCAACATCTGGCGTGAGGCTGCGGAGAACGTCACCGAGAGCCTGACCAAGGGCTCCCGCGTCATCGTTCAGGGACGGCTCAAGCAGCGTTCCTACGAGACCCGCGAGGGTGAGAAGCGCACGGTCGTGGAGCTCGAGGTCGATGAGATCGGCCCCTCGCTGCGATATGCCACCGCCAAGGTCAATCGGGCCTCGCGCGGCGGTGGCGGTGGTGGCGGCGGCTTCGGTTCGTCTTCCGGTGGCGGCGCAGCCCGCAGCGGAGGCGGATCGGCGCAGTCGGTGCCCGACGATCCCTGGGGCTCTGCACCCGCGAGCAGTGGGTCGTCGTCGTTCGGCGGGGACGACGAACCACCTTTCTGATACATACGCGAACCTGTGGCGACGTCTACCCACGTGCGTTCGCAAGCATTTTGACTGGAGCAACACATGGCTAAGCAAAAAGGCCGGAAGGTTCGCGTCGAAAAGGTCACCAAGACCAAGGCGTGTTCCTTCTGCAAGGACAAGAAGTCCGTCATCGACTACAAGGACACCGCGCTGCTGCGTCGTTTCCTGTCCGACCGCGGCAAGATCCGTTCGCGTCGCGTGACCGGCAACTGCGTGCAGCACCAGCGCGACGTCGCCGTGGCCGTCAAGAACTCGCGTGAGGTGGCCCTGCTGCCCTTCACCTCGACCAGCCGATAAGCGGAAGGGAAGAGAACACACATGAAGCTCATCCTGACTGCTGCCGTCGAGAACCTCGGCGAGGCCGGCGATTCTGTTGAGGTCAAGGACGGCTACGGCCGCAACTACCTGCTCCCGCGTGGGCTGGCCATCAAGGCCACCCGTGGCGCGGAGAAGCAGGTCGAGGACATCCGCCGGGCGCAGGCCGCCCGCGAGGTGCGTGGCCTCGAGCACGCCAACGAGATCAAGCAGGCCCTCGAGGGTCTGTCCGGCGTCTCGCTGACCGTCAAGACCCACGACTCGGGCAAGCTGTTCGGTTCGGTCACCGCCGCCGACATCACCTCCGCCATCCGTACTGCGGGTGGACCGGTCGTCGACAAGCGCAACGTCGAGTTCCCCAAGGGCCACATCAAGGCCACCGGCTCGTACCCGGTCGTGGTGAACCTGCACGCCGACGTCACCGCAACCGTCGAGGTTGCCGTCGTCGCGGGCTGACACCTGCACGGACACAACGAAACCCGCCGGGCACACAGTGTCCGGCGGGTTTTGTCGTCGACCGGGCCCTCGAACTCGTTGACCGGGCCCTCGAACGCGTTGACCGGGCCCTCGAACGCGTTGACCGGGCGCTCGAATCCGTTGACCGGGCGCTCGAATCCGTTGACCGGGCGCTCGAATCCGTTGACCGGGCGCTCGAATCCGTTGACCGGGCGCTCGGATTCGTTGACAGGGCGCTCGAATCCGTTGACCGGGCGCAGGCCCGCTACTTCGGCGGCGGGGGCGACGCCGGAAGCTGGTTCCAGTACTGCAACCGCGGTGGCAGATACCGTGGGGCGGGATTCGCGCTGTGCGCCTTGGTGTCCCAGGCCGGGAAGAAGAACTTGTGCCAGCCCGGGGTGAAGATCAGGGCACGAGCACCGGTGCGGCAGGCGACGGTGTCGGCGCGCGGGACCGTGCAGGTGACCCCGCCGATCGTCACCCGCTGACCGACGCGCAGCTGCGGCGGCCGGAAGCCGGTCGTGGAACCGAACCGGTAGGTCGGTTCACCGAGGCCCGGCTGAACCCACCACGGCCCCTGCTGGTCGCCGGCGATCGCCGCGCCCAGGGTGTTGCGTGGGGCCGTGGCCGGACGGCCCTGACAGCCGACGTAGCGGTATTGCGGGCCCACCTGGCACATCCACCTGCCGGTGGTGAAGAAGGAGCGTCCGTTGTCGGCGTAGGCCAGGGAACGGTAGTGGTCGGGATCGACCGGTGTGTACCGGGCCAGGTCGAACTCGACCGGCATCGTGGGGCCCGCAGGCGCGGCCTGCGCGGCGGGGGAAGACATGGTCGCGGGAAGCCCGAGGATGATTGCCGCCGACACCCCGACGGTGGCGATCATGCGGGCGACACCGGCCGACGATCGGAACCTGTGCACGGTCCCCATTGCAACACAGCGCGGGTCGGTTGTGAGTCACATCTCCGCATTCGTCGTCCCAAGGGTTGGTCAACCCTGTTCCACGCAGAGTTCATCGGCTGGTCAACAACTGTGAGTTGTCGAGTATCACAACACGCCCGGCATCCACATTCCCCCCGACACGCCGAGGGAACAAAGAAGTTGTGCCTGTGGAATTTGAGAACCGCCTTGACCTGCACGTATGGGAGCATTCACACGCGAATTCCCCAGATATTCCACAGTGGGTGCACAACGGCTCCTGCGCTGCTCACACGCCCTCCACAATTGCTGCACAGGTTCATGCACAGGACGGTTTGAGCTGGTGCCGCCGCAGCCCCTAAGGTCAGCTCACAGACCATTGCACACGTGGCATGGGAGGGAATCCGGCCCCGTTTTTGTCGGAGTCGCGGGGTAATGGTTGATCCCGGTTGTAGGGGAAGTTTCGGTGTCCATCTCGGCGCCGGCCCCGTTCGGTGGAAGGTTGACGTTCAGTGGCTGTTGTCGATGATCGGGGGCACGACGGCGGATTCGACGGCGGCCGGAAAGGCAAGGGCGATTTCCGCGGCAAGGGCCGCAAGGACGACTTCGACGACGCCGACATCCCGGCCGAGGAGTTCGGCCGGCAGCCTCCGCAGGACATGGCCGCCGAACAGTCCGTCCTGGGCGGCATGCTGCTGTCCAAGGACGCCATCGCCGACGTGGTCGAGCGCATCCGTCCCGCGGACTTCTACCGCCCGGCCCATCAGGCCGTGTACGACGCGATCCTGGAGCTCTACGGGCGTGGTGAGCCCGCCGACGCGGTCACCGTCGCCGCCGAGCTCGAGCGCGCAGGCGAACTGCGCCGCGTGGGCGGTGCGCCCTACATCCACACCCTGATCTCGACGGTGCCGACCGCGGCGAACGCCGGCTACTACGCGGAGATCGTCGCCGAGAAGGCCATCCTGCGCCGACTCGTCGAGGCGGGCACCCGCATCGTGCAGTTCGGCTATGCCGGCGCCGACGGCCAGGACGTCGCCGAGGTCGTCGACCGCGCCCAGGCCGAGGTGTACGAGGTCACCGAGCGCCGCACCGCCGAGGACTACGTCCCGCTCGAAGAGCTGCTGCAGCCCACCATGGACGAGATCGACTCGATCGCCTCGCGGGGCGGTCTGTCGCTGGGCGTCCCCACCGGCTTCGCCGACCTCGACAAGCTCACCAACGGGCTGCACCCGGGGCAGATGATCATCGTCGCGGCCCGCCCCGGTGTCGGCAAGGCGCTCGCCCTTGACACCCCGCTGCCCACGCCCACCGGCTGGACCACCATGGGTCGGGTGGCCGTCGGCGACCGGTTGCTCGACGCACACGGTCGCCCCACCACGGTCGTCGCGGCGACCGAGGTGATGACCGACCGGCCGTGCTTCGAGGTCGAGTTCAGCGACGGCAACGTCCTCGTCGCCGACGCCCAGCACCAGTGGGTCGCCGACGTCGACGACCAGACCCAGGTGATGACCACCGAGACCCTGCGGGGGCATGTCGGCAGTGCGGTCATCCGCAACACCCGGCCGCTGGAGCTGCCGCGCCGCAACTTCGCCTACGGGCCCTACACCGTAGCCGCCCTGGCCGGGATGGCCTTCGACGACCCCGAGATCGGCATGCGGATCGACGCCGAGGGGCCCGTCGACGTGATGACGTTGATGGCCGACCTCGGTGGCCGGATTCCCTATGAGTACCTGCGCGGTTCGATCGCGCAGCGTCGTGCGCTGCTCGCCGGACTGCTCGACGCCCGCGCGATCGTCGACGACGACGGTTGGATCATCGTGCCCGCCGCCACCCGTCACATGACCGAGGTGGTGGCCGACCTGGTGGCCGGTCTGGGCTACACCTACCGCCGTTCGGCCACCGGCTGGTTGCGCGTCGACGCCGACGACGACGTGTTCACCGTCCATCACAAAGCGGTGCGGCACAAGGAACTCCGTCGTCGATCCGGTGTCCGCCGGGTGGTGTCGGTCCGTCCGGTCGACAGCGTGCCCGTGCGATGCGTGCAGGTGGACAACGAGGAGCACCTCTACCTCGCCGGTGAGGCGATGGTTCCCACCCACAACTCCACTCTCGCAATGGATTTCCTGCGGTCGTGCTCGATCCACAACGGCCTGACCGGCGCCATGTTCTCGTTGGAGATGAGCAAGACCGAGATCGTCATGCGCCTGTTGTCGGCGGAGGCGAAGGTCAAGCTCGGCGACATGCGCGGCGGCACCATGACCGACGACGACTGGACGCGACTGGCCCGCCGGATGGGCGAGATCTCCGAGGCTCCGCTGTTCATCGACGACTCACCGAACCTGACGATGATGGAGATCCGCGCCAAGGCGCGTCGTCTCAAGCAGCGCAACGACCTGAAACTCGTCGTGGTGGACTACATGCAGCTGATGACCTCGGGTAAGAAGGTCGAGTCCCGACAGCAAGAGGTCTCGGAGTTCTCCCGCCAATTGAAGCTGCTGGCAAAGGAACTCGAGGTTCCGGTGATCGCGATCAGCCAGCTGAACCGTGGACCCGAGCAGCGTACCGACAAGAAGCCACAGGTCTCCGACCTCCGCGAGTCGGGTTCGCTGGAGCAGGACGCCGACATGGTGATCCTGCTGCACCGCCCCGACGCCTTCGAGCGTGACGACCCGCGTGCCGGCGAGGCCGACATCATCGTCGGCAAGCACCGTAACGGTCCGACCGCGACAATCACTGTGGCACACCAACTTCACCTGTCGAAGTTCGTGGATATGGCGCGTGGCTGAGTAGCTGCCGCTATCGGTGAGTCTTGAGACTAG
>NZ_BCNF01000187.1 GCF_001485495.1 Gordonia desulfuricans NBRC 100010 | reverse complement strand
CCACATCCGTGCCAGTATCTGTGCGAACGGCACCCGGGCGGCGCATGGTCGGCGGTCCCGCCGAGGTCGTGAATCCGTCGGGTGCACCCCGATCGCGGCGGCGGGGGCTACAACGAGATTGCTTGAAAGCAAGAAATTTTGGGATAAGAAACGGCAGTACGGCGCGCCTCCGGGTGAACGCGGAGGGGTGTGCCAGACGTGGACACGCGTGAGGTCGTGGACGATGGGGCCATGCGGTACTGACCGCTTCTGCATGCCCCGAGCATGCGGAGGCCGCCTGGATCTCGGGATCGAGTCTGTCTTCGTCGCATCGTTGCGAGTGCGCTGTCGACGAGGGGGGCGCGCAGCACGGGGGTGTGGTTCTTGCAGATCGGATGTTCGCCTGATCGAGCTCGATCGACCTGCTGTGATGGTGGAGCCGATGACGCGAATCGAAACCGCGTATTCAGCTTGGGAACATGGTCAGACCTGTTTCCGCACGTCTTCAACCGGAGCGGGTATGCGCTGGTCAGCGGCCATATCTGGGGTCGAATCGTTTACCGCCGTATACGCCCGGAGCGGGGCCAGTTGTGACATCTTGTGACACGACGGCTGAACTACCGCGTACGCGAAGATCGCGGTTTACACCCCAGCGCTTTGTCAGCGGGATCAGCCGTCGCCAGAACCATCGTCCAGCGGTACTAGCTGCCGCAGTCGATGGCTGATCTTGTTCTCCCCGATGACATCATCCAACGATGAGAAGGCGACGACCGTTGCTCGGTACTGCCGGTTGATCGTTGGATTCTGCACGTGCGCTCGGGCTTGTTCTTCGACTGTCCCGTGATAGGTTTTGCCTTCAATGTCTCGAAGGCCGAAGGTAAACCGGTCCGAGTCGAAGGCGTACAAAGTCATCTCACCTTCGATACTCTCAACTTCCTCATCGGGTGATATGGCGTTTAGAATCGTTTCCAGGAAAGCGATCCGCTCCTCTGAAAGCTCGGCGTTGGTATATGAAAATTCCTGACCCACACCGGCGATGTCCACCGAAGAATTCGCCGAACTAAGCGTTTCAACGAATCTACGGAAGCTCTTCGCCGCTCTCGGGCCGAGTTGGGACATGTGTTCGGCTATGGCAGAACGATCTAACTGCGGGTCCAGTACGCTGAGTATTTCCCGGGAGGCATCAGCGAATAGCGACTGTCCGAACAGGTCATCGAATTCGGTTGCGGCAATCTCGACCACGAAGCTAGCCGCACTAAGCTCGACCACCTCGCTCGCCATCTTTCTCGATACCCTTGGCGGGATCGGGCCGCGAGCGTGGGATTTCGGTCCAACCTCTTTCGATAATCCGACGTTATCAAGAAGTCTTTGCAGTCCTACAAGTATCTCGCCAACATCGCGTGTATTCGCTTCGGTTCGACGCATATCGGGTTGGTCGAGTTCTATACGCAGCCTTGTGCGATTCTCGGCGCGCGACCTTCGTGCCAGCTCGGTTCGATCAACAGCGGGTGGCTTGGTGGCGGTGTAAAGGTCTAGCGAGAAATCGCTAGCAGGCAACATGTCATCGGTAATCAACTCTGCGTCGATCACCTGTATTTCGTCGCGCCGTCCATCGTCATAGTAAGTAGATACCGAATACACTTGCTCTTCGGGATTCGTGAAAGCCTGGCGGACAGGGAAGCCGCCCGATCGCACCGCACCTAGCCTCTCTGGTGTCAGCGGAACGAACAGCCAATCATCACCGTAGTTATCATTCTCCCCAGCCCATTCGGCAAGGTACATCTGCCCCGACCTAGACCGGCACGAGAATAGCCTGGGTCCGTCATATTCCACGTAAACTTCGTGGAATTCGAGATGTCCGAGGCTAGTTTTTTTCGGGAGCGTCATGGGTCCACCACGGTGAATATCTGTTCCGGATCGACCTCTTCCGGTACCCACCAGGTCTGATGTCCAGCGCTGTTCTTTGGCGGGGTTGTCGCAATTCTGCCGAGACCGGTCACGTCGCCCTCCGCGATCTTCAGCCGCCTCATGCCGCCCGTGGCACCGCGCTTCTGTTCAGCGGCTTCTTTGGTCTCATAGACGCTCAGGCCCGAAGCCATGCAGTCGTCATCCCAGGGCTGACGGTCCTTGAACCGTAGCCCTTTGATGTACAGCTCCAAATGGCTCATGAAGTCCTTTGCTTGGACAGTGGGCTTCTTAACGAAGCGATACCTGGTTCCCTGTGGTTCCACGGCACTCTCGGGTGGGCAGGAGTCAGGGTAGTGCCCAGGCCAGGTTCCCACTCACCGCTCCTTATCGACGTGTGCCAGCGTTGCACGTTGGTACGACAAATTCTTGACGTATTGTGGCAGGCCGGACACACGGCCATGTACGAAGGGGCGGATGTGATCGAACAGACATCCATGTCTAGCTGGCACTAAGGATGCCCGGGGCTACGACCGGACCACGGTGTACGCGGACAGTGGGTACGTCGTCGTGAATGAGGTGGGGGAGCCGTACGGCCCTGCCACGCTGTCCCGGTACTGGCGCGACATGCTGGCCCGCTACGGGGTTCGTCACATCAGGCGCCACGACGCCCGCCACACGTGTGCGACCCGAATGGACCTGGACGGGGTGTCTATCGCGGTTGCCTCGGACTGGATTGGCCACACATCGGCAGTGTTTCCGATGGCAACCTACGCGGGTCATGCGTCAGCCGACGACCTGAAGGGCGCGGCAAACGCCCTGAACAAGTTGTGACACACCCCGTGACATCCTCGGGCTTGGTGTGGTCTGGTTTGGTGCATAACCGCTGGTCAAACGTGGAGCCGATGACGGGAATCGAACCCGCGTATTCAGCTTGGGAAGCTGATGTTCTGCCATTGAACTACATCGGCGTGCGGGCTTGTGACCCGCGACGCACACTGTAGCAAACGTCGCGGGCGGTGGCCGGGAGCAGGGGGTGGGTCGGGGCGTCGCGGGGGACCGATCGGCAAGAGTGTGCCAGGTGTGACTCAGACTTGTGGATGCGGAGTGAGCTGTCGGATTTGTCGGCTACTGTTTTGCAATGCGTACAGGTACGGGCCGTTCTCGTCGGTCGACTCGTCTTCTGGTTTCTGCTCTCGCCGTGGCGGTTTCGACCCCCTTGATGGTGATGACGGCAGGGTCTGCCGATGCCGCACCGGTGGTGGACCCCAAGGCCGGGAAGGTGGTCGCGAAGACGGCCTTCGACGTCAAGCGCGACGGTTTCTCCTTCGAGAACTGGGGGCCGGACGACGGAGTGCATCGGCGCGGTCTGACCGTGGACGGCATGCGTGCGGTCTTCGGTGATGTCGTGTGTGCCCGGATCACCTTGGGCGTGTGTTCGCCGACCACCGTGGCCGAGCTGCTCCAGGACGAGCTCAACGAATCGATGTCCGGCGGCCACTGCTACGGCATGGCGGCGCTGGCCGGGCTGTACTCCACCAAGCGCTTGAACCCCCTGCCGTTCGCGATGCCCTGGCAGTCGGTCTACGACATGAAACCGTCGGGACCCCTCGACGAGCTGATCGCCCGGATGTTCATCACCCAGAGTTTCTCGCCCACCGCGCAGACCGAGGCCGCACTCCCGGCGTCGGAGATCCTGACCCGGCTGCGGGCTGCATGGGCGCGCAACGACAACTACATCCTCGGCATCTACACCGACGAGAAGAAGGAAGCCGGGCACGCCATCACCCCCATCGCGATCCGCGAGCTGGGTGACGGCAAGTCCGGAATCGTCGTCTACGACAACAATTTCCCCGGCGTGGAGAAGATGATCATCGTCGACCCGGCGGCGAACTCGTGGTTCTACTCCACGGCGACCAACCCGAGCGAGCCGACCCTGCTGTTCGAGGGGTCGCCGGCCAACCCGATGTCGCTGACGTCGCTGTCCACCGCGCTCGGACACCACGAGGCCCCGTATGTGCGGGGCGACTACACCCTCGTCATGGTCACCGACACCAACGGGTCGGCGCGCGGTGTGGGTGATGTCGACTGGGACCTGCGGGTCACCGACCTCAACGGGAACCCGATCCCGGGCATCGACCAGCGAATCCTGCTCAACAACGACAACACCGGCTCGATCATGGTGCCCAAGGGCAAGAAGTTCCGCATCGTCGTCGACGGGGTGGACGCCGGGCGCGTCGCCGACATCAACACCACCGTGGTCAGCGCCGGTGGGGCTGTGGTGGTGGACGACATGGAGGTGCCTGCCGGTGCCACCGCCACCCTCGACGTCGACCCCACCCGCCATGCGGTGACGGTGCGGTCCACCGCACCCACCACCGCCGGCTTCGAGGTGGCCACCCAGGACTCGCTGCGATCGGTGACCACCCAGACCAGTCAGCTCGCCATCGGTCCGGGAGCGCCGGTGTCGGTGGGCGCCACCTCACGGTCCGGGGTCACCGTGGCATCGCAGGGTCGCGCCCAGAAGGTGCAGCTCTCCGTCGAACGCAGCGACGCCCTCACCGACCGGAACGCCGCCAGCCGCACCCCGATCGCCGTCGGCTCCGGTGGCCGGATCGACGTCCCGGTGAACACCTGGACCGGGTGGGAGCCGCTCACCGCGACCGTGCACTCGGGCGGGACCACCAAGTCGGTACCGATCCCGACGCGCTGACGCCACCGGCCGGCCGGTGGTCCTCGGGGCCACCGAGCCGGTCCGTGGCCGGTTGATAGCCTCGCAGGGTGTTGCTTTCCGACCGGGACATCCGCGCGGCCATCGATGACGGCCGCCTCGCACTCGACCCGTTCGACCCTGCCCTCGTGCAGCCGTCGAGCATCGACGTCCGCCTCGACAGCCTGTTCCGGGTCTTCAACAACACCCGATACACCCACATCGACCCGGCGCAACGGCAGGACGAGCTGACCACCCTGGTCGAACCCGCCGCGGGCGAACCGTTCGTGCTGCACCCCGGTGAGTTCGTGCTCGGCTCCACCCTCGAGGTGTGCACCCTTCCCGACGACCTCGCCGGCCGCCTCGAGGGCAAGTCCTCGCTCGGGCGCCTCGGCCTGCTGACGCACTCCACCGCCGGATTCATCGACCCCGGCTTCTCCGGCCACATCACCCTGGAACTGTCCAACGTGGCGAACCTGCCGATCACCCTGTGGCCGGGCATGAAGATCGGCCAGCTGTGTCTGCTGCGGCTGACCAGCCCGGCCGAGAACCCGTACGGCAGCGCCGCGGTCGGCTCGAAGTATCAAGGGCAGCGCGGGCCGACACCGTCCAAGGCGTACCTGAACTTCCTGCCCGACACCGCCCGCTGACCTGCTCGTAACCTCGTTCAACTGCCCGTCACCGGGTCCCGTCGGAGTTCACCGACACGACGCGTCGACGCCACTGTTCGGTCGGCTGCACGCCCCGTTACCGGCGTAGCTCTGACAGGTATGAAGCTCACGGTGATCGGATGCGGATACCTCGGCGCCACGCACGCCGCCTGCATGGCCGAACTCGGCCATGACGTTCTCGGCGTGGACGTCGACGCCGACAAGATCGCCCGCCTGTCGGTCGGCGAGGTGCCCTTCTTCGAACCCGGACTCTCCGATCTGTTGCGCCGCAACATCGATGCCGGTCGGCTCGCCTTCACCACGTCGTATCCGGCTGCCGCCGAGCACGGTTCGATCCACTTCATCGGGGTCGGCACCCCGCAGCAGGCCCGCGGGCTCGGCGCCGACACCACCTACGTCGAGGCCGCCGTGGACACCCTCGTCGGACACCTGCGCGGTGATCACCTCATCATCGGCAAGTCCACCGTCCCCGTCGGCACCGCCGCCGCCCTGCAGGCACGCATCGATGCCCGCACCGACGACGACACCACCGTCGAACTCGCCTGGAGCCCGGAGTTCCTGCGCGAGGGCTTCGCCGTCGAGGACACCCTGCGCCCCGACCGCCTCGTCGTCGGCACCGACCCCGACGCACAATGCTCGGCCGCGGTGGCCGTGATCGACGAGATCTACCGCGAGATCCTCGAAACCGGCGTGCCGTTCATCACCACCGACTGGGCCACCGCCGAACTGGTGAAGACCTCCGCGAATGCCTTTCTGGCGACCAAGATCTCGTTCATCAACGCGATCAGCGAACTGTGCGAGATCGTCGGTGCCGACGTGTCCACCCTCGCCGACGCGATCGGCCACGACAACCGGATCGGCCGACGGTTCCTCAACGCCGGCATGGGTTTCGGCGGTGGCTGCCTGCCCAAGGACATCCGCGCCTTCATGGCCCGTGCCGACGAACTCGGCGCGCACCGCACCCTGGGCTTCCTGCACGAGGTGGATGCGATCAACATGCGGCGTCGCACCGCGATGGTCGAACTCGTCGAACGTGTCTGCCGTCGCGAACTGATCGGCGCGAACATCGCCATCCTCGGTGCCGCGTTCAAACCGGAAAGCGACGACGTGCGTGACTCCCCGGCACTCAGCGTCGCCGGACAACTGGCCCTGCGCGGTGCCACGGTGACGGTGTTCGATCCGAAAGCCGCCGACAACGCCCGCCGTATGTACCCGATGCTGCACTTCGCCGACTCCGCCCGGACGGCCGTCGCCGCTGCCGACGTCGTCGCGGTCACCACCGAATGGGCCGAGTTCGTCCACATGGGTCCCGACGAGCTCGATCCGCTGGTCCGGGAGCGGGTGATCGTCGACGGTCGACGGTGTCTTGCACCACATATCTGGGCTGCTGCGGGCTGGGAATACCACGCTCTCGGTGGCGTGAACCGCAGTCATTCCCCCGCTCGGACCACACGCGTGACCTCGGATAACCCGCACGCCCGTGCTAGGTTGAAGACCATCTGACGTACCCGGGGCACGCCACCGGCCCCCGCCAGGCACAGGAAATCCGACCATCATGACCGTTCACCGCATCCCGAATCCGGGTGTTGCGCCGATGACGGTGCTGCCGATGTCGATCCGCGACCACCTCCACGAGATCGACGCGCCGATCATCGCCGTCCTCGACCTCGACGACGCCGGTAGCCGCGTGATGGTCGCCGACCTGCTGGCCCGGCGCGTGCTCGCCGTCGACCCCGCCGACCCTGCGACCTCGGCGAATGCCCTCGATCGGGCCATCGCCGACCATCTGGTGGCCGACGGTCGCGTCGAACGGCCGGTCGGCGAGGAATGGCAGGCCGAGCTGCTCGGCGTGGTCGGCCGGGCCCGGGCAGCGCTCGCCGGCTCCGACGGAACCTTCCTGATGGGCGACAACCACGTCCGCCTCGTCCGGGTGAGTCGTCGCGACGTGGACGTGGCCACCGCACCCCTCGCCGACCACGTGAGCGACCGGATCGAGCAGACCCTCGACACTCTGGGCGTCACCGACGCTGTGATCGTCCTCGCCCCGACACACCTCCGGTGGCCGGGGGACGTCGGCCGACTCAGTGCGACGACGCATCGTCGGATGCTGGTGATGGACGGCCAGACGGTGCGTGCGGTCGAGGCGCCCGGCGCGGTACCGATGCCGGCCGCTCATGCCCGCGATGCCGTGGTCGAGGACGCGATCACCGAGGAGATCCCGGCGATCACCGACCCGGCCGCCCCGACCGTGTACGCGTACGACGAGGCGGTGGAATCGCCGGATGTGGTCGGACCGCCGGTCGGCGCCGATGCCCTGGTCGACGTGGATGCCTCGGTCGATGCCGAACCCGAGTACGAGCAACATCACGAACGTTCCCGCAACTCGTCCGGCCAACGCTGGCTGCTCGGCGGCGCCGTCGCCGCCGTGCTCGCCGTTCTCGGCACCGCGACGGTCGTGGCCTTCACCGGCACCACCGACCCCGGACCCACCCCGCCCGCGGTGATCGCCGCAGCGCCCACCGGACCGACCACCTCCGCATCGACCGAATACGCCGACCCGGCCGACCTCGTCGTCGCGCAGGAAACCGCGGTCCGCTACACCACCCCGCCGCCGCCCAAGACCACCAAGAAGTCGACGACCCGCAGTCAGCGTCGGGCACCGAGCTCGCCGAACGGCGGTCAACCGCGCATCACCATTCCCGTCCCCGGATTCCCGCCGATCGTCATCCCGTAGCCGGCTCCCGGCGCGTTGTTGCGTCGGACGTGGTTGCGGACACTGTCGGCTCGCCGGGCCTCGACACGGG
>NZ_BCNF01000186.1 GCF_001485495.1 Gordonia desulfuricans NBRC 100010 | reverse complement strand
CCATCGTGGGTGGGGCTCAACCACCGTAAGGGGCTGCGTCGCTTCGCTCCTCGTCGGCTCGACCACCGTAGGCATCGGCGGTCGTGCAATGCTTTTCAGCCGTCTCCTTGTTTGCGTTTGTAGTTCACGAGCAGGGTCACCAGCCGAAGTCCCAGGCCGATGAGCACCACGGTGCTGACCATCTGGACCGACACCATCGCCCGGGAACCCTGTGACGCCGGGGTGATGTCGCCGAACCCGGTGGTGGTGAACACGGTGAGGCTGAAGTACAGGGCGTCGATCCGGGTCAACCGCTCGGACATGCTGCCCGGCGAATACTCGGAGAACAGGTAGTACGTGGTGGCGAACGAGATGATGTAGAGGCTCGCGACCGCCACCATCATCTCGAGTGCGGTGGCCACCGGATGGCGTGAACGCATGAAGTGCCGGACCTCCCACCCGCAGAACGCGACGAGCAGCGCGGCGCCGACGACGAATCCGATCCCCTTGTAGCCGCTGTCGGCGTTGATGGGCAACAGGAAGTAGCCGACCAGCAGGACCAGCCCGGCCAGGATCGGGCGCAACAACGCCACGGTGACCTGGCCGGGGGTGACCTGCATGCCGTCGAACTCCGGCGGCTGGTCGGAACTACCAGATGCGAACACGGTCGGCGTCCGGGAGGTACAGGTCATCACCCTCGGAGACGTCGAACGCGTCGTAGAACGCGTCGATGTTGCGGACCACCCCGTTGCACCGGAACTCCGGCGGCGAGTGCGGGTCGATCGACAGACGTCGGATCGCCTCGGCGTCACGGGTCTTGGTGCGCCAGATCTGGGCCCAGGAGAAGAACACCCGCTGGACGCCGGTGAGATCGTCGATCACCGGGGTCGGCGTACCCTCGGTCGCCAGGCGGTAGGCGACCAGTGCGATCGACAGGCCGCCGAGGTCGCCGATGTTCTCGCCGATCGTGAACTCGCCGTTGACCTTGTGATCGGCATCCAGGCCGGCCGGGGTGAACTCGTTGTACTGCTCGATGAGTTTGCGTGTGCGGGTGGAGAACTCGGTGCGGTCGGAATCGCTCCACCAGTCGACGAGGTTGCCGTCGCCGTCGTACTTGGCGCCCTGGTCGTCGAAGCCGTGGCCGATCTCGTGCCCGATGACCGCGCCGATACCACCGTAGTTGGCGGCGTCGTCGGCCTCCGGATCGAAGAACGGCGGCTGCAGGATGGCGGCCGGGAAGACGATCTCGTTCATCCCGGGGTTGTAGTAGGCGTTGACCGTCTGCGGCGTCATGAACCACTCGTCACGGTCCACCGGGGTGCCGATCTTGGCGAACTCACGGTCCTGCTCGAACGACGACGCACGGGCGACATTGCCGATCAGATCGCCGCGGTCGACGGTCAGCGCACCGTAGTCACGCCAGCGGGCCGGGTAGCCGATCTTGGGGGTGAACTTGTCGAGCTTGGCCAGCGCCTTCTCGCGGGTGACCGGGCTCATCCACTCCAGGTCGGTGATGTTGCGGCGGTATGCCTCGACGAGGTTGGCGATCAGCTCGTCCATCCGGGCCTTGGCCTCCGGCGGGAAGTGCTTGTCCACGTACAGCTTTCCCACCGCGAACCCGGCCGCGTCCTCGACGAAGCCGACACCGCGCTTCCACCGTTCCCGGATGGTCTCCGCGCCGGTGAGGGTGCGTCCGTAGAAGTCGAAGTTCTCGTCGACGAACGCCGCGGACAGATACGGTGCGGCGGCGCGCAGCAGCCGCCAGGTGAGCCAGGTCTTCCAGTCCTCCAGGGGGGAACCCGCGATCAGCGCACTGGCGCCGGTGACGAACGACGGCTGGCCGACGACGGTCTCGGCAAAGGTGACCTCACCGGTGGTGCCGAGTCCGCCGAACCAGGCAGAGAGATCGAAACCCTCCGCAGTGGAGGCGAACTCGTCGAGGCCGAGGAGGTTGTAGGTCAGCTCGGCGTCGCGGCGGCGCACCACATCCCAATGATGTGCGGCGATCGCGGTCTCGAGGTCGAGCACGGTCTGTGCCCGTGCATCGGCGTCGTCGAATCCGGCGAGGGCGAACATCTTGCCGATGTGGGCGAGATAGGCCTCGCGGATCGCGGCGTGTTTGTCCACGCGGTAGTACGACTCGTCGGGCAGGCCGAGACCGGACTGCACCACGTGGACCAGGTAGCGGTCGGACTGCCGGGCGTCGGTGTCGACGTAGAACCCGAACAGGCCGCCGACGCCGCGGCGTTGCAGTCGGCCGATCTGGGCGGCGAGCCCGGCGGTGTCGGAGATCGCCGAGATGCGCTCCAACTCGCCCTGGACGGGGCCGAGGCCGAGCGCCTCGATGTGATCGGTGTCCATGAACGAGCCGTAGAGGTCGCCGATCTTGGCCGCGTCGGTGCCGCTGTCGGGGTTGGCTTCCGAACAGGCGATGATCAGATCGCGGACGTTCTCCTCGGCGCGGTCACGCAGGACGTGGAAGGCGCCGTCCACCGACCGGTCGTCGGGGATCTCGTGGGTCGCCAGCCACTTGCCGTTGACGTGTGAGAACAGATCGTCCTGGATACGGACGGAGTCGTCGACCCAGTCGAGGTCGAGACCCGAGATCACGGTGGCATTCGGGGCAGGGGTCTTCGAGGCAGTCACGCCGTCCATCCTGTCACCGTCGGGCGGATCCGTCAGCCACGTCGCCACCGCGGGGTGGCCCGGCGGCGGCCGGTCAGAACTCGCCCAGCGCCCGATCCATCGCCCAGATCAGCACCTCGGCGTCGGTCTCGGCGGTCATGTCCTCGCCGCCGGTGTCGCGTCCACGTGCCGCATCGCCGGGTCCGAGCGTGAACCGCCCGCCGGTGGCGTCGGCGACGGTGAGTTCTCCGCGGACGACGAAGACATGGGTGAAACGTGCGGCCGGGAGGGTCAGGTGGCGGCCGGCGGGCGGGCGCGCGGCGTACAGGGTGGCGCCGCGGTTGGCGATCGGGATGGCCGCCCCGTGTGCGGGATCGCCGGAGGCCACCGCGACGAGTCCGCCGGTCGCGAGGTCGGCGGAGATGTCCTGCTGGGCGTAGGACGGGTCGGTGCCGTGCTCGTCGGGCAGGATCCACATCTGCACGTAGCGGGCGGTCTCGGTGCCCGATCCGGGCAGATCGGGCCACGGATCGTTGCGTTCGGAATGGTCCACGCCGTGACCGGCGCTCATGCGCTGCGCCAGCCCCGGGTACACGACGCCGGCATTGCCTGCGGAATCGCGATGTACCAGGGATCCCGAGGTGACCCATGTGACTATCTCGGATTCTTGGTGATGGTGTGCATCGAACCCGCATCCAGGTGGCAAATTCTCTTCATTCGATGCAATCAATGCCCCATGATGGGTGTTGTCCGGATCGTAGTGGTCACCGAAGGAGAAACTATGGCGGGAGGAGAGCCAGTCGGTCTGCGTCAGGCTCCTGTCGCCGGCCCGGATCACGGAAAAACCCATGCCTCATTATGGCCGTCGGGTGAGCCGGACCATTCGGGCCGGCACCGGCGCGATGCCGAGGCCGATGATCCCGCCGAGACCACTCCTCCTCGGACGGCCCGACCCCGGGACGTGCCCCCGGTCACAGCCGCTACGCCCACGGTAAAACCCCAGGTCGAATCGACATCTGGCGGCGAATCCACAGCAACCCGCCAGAAACCCGGCCCGCGAGACCGGATCGTGACCGGTCCGAGTCCCGATCGCAAGAGGCCGGTATCGAATTCTCGTGTGACTAGAGTGAAAATTGTGACTATGGGTTCTCGTGTGAAGTGGGCGGCGCTTGCCGCCGGTGTGGTGGTGATCTGTGCTGCCGCGTTCGGCATCAAGTCGTTGGTCGCCTCGACACCCGACACGGGAGCCGTGGCCGCGATCGACACCTTCGCCGAGGCGTGGAGCCGCCAGGATGCGGCAACCGCGGCGCGGTACACCACCGCCCCCCAGCAGGCGAGCGATGCGCTGGCCCAGACCTTCCAGGCGATGAACGCCAAGGCCGTCGACGTGACGGTCGAGAAGCCCGTCGAGTACAGCGACGGCACCGCGTCGTTCTACCTCAAGACCACGTGGCACTTCGACAAGGACCGCTCGTTCACGTCGACCAGTTCGGGGACCGCCCGCCATCTCTCCGCGGGCTGGCGGGTGACCTGGGAACCGTCGGTGGTCTACCCCGGCATGCCGGCCGGCGGCAACCTCCGTGAGATCCGCACCGAGGCCACCCCCGCACCGATCGTCCGCAGCCGGTCCGGCAAGACCTTCATGTACCTGCAGCCGGTCAACGAGATCGTCCTCGATCCCGCCCAGACCCGCGACCTCCCCGCCTCGGCGCGATCGCTGGCCGACTCGATCAGTCCCATCGCACCCCTGGTGACCGCCGCGGTGATCAACCAGAAGCTCGCGGCGTCGCAGGGCAAGCCGATCACCGCGGTCACCCTGCGGAACTCCGACATGGAGGTGCTGACCACCGATCCCGGCCGGGTCCCGGGTGTCACCGTCCGCAAGACGGGGATGCTGGTGATGGCCGACCGGCGGTTGTCGTCACCGCTGGAACCGGGGCTCACGAACTACTGGCAGGCGATCCGCGACGCGACCGCGGGCTGGCAGGTCCAGCTGGTCGGTCCGGGACTGGCGCCGCAGCGTCTCGAGGGCGAACAGGGCCCGGCCGGTCCGAACGTGCAGACCACGATCGACCAGGGCGTGCAGCTGACCCTGGGCGACGCCGCCGTCGAGGTGGGACAGCCCGCCACCATCGTGGCGCTCGACGCCAACACCGGCGGCATCCTGGGGATGGCCCAGAACTCCTATGCCGTCGACCGGGGGATCGGCATCGACGCCGCGTACCCGGTCGGTACCACCCTCGACCCGGTGTTCGCCGCGGTCGACCGCATCGCCCACGACGGTCAGCAGAACGCCGACGCCGCCCTGGACCGTCTCGGTCTGGGCGTGCAGTTCTCCATTCCCGGCGCCAGTGCGCCCAGCGTGGGTCAGCCGGGCGCGGCCACGATCGACTTCCGGCCGCAGAACGCCACGATGTCGATGAGCAACATGGCCGCTCTCGGGGTGGCGCTGGCACGTTCGGCGTCGGGTACCCGCTCGTCGGTGGCGCCCTTCGTGATCCAGGGAGTCCCCACCAAGATCTCCGGTGGTGAACTCGGTGACCTCGACCCGGCGCTCACCACACCGGTGTGGCAGGCGATGACCACCACCGCCAAGACCGGTGACGCCAGCGACCTCACCAAGGCCGCCGGGCTGCGTGCGCTGGTCGGCACCAACGGGCCCGAGGGTCCCGGATGGTTCGTCGGCGTTCAGGGCGGCAAGGTGATCGTGATCTACACCGAGGGACCCAAGTCGGGCACCGCCGCACTCCAGGTGGCGCAGAAGTACTTCACCATCCGGTGAGTCCGGGCCCCGACGGGCTCAGGCGTTGCGGCGTACGACGAATGCGGCCAGTGCCCGCCAGCCCAGCAGGAACAGGGCGAGGACCGTGGCGGCGACGATGATGAAGCTCACCGCGACGCCCTCGTGGAACAGGTAGCGCAGGATCATCCCGACGGTGACCGTGCAGAACCAGATGAACAGGCCGGCCGGGACGATGCGATCGGGGCGGAACTCGCGGCCGAACCACTCCCTGGAACGGACGTGGGAGTACACGTAGTCGATCGACCAGCCGACGGCCGCACCGGCCAGGAACGGCCAGAGTGTCTGCAGCACCCCCAGCAGGGCATACCCGTTGTGATGGGAGGACCGGCCGATCAGCACGAAGACGGTGATGGCGACCGCATCGATCAACGCGGTGACCGGCAACGACACCGACGACGACGTCGTGGACCCCCCAGAAGTCATGGCCGAACTCGACATGGTCCCCAACGGTAGCGCCAAACCCCCGCCGAACGTCAATCCATGTGATCAATCCGCGTCGTCGTCGGGTCGGCGCAAGGGCCGTGTGTCGGGTGCATCCGACGCCGACCGGTCGGTGGCGCCACGTGCCGGGCCGTCGGGCCCGGGCCGTTTCTCGAGCCGTTCGGTGTCGGTCCGGTCGGGATCGGGATCGGGATCGGGGGGACGTTCCCGGCTCAGCGGTGCGGTGTCGACCTGATCGGCGTCGGGGTCGATACCGAGATCGCGGTCGTACTCGTCCTCGAGGGTGTCCTTGTCGCGAATCCCGGTGCGGAACTTCACCAGGATCACCACCCAGCCCACCGCCGAGACCAGGACATAGCTGATCAGCCGGTAGACCAGAACCGCGGTGAGCGCGTCGGCGGCGGGCATGTCGGCGGTGGTCAGGGCCGGCACCAGCACCGCGTCGACGACGCCGATCCCGCCCGGCAGCAGCGGCACCGCGGTTCCGACGGCCTTGCCCGCGGCATAGGCGACCATCACGCCGGAGATCGCCGGATTCGCGCCCACCGCCCAGCAGGCGAACAGCAGACATGCGATGTCGGTGATCCAGTTGAACAGGCTCCAGCCGAAGGCCGTTGCGGTGTCACGACGGGTCAGCTGCACCGCTCGCAGCTGGTCGAGGATCTCCGACAGCCGGGCGACACCGTGGTCGGCGGGTTTGTTGCGGAGCTGGTTGATCCACCCCAGTGCTCGCTCGCCGCCGGACTGCAGCGTCTCCGGATGCGTTGCCAGATACTGCAGTACGGCCACCACCGCGATGAACCCGATCACCGAGAACATCACCGAGAACGGGCTGGTCCTGGCTCCCGCGAGCACGGCGCCGCCGAATCCGAGGACCGCCAGACCGACGCCGGCCAGCAGTCCCGACATGACGACCTGCCACGACGCCACCACCGGGGAGGCGCCCCACTTGCGGGTCTCGCGGTAGGTGAAGGCCGGTGCCAGCACCTGGCCGCCGGGCATCGTCTGGCTCAGCGAGTTGGCCGCGAGCACCACCGACAGCGACTTCATCTGCGAGACCACCACTCCGGCCGACCGCAGCAGCGCCCGCTGCACCTGCGCGAAGCTGTCCATCGACAGCATCGCGGCAACGATGCACGCCACCAGCCAGACCCAATCGAGCTGGTCGGTGCGTTCCCACGCCTTCTCCAGACTGGGCCAGATCAGCACCACCTCGACCGCGAGGATCACCACGACGACGGCGAGCAGCACCCAGCGCGCCCACCAGAAACGGTGGCGCCTGTCGGGGTGCGGCACCGTCGGCGAGTCGGATGACATGTGCCCCACCCTATCCACAGCTACCCTGACTCCCGTGAGCGATGGCGACTCAAGGGCAATGGCGGCCGACGGCGGCGGGGCCGCGGCGACCGGTGACGGGGGTCCGACCCGATTCCGCGGACTGGCAGATCTCGACCGGTCCAAGGTGCACCCGATGGTCCGGGCCGCTGCCGAATGGTCCTGGCGGCTACTGCTCATCCTGGTCGCGATCTACGCTGCCGGCAAGTTGTTCCGGCAGTTCCAAGAGGTCGCCGTCCCACTGTGTCTCGCCGTCCTGCTGTCGGCGTTCCTCGTCCCCGCGGTGGACTACCTCAACCGCCGTCGCGTCCCACGGTCGATCGCCGTGGTGCTGGTGCTGGTGCTGGCGCTGGGTGTGGTGGGCACGGTGCTGACCTTCGTCGGCCGGGCCTTTGTCTCCGGCTTCCCGGATCTGACCCACGAGGTGATCGACACCATCGGTCAGCTGCGCACCTGGCTGGCCGAGGGGCCGCTCCAGATCGACGAGGGTCAGGTCAGCCACCTCGGCAACAACATCATCTCGCTGATGGAGAACAACCAGGCCAAACTCGCCAGCGGCGCGCTGGCCACGGCCACCACCGCGACCGAACTGGTCACCGGCGGGCTGCTGATGATCTTCTTGCTGATCTTCTTCCTCTACGGCGGCGGCCAGATCTGGGAGTTCTGCGCCAAGCTGATCCCGTCGGGATCGCGTGAGAAGGTCACCGCCGCCGGTATCGCCGGCTTCGGCACCCTCGTCGCCTACGTGCGGGCCACCGTGGTGGTGGCCCTCGTCGACGCGGTCTGTATCGGTATCGGTCTCGCCATCCTGCGCGTTCCGCTGGCCCTGCCGCTGGCGACGGTGATCTTCCTGTTCTCGTTCATCCCCATCGTCGGTGCACTGATCAGCGGTTCGCTGGCGGTGGTCATCGCGCTGGTCACCCAGGGATGGATCACCGCGGTGATCGTGCTGGCCATCCTGATCGGTGTGATGCAGCTGGAAGGCCATGTGCTGCAACCGTTCCTGATGGGCCGGTCGGTGCGACTGCATCCGGTGGCGGTGGTCCTGGCGATCGCTGCGGGTCTCGTCGCCGCGGGTATCGTCGGCGGCCTGCTGGCCGTCCCGCTGATCGCGTTCTGCAACACCGCGATCCGCTATCTCCACGGCGAACCGCTGACCGAGGTCATCCACGGGGAGGGGGCATTCGAGGCGTCACCCGATCCGCCGATCTGGGATCGGGTCCACCTCGACAAGGCCATCGCCGACGCCGAAGGGCTGACCGACGAGATCTCCGAAGGCCCCGACACCGACGAGACCAAGACGCCGGACCCACGCTGAGTCCGGCGTTCCCGATGCCGGGCCGGTCCCTACCGGTGCCGGCCCGGCCCTCACCGGTGGCGGGCCGGTGTCGATCGGCCTGGGCCCGGCCGGTCCCGATCAGTTCTGGTCTTGATCTCCGGACCGGCTGCGGCGCAGCAGATCCTGCACGCTGATCTTGTCGCCGTCGGCGTTGTCCCGGGCATGTCGATCGGCCCCGGTCGAGCGTGACGCCGAGGCGTCGGAGGGGGTATCCGGATCGGTTGCCCCGGAATCGGTGGTCGCGCCGGGCCGGTTCGGCGCGGACGGTGTGAGTCCTTGCGACAGACCACGATCCATCGGCGACGGTCCTCCCGCGGTGCGGCCGGGGGCCGACGGGGAACGATCCTCCGGGCTCAGCGACGCGGCCAGCGGACGACGTCCGGTCTGGTCGAGTTCGGGCCGTCGGCTCAGCGGTGACCGGCCGGTACCGGCGGGCCCAGCCGGGTTCTGCGGCACCGACGGTACTCCGTTTGCTCCCGAATCCTGCTGTGCGGGTGCCGGATTCGGCCTCGGTGCCGGACCGGTGCGGCGCGCCGGGGGCGTTGACGGACGGGGCTGCGGCCGGGCCGGTCGTCCGGTGGCCGGCGGGCGCGGCGCGGTGG
>NZ_BCNF01000185.1 GCF_001485495.1 Gordonia desulfuricans NBRC 100010 | reverse complement strand
CTCCGCAGCATCCACAGGATGGCGACCACCTCCCACGGTGATCGGGTCCGGCTCAGAACACCGCCGAGCGGAGCGAGATCTCGCTGGCGAGTGCGGCGGCGGCGTTCTCGGGAACCCAGTGGTCGACGCCCTCGAGGACGCACAGGCGGAACTCCGAGTAGGCGTAACGGCCGCTGAACTCGGCCTGTTCGCGGCCGAGGACGCTGTCCTGATCGCCCCACACCATCGTCGTCGGGATCTCGACGGGTGCGCATGCCATGGTCTTGGCGATGTCACCGGTGAAGTTCGCGCGGTACCAGTTGAGGGCGGCGTCGAGCATGCCGGGCTCGGTCAGCGGTGTGATCTCGTCGGCGGTCACCCCGGCCCGTCGCAGCAGCACACCGTTACGGGCCAGCAGCTTCTCGGCCGCACCCTCGCCGACGAAATCCTTGATGTAGGAAGACTTCTCGCGCTGATCACCGACCTTCAGCGCATCTCGCGCGGCCGAGGGGTGACCGGCGCTGACCGCGACCAGACCGGTGAACCGGTGGGGGTGTCGTGCGGCGAGATGCCATGCCACCAGCGAGCCCCAGTCGTGACCGACGAGCAGCGCGTAGTGCACCTCGAGCGCGTCGAGCACCCCGATCACGTCGGACACCAGATGGTCGATCCGGTAGTCGTCGACGGCCTCGGGCCGTGCACCCGGGCTGTAGCCGCGCTGGTCGACGGTGATGGTGCGCAGCCCGGACTCGTGCAGCCGCGGCACCACCTCGGCGTAGCACGAACTGTTCACCGGGAATCCATGCAACAGGATCACCCATGGACCGCGATCCGGTCCCCCGACCTCGACCTCGAAGGTCAATCCACCCACATCCACAGCACGCCGTTCCGTGTCCACGCGTCCAGCCTAGGTGATCGCCACCACGTCTGAACCGCTCGCCGACCGTCCACCACCGACGGCCGACGACGTGTGACCGCTCAGCGCCGCCCGGAACGTAGGGCGTGGGTGATCTGGGGCAGGGCGGGGTCGGCACCGCCGACGATGATGTCGCACACCGCATCGAGGTCGACGGACTCGGCGACGAGGTCGGCGATCCGGTCGACCTGTGCCGCACGGACGGCGTCGAAGCGCAGGTCAGGGACCGTGGCGAAGTCCGGTTTGCCGACGGCCACCGCCACCTCCCGCACAAAGGTGCGCCGGAAGTCGTCGGAGGCGAGCAGCCCGTGCCAGTGCGTGCCCATCACCGATCCGCGGCGGGCGCCCTCGGCACCGTGAACATCGTCACGAATCCACGGCTGTTCCGCTGAGCGGACGACCCGGCCGTGGTGGATCTCGTATCCGCTGATGCGATGCTCGCCCGCGGCACCGATCGCACCGGAACCGGTGACCTGCCGCAGCACCTTGTCCGGGCGGAACACGATGTCGAGGTCGAGCAGTCCCAGCCCCGGCACCGGGCCGTCGTGGGCGGTGCCGATGCTCTCGACCGGGTCGTCGATGCTGCGGGCCAGCATCTGGAATCCGCCGCAGACCCCGAGGACCGGTCGTCGTGCGGCAGCCCGCTCGGCCACGGCTGCGTCGATGCCCCGCTCCCGCAACCACGCCAGATCGGCCAGGGTGGCGCGGGTGCCGGGCAGCACGGCGAGATCGGCGACGCGCACCGATGCGGGGTCGTCGACCCACATCACGTCGACGCCGGGTTCGCAGGCGAGGGCCTCGACGTCGGTGGAGTTGGAGATCCGCGGCAGCCGGATCGCGGCCACCGACAGCCGCGGCCCCGACACCGGCACGACGTCGTGCGGCGGGCCGACACGTCGGCCGACCGGTGAGGCCAGCGAGTCCTCGGCGTCGATCCAGAGTTCGGTGTCGAAGGGCAGCACACCCAGGGTGCGCCGGCCGGTCAACGCCTGCAGCTCGTCGAGGCCGGGTTCGAGGATGCCGACGTCACCGCGGAACTTGTTGATCACATATCCGGCGATCCGGGCCTGGTCGGCGGCACCGAGGATCGCGGTGGTGCCGAACAGGTGTGCCAGCGAGCCGCCGCGGTCGATGTCGGTGACCAGCACCACGGGCAGATCCGCGGCCTGGGCGAGTCCGAGGTTCGCGATGTCGCCCGATCGCAGGTTGATCTCCGCGACCGATCCGGCCCCCTCACAGATGACGACGTCGAAATCGGCTCGCAGGGAGGCGAGTTCATCGGTGACGACGTCGAGCAGGTGGGCGCGTCGGGAGATGTAGTCACGGGCGCCGACGTCGCCCGCGGGCCGCCCGCGCACGATCACATGCGAGCGCCGGTCACCGCCCGGCTTGAGCAGCACCGGATTGAACCGGGTCGACGGTTCGAGGCCGCATGCATATGCCTGGAAGGCCTGCGCCCGCCCGATCTCCCCGCCGTCGGGGGTGACCACCGAGTTGTTGGACATGTTCTGGGCCTTGAACGGCGCCACCCGCACACCCTGCCGGACCAGCGCCCGGCACAGACCCGCGACCACAAGGCTCTTTCCCGCATCGGAGCTGGTACCGCCGACCAGCAATGCACCCCGGATACCGCTCACCACGGTCAGGGTAGACGCGCCGCGACGACCCGCCCGGTGTCGGGTATTCGAAGCACGCGGGCGCGGTGCGAGGCGGCGTGAGCGGTTCGACCCGATAGTGTGGGCCGCGAATCATCCGGGCCTGGCGGTGTCGCCGGTCCGGGAGTCCTGGGAGGGGGCCGGACCATCGTGTCATCGCTCGAACCCGGTTCGGTCTTCGCCGGATACCGGGTCATCGGTCTGCTCGGTGCCGGCGGTATGGGGCAGGTGTATCTGGTCGAACATCCCGCACTCGGCCGGCGTGAGGCGCTCAAGATCGTCTCGCCGACCGGGGACGCCGACTTCGGTGAACGCTTCACCAACGAGGCGCGCACCGCGGCATCGCTGGATCATCCCGGCATCGTCACGGTCTACGCCTACGGCGTCGAGAACGGGTCGGCCTGGTTCACCATGCGCTATCTCGACGGCGCCGACCTGGGCGGTTCCGGGGCGCTGCCACCCAAGGACGTCGACCACATCGTGACGCGCGCGGCCGAGGCCCTCGACTATGCCCACGGCCGGCGCGTCATCCACCGCGACATCAAACCGGCGAACATCGTCATCACCCGTGACGAGCAGGGCCATCCGGATCGGGTGACGGTGCTCGACTTCGGGATCGCCCGGCTGATCGACGCCCCCAAGATGACCGCCACCAATGCCTTCATCGGCACCCTCACCTACGCCGCACCCGAGACGCTGTCGGGGGCGCCGGCCGACCCCGCGTCGGATCAGTATGCGTTGGCGTGCACCGCTTTCGAACTACTCACCGGAACCGCGCCCTTCCGCGGAGACACCCCGGGGGCACTGATCACCGGGCACGTGACCGGTCCGGTCCCGCGGATCGGTGAACGCGCCCCGATGCTCGCCGGCCTCGACCCGGTGTTCGTCCGGGCGCTCGCCAAGAATCCCGCGGATCGGTTCGGTTCCTGCCGCGAGTTCGCCGCCGCACTCGGCGCCGCATCGGCGGGTCTGCCGCCGGTGGCCGCGACCGCGGTCGGTGGCCCGTCCGGCCCACGCGGCACCCAGACCTTCACCCCGCCACCGATCCAGGGCATCCCACCGGCGCAGGGGCTCCCACCCGTCCAGGCGATCCCCCCGGTGCAGTCGGTCCCGCCCGGGGCACCGCTCTCATCGACGCCGGGCATGGCGCCGTACCCGGGGACCGTCCGTCCGGCGTGGCAGACCCCGCCACCCCACCAGCCGTATGGGCCACCGTCCGGGCCGACACCACCGACCGGGGGGTCGAAGAACCGGACCGGGCTGATCGTCGGCGCCGTCGCGGGCGTGTTGGTACTGCTGGCCGCGATCACCGGGATCGCGGTGTGGGCGGCTAACTCCGGCGGTTCGGACACCCACGCCGACGACACCACCGTCGTCGATCCGTCGACCTCCGGCGCGCCCACGTCCGGCGCCCCCACGGATTCCACCACGGTCGCCGCAGGCGAGTGGGCGTCGATCGCCACCGACGGGCAGTCCTCCTGCGCGCTACGGGACGGGTCGGTGTACTGCTGGGGCAGCAACGACCGCGGGACCCTCGGCGACGGCACCACCACCAGCCACTCCACGCCCACCCGGATCCCCGGGTTGTCGGATGTGACGGCCATCGCCATGGGCGGGCTCGGTTCGGCGTGTGCGATCAGCGACGGCGACGTCTTCTGCTGGGGCGCCAACCTCGTCGGCGGCGCGCCGTCGGAGTACCACTCGCCCACCCGCGTCGACGGGGTGACCGATGCCTCGGCGATCAGCGTCGGGCTGGCGACCTGTGCGATCAGCAACGGCGACCTCTACTGCTGGGGCAACAACGTCTACGGGCAGACCGGTGACCCGGCTGCCACGGGATTTCAGAAGACCCCCACCAAGGTCTCCGGGCTCAACGATGTCCGGGCGGTGAGCGCCAACACCAACAACACCTGCGCGGTGACCGGTGACGGTGCCGCCTGGTGCTGGGGCAAGAACGATCAGGGTCAGGTCGGTGACGGCACCACCACGGTCCGCAAGACCCCCACCCGGGTGTCCGGGCTGACCGGTGTCTCCGCGATCGACACCGGCCTGGACTCGATGTGTGCGATCGCCGACGGCACCCCGTGGTGCTGGGGCAACAACGGTAGCGGTCAGCTCGGCAACGGCACCGAGCAGTCGAGCAGCACCCCGGTGCGCGTCGGCGGGGTGAGCGGTGCACGAGCGATCGCCACGGTGATCTCCGGGGCATGCGCGTCGACCGGTGCCGGCGACGTGTGGTGCTGGGGATCGCGCAGCAGCGCGTCGAACCACACCGCGGCGCAGGTCAGCGGGATCCGCGGGGTCACCGACCTCACGTCCGGCTCGGTGAACCTGTGTGCGGTGGGATCGTCCCAGCTGTACTGCTGGGGTCTCAACAGTCAGGGCCAGCTGGGCGACGGCAGCACCGACTCCAGCATCAACGAGCCGGTGCGGGTCCGGGAACCGGCGTGAGCGCGGGTGGTTCGGCCCCGCCCGCTCAGGCGTCGGGCAGGGTGAGGATCTCCACGCCGCTGTCGGTGACGACGATGGTGTGCTCGAACTGTGCGGTCCAGCGGCGGTCGGCGGTCACCACGGTCCAGCCGTCGTCCCACATCTCCCAGGGCAGTCCGCCGAGGTTGATCATCGGCTCGATGGTGAAGACCATGCCGGGTTCGATCACGGTCTCGACGTTGGGCTGGTCGTAGTGCAGCACGATCAGCCCGTTGTGGAAGGTCTCCCCGATCCCGTGGCCGGTGAAGTCGCGGACCACGGTGTAGCCGAAGCGATTGGCGTAGGACTCGATGACGCGGCCGACGACGTTGAGTTCGCGGCCCGGCTTGACCGCCTTGATCGCACGTTCGGTGGCGATTCGGGTGCGCTCGACGAGCTCGCGGGCCTCCTCGGACACCTCCCCGGCCAGGAAGGTCGCGTTGGTGTCGCCGTGCGCGCCGTCGATGTAGGCGGTGACGTCGATGTTGACGATGTCCCCGTCGGCGATCACCGTCGAATCCGGGATGCCGTGGCAGATTACCTCGTTGAGCGAGGTGCAGCACGACTTGGGAAAGTCCTTGTAGCCCAAGGTCGACGGGTAGGCGCCGTGGTCGATCATGTACTCGTGGGCGATCCGGTCGAGCTCGTCGGTGGTGACGCCCGGGGCGACCGCCTTGCCGGCCTCGGCCAGCGCATTCGCGGCGATCTTGCTCGCCACCCGGACCTTCTCGATCACCTCGGGGGTCTGCACCCACGGCTCGTGCCCCTCGTTGACGGTGGGCTTCCACGCGTACTCGGGACGTTCGATCGCGTCGGGCACCTCACGGATGGGCGAGAGCTTGCCGGGTTTCAGTGGAGCGCGAACTGTCATGCGAACCAGCTTAGGGGCCGGGCCCGACGCCGGGTGTGGGTGTCGCCGGGTGTGGGTGTCGGCGTGCGGTGTGATCGACGCGGCCATGTGGGCGCGGCGGGGCCGGAGGGAACGCAGGCACCCGATCGACCAAGGATAGACTAAGCAACATTCCCAGGGGCACGTCCGATCCCGCGGCGTCACCCCAGACGAGCGGAGGTTCCCCAAGTGCGTCGGCGCAACCGGTTGACGATGTGCCTGTTCGCGGCGCTGACCACAGCGATGATCCTGGTGGTCACCGGCTGCAGCACGGCTCCGATCGAGTCCTCCGGTGAGTCGGTCGATGCCTCTGCCACCCTGCGATCGGGTCCGCAGACCGCCGATCTGCCCGCCGCCGACGTCGTTCCGGTGACCACCGACCCGCAGGTCACCCTGCCGGTGACGGTGCCGTCGGTCGGGCACGGCACCACCACGGTCAGCGACGTCAGCCGGATCATCGCGATCGACCGCAACGCGACGTTGTCGAACATCGTGTTCTCGCTCGGGTTGGGCGGCAAGGTGGTCGGCCGTGACACCTCCACCGTGTTCCCGGCCGCCGCGAACCTGCCGCTGGTGTCCAACACCGGCCATCAGCTCAACGCCGAGAAGGTCCTGGAGCTGAACCCGTCGGTCGTCCTGGTCACCGAGGGCACCACCCCGAGTCAGGCGGTCGACCAGCTGCGCAACTCCGGAATCCCGGTGGTGGAGTTCACCTCCGAGCGCACCGTGGCCTCCACCCCCACCCTGATCCGGTCGGTGGCCGCCGCACTCGGTGTGGTCCCGGCCGGCGAGCAGCTCGTCGCGCGGACGCAATCGCAGATCGACGCGGCCAAGCGGGCAGTCCCGGACCCGTCGGGCAATCCCGGCATGGCCTTCCTCTACATCCGCGGGCCGCGCCTGGTCCTGATCGCCGGACCCGATTCCGGTGCCGACGATCTGATCGCGAACCTCGGTGGTGTCGACGCCGGCACCGCGAGCGGCTTCACCTCGGCGTTCACCGCCGTCACCGCGGAGAAACTGTTGCAGGCCAACCCGCAGGTCATCCTGGTGATGACGCAGGGCGCCGACTCGGTGGGCGGCATCGACGGCGTGCTCGCCCTGCCCGGCGTGGAGGCCACCGACGCCGGCCGCGCCCGGCGCGTCGTGCAGATGGACGAGACCGAGGTGCTGTCCTTCGGACCGGATGTCGGCCAGGTGCTCGCCGCGCTGGCGAAGGCCATCTACGTATGAGCACCGCCCCCACCACGGCATCCGGCACGTCCCGGGCAGCGCGCCCGGAAGGGCGGGTGTCCGGGCCGATCGTGATCGTGGTCTTGCTGGTCGTCACCGCGATGGTCGCCCTGTTCTCGGCGACGATCGGTCAGATCTCCATCCCGCCGATGGAGGTGCTGGGCAGCATCGCCCACCATTGGGGTCTCGACATCGGGTCACTGCCGATCCATCCGCAGGGTGAGCACACGCTGTGGGTGGTGCGCTTCCCCCGGATCGTGCTGGGTCTGGTCGTCGGTGCCGCCCTCGGTGCCGCCGGCTGTCTGATGCAGGGGGTGCTGGCCAATCCGCTCGCCGAACCCGGCGTGGTGGGTGTCTCCTCGGGTGCCGCGGTGGGTGCCTGCGCGATGATCGTGATCGGCGGTGTCGGCGTCAACGACTGGGCGATGGCGAGCGCGGCCTTCCTCGCGGCCCTGTTGACCACCGCCGGTGTCTACGTCCTGTCGCTGCGTGACGGTGCGTCGTCGCCGATCATGTTGGTGCTCACCGGTATCGCCGTCAATGCCTTCGCCCTCGGCATCATCTCGTATCTGACGTTCGTGGCCACCACCGCGGCCCGCGAGCAGATCGTGTTCTGGCAGCTCGGTTCGCTGGCCGGGGCGTCGTGGACGGCGGTGTGGGTGTCGTTGCCGCTGGCCGTGGCCGGGATCGCCGCCGCCATGGCGCTGGTCCACAAACTCGACCTGCTGGCGCTCGGTGAGATCCAGGCCGCCTCCCTCGGGGTGAAGGTGGAGGTGGTGCGGCGGCAGGCGATCGTGCTGGTCGCGATCCTGACCGCGGCAGCCGTCGCGTTCACCGGCATCATCGCCTTCGTCGGCCTGGTCGTGCCGCATGTGATGCGACTCATCGTCGGGCCCCGGCATGCGGTGTTGTTGCCCGCCAGCGTGATCGGCGGCGCATTGGTGCTGGCCGCCGCAGATCTGGCCTCGCGCACCGTTCTCGGCGGCGCCGACCTGCCGCTCGGCGTGTTCACCTCGCTGGTCGGCGGCCCGGTGTTCTTCATCCTGTTGCGCCGCAACCGCAATGCGGGGGCGGGATTCTGACGTGGCCGATTCCGTGAACTCCGCCGACTCCACCGACCGGGATGTCCCCAGCAACGCAGACCCGAACAACGGCGTCCACGACGGCCCTGCCGATCTCGCCTCGCTCGTCCCGGCGTTGCGGACACCCGATCCGTCGGCCGGGATCGTCGGCGAACACATCGAGGTGGCCTTCGGTGACCACACGATCCTCGCCGGGGTCGATCTCGACGTCCGTCCGGGTGAGCTCGTCGCCCTGGTGGGCCCCAACGGTTGTGGCAAGTCGACGTTGCTGTCGGTGTTGTCGGGAATGCGCAAGCCGCGCGCGGGCCGGGTCCTGCTCGACGGCACCGACATCGCGCACACGCATGAACGCGACCGGGCGAAGCTGCGTTCTCTGGTCACCCAGCACAATCGGGTGGACACGCCGTTCACCGTCGGCGAGGTGGTCTCGATGGGCCGCTACCCGTGGCTGCGGACCCCGCAGGCCGTCGATTCCCCGCGGATGATCGCCGAGGCGATCGACCGCTGCGACCTGTCGGGGATCGTCAACCGGCCGTTCCCGCACCTGTCCGGCGGTCAGCAGGCACGGGTGTCGCTGGCCCGGGCACTGGCGCAGAACACACCGATCATGATGCTCGACGAGCCGACCGCAGCCCTCGACATCCGCCATCAGGAGCAGGTGTTGCAGGTACTCACCGAGCATCGGCGGTCCGGGGCGACGATCTTGTTGGTGGTGCACGATCTGACGCTCGCGGCGGCCTACGCCGACCGGGTGGCGTTGATGAAGGACGGTCACATTGTCGCCTACGGCGAGACCCGCGAGGTGATGACCGAGACCCTGTTGGCCTACATCTACGACCATCCGGTGGACATCTTCGAGCGCGACGGCCGCCTGATCGTACTGCCGCAACGTCGACTCCCCATTGCTGATTGAGCCGGGACCGAGCGAAGCG
>NZ_BCNF01000184.1 GCF_001485495.1 Gordonia desulfuricans NBRC 100010 | reverse complement strand
CCCCGCCGCCAACACTGAGGGCCGACACCGCAACACACGCCACCGCCCCCTGAAATATCCTGCGGGACAGTCGGTGACGCGAAAGACGATGAACCAACGAACCCTGACCACCCATGATGACCCCCGCGTCATAGTGTCAATCCTGATGCGTCGAGGCTCATCCCAAAACAACGAATGGTGAACCCCGAATTCACTAACGGAACGATTAGAACAGAGAAGTAGACACTTGACAACCTGAACCCATGGAGTCGGGTGGCCACAGCTGACCCGGTAGCCCCGTACCTTCGTAGCTGCTCCAGTGCGTCGGTGGTGACGGTGATGTGATCGGCGCCGGTGTTCGCTCCGGCATTGCCGGCCCGCAACTCGATCGCCAGGGGTTCAATCGCCAGGAGTTCACCGGTACCGGTGGCACTGTGGTCGAGGAACGCACGCACCGGATGAAACCCGAAGCCACGCTTAGGCTAATGGTCCTTCCTTGAATACCAAGGTACCCCAGGTCACGTTGGCCGTTGACAGCTGAATTCGAGGTACCCCGGCTCGCCGCCATGGCTATCCATCGCTACTGAGATACCGCTCTGCTTCACTGAGGACTCCGCTAGGAGTTGTGCCGAGCGCTTCGACAAGATCCAGAGTCGATCGACTTGTGTTGACGCCTCGCCAGTTTCGATCCGGGCAATCGGCGGGCGACTCACGCCGCTGGCGTCGGCCAACGCCTGCTGGTTTAGCCCGGCACTGAGGCGTGCTCGTCGGACGGCTTCGCCAACAGCATCTCTGCGCAACCTTCTCACCCGCCTCTGCCCAGCGGACAACGATGACCCAGGGACCGGCACGTCCCCATTTCCCCTGTACCCCAACCGATCTGTTCAACTCACACACGTTGTATCGCACGCGATTCTAAAACTTGGGTCGCGTCTCTTGCGTGGACTGAATTGATCGCGGTCGTCCCGCAAGCCGATCAGGTGTCGAACCCATACATTGGATAGCCCTCAAGAAACGCATGAAAATGGTCCCTGAAGGTGAGGTAGTGACTGCGTTGATGCGAGGCCATGCGTTCGGCGCCTACCTCCTATCGGGACCGCTTCGCACGTCTAAGGCGGTCGGTGGCCGGATGATCGGCTTGCAACCCGTCCTGACGACAAGCGGTGCGGCTGTGGGCAAGGTGATCGATATCGAGCCCCGCCTAGACGCCTGCTTCTCACGTAAGGGGACGGCGGTATCGGCCGCAACAGTCCGGCCAGGCGTCTTTGCACACGCCACGTTCGACTCATTCGGCGACGACATCCATGTTGCCGGTTTCACTATGGGAATCGCCGGTGCCGACAGCATCGGCATCGGCCACCACATCGTTCGGATGCAAGGAAACGTCAGGGGCATGCTCCGCCGGCTTCGCGTCGTCGAGGCCCCAGACTCGTTCGTCCCGCCGCCTGGCGAGTTAACTGCGTGGTCGGCCCCTCCCGGAATCCAGGGCGGACTCTGGTAGTCCCTCACAACGGGATACACCCCGCAAGGCAGCCATGACCACTGCGAGAACGGACGGTCGTACCCAACAACCTAACCGGGCTAAGAACGGATCCCGCCATGGGTACTCGAAGGCCCCATGACGGGATCGATCCCTCCCGCCTAACCGACTCAGAACACGAACACATCGCCCGTGTGGCAGGCCAGCACGCAAGATCTGTCAGACCTCACTGCTACAAATGGGCCCAGACGAAACGTGACCCTGCGATAGCACGATGACACCGACCCAGATTCCGCACCGAAACAGCCAAGTCAGGGACTCCGCCCACAGATTCCCCGATCGCCGGCTTTGCAGACATCCGTAGATCAATGGAAGAAAAACAAAAGGTCAGGCCGCATTTCTGCAACCTGACCCTTGTCAGCGTTTTGAGCTGAACTGCTCGTGGTGGGCGAAGGGGGACTTGAACCCCCACGTCCCGAAGGACACTGGCACCTGAAGCCAGCGCGTCTGCCATTCCGCCACTCGCCCGTGACTTTCGTGATCGATGGCTTCGATCAGCGACTGGACGACGATAGCACGCAGACCCCGACGAACAACAAATCGGCACGTCGGGGCCCCGCGACGAGGTCGAACACCATCCGATCAAAGCATCGCGTCGATCAGGAGGTGGACGCGCGGCCGGTGTTCGTCCACCATCAAAGGAGGACTTCCGTGTTTCCGGCATCGTGATGCCGGTGAGACGGTGGGCACTGCAGTTGCTCGATGACAGCCGTTACCGCGAGTATCGGTATCATCATCAGAGGCCATATGCACGGCGACACGCCAGAATGCCGCGAAGGGAGGTCGGTGGTGGGGATCTTGCAGAGGATCGAGCGCAAGCTCGAAGGCGCCGTCGACGACGGTTTCGCGAGGGTGTTCGGTGGTGAGGTGGAACCGCAGGAGATCGAGAACGGCCTGCAGCGTGAAGCCGAGGAGTCCCTCGAGAACCTCGGCGACGGTACAATCCTGGCCGCAAACAGCTACACGTTGCTGTTCAGCCCGACCGACCACGCACACATCGCGGCCGAGTACGAGTTGAACCGCAAGCGGTTCTCCAAGCACCTGGAGAACTTCATCCATGACAACGGGTGGCAGACGTACGGCCAGGTGGTCGTCGAGTTCGACCAGTCTGCGTCCTTACACACAGGTATGTTTCGTGCTCGTGGCGCGGTCAACCCGGACGCCGAGCCGCGGCCAGAACCCCGCGGGCAGGCACGACCACAGGCACAACCGCGTCCCGACGGCGCGGCCCGAGAAGTAGGAGCCCCAGAAATGACCCAGAACCCCGGATACGACCAGCGCAGGGGCGCGGAGCCGGCGTACGACCAGGGTGGCTATGGCCAGCAGGGCTACGACTACCAACAGGGCTACGCACAACCCGCCCAGGAGCAGGCCGGCTACGGCCAGCAACCGGGCTACAGCAGCCAGCCGGGCGGCTACGACCAGGCCGGGTACGCGCAGCAGGGCTACGAGCAGCAGCCGGGTTACGGCCGGCAGGGCTACGAGCAGGGACATGCACAGCAGCCCGGCTACGGCCAGCAGGGCTACGAACAGGGCGGCTACGGCCAGGGCGGTTACGACTACCAGCAGGGCTATGGCCAGGACCAGGGCGGCTACGGCCAGCAACCGGGTTACGGCCAGCAGGGCTACGAGCAGGGTTATGCACAGCAGCCCGGCTACGGCCAGCAGGGCGGATATGACCAGGGCTACGGACAGCAGCCGGGTTACGGTCAGCAGGGCGGCTACGGATACGACCAGGGCTACGGACGCCCCGCTGCCGGCTACGCGCCGAGCGCGATCGTTCTGATGCTCGAGGACGGCAGCAACCGAACCTTCCAGCTGCGGGAGGGCTCCAACGTCGTCGGCCGTGGCCAGGACGCGCAGTTCCGCCTCCCCGACACCGGCGTGTCCCGCCGGCACCTGGAGATCCGCTGGGACGGCAGCACCGCGATGCTCACCGATCTGAACTCCACCAATGGCACCACCGTCAACGACGTGCAGGTGAACAGCTGGGAGCTCGCCGACGGTGATCGCATCCGCGTCGGACACTCCGACATCACCGTCCGGTTCCAGTAGAACCACGACAAACACCCCGGCGGCGGGCCGCATGCACCGCCGTCGGTCCAACGTCGAGACGGAACTGACACCTCTGAATGACGGGTGTCCGCGATTCACCCCATAAGATCGCAGTCGGGTCCGTTCGCCCCGGGATCACCGAGGCGGAGCCGACGACTCGACGACCACGAGACCGCGATGGAGGTGGATTCGACATGCAGGGGTTGGTGCTGCAGCTGACCCGACTGGGGTTCCTGCTGCTGCTCTGGCTGTTCGTCTATGCCGTGATCCGCACCGTGCGCGCCGACATCGTCACCGCATCCGGATCACGCCTGACACGCTTTCGCACCGGTGAATCCGGTCGAGGCCGGCAGTCCACACGCGGGTCGGCGCGATTCCTCGTCGTCACCCACGGCGCTCTGGCCAACACGCGCATCACGCTCGGTGCGCAGCCAGTGCTGATCGGCCGGGCCGACGACTCGACACTGGTGCTGACCGACGACTACGCATCCGAACGGCACGCACGACTGTCGAGCCGGGGAGATGACTGGTACGTCGAGGATCTGGGCTCGACCAACGGCACCTATCTGGACCGCGACAAGGTGACCACCGCCGTGAAGGTCCCGCTCAACACGCCGATCCGGATCGGCAAGACCGTGATCGAGTTGCGCCCGTGACCTTGGTGTTGCGCTATATCGCGCGAAGCGACCAAGGCCTGGTCCGAGCCAACAACGAGGACTCCGCATATGCCGGTCCCCGACTGCTCGCCCTGGCCGACGGCATGGGCGGCCACGCCGCCGGTGAGGTCGCCAGCCGGCTGGTGATCGAGGCGATGCGTTCCCTCGACGACGACGACCCGTCGGGCGATCTGCTGTCGGCGCTCGACCGCGCCACCCAGACCGGCAACCAGGCGATCGCCCATCAGGTGGAGCAGGCCCCCGAACTCGACGGCATGGGCACCACGCTCACCGCGATCCTGTTCGCCGGCAGCCGGATCGGGCTGTGCCACATCGGCGATTCCCGCGGCTACCTCTACCGCGACGGACAACTCAACCAGATCACCCGCGACGACACCTTCGTGCAGACCCTCGTCGACGAAGGGCGCATCACCGCCGAACAGGCACACACGCATCCGCAGCGGTCACTGATCATGCGGGCGCTGACCGGCCAGGCCGTCGAACCCACCCTCACGATGCGTGAGGCGCGCCCCGGCGACCGCTATCTGCTGTGCAGCGACGGACTCTCGGACGTGGTCAGCGAGGAAACGCTGGCCGAGACACTCGGGTCGATCACCGACTACAAGGAATGCGCCGACCGGCTGATCGAGCTGGCACTCCGCGGCGGCGGCCCCGACAACGTGACCGTGGTGCTCGCCGACGTCGTCGACACCGACTACGGCGAGTCGCGACCCATCGTCGGCGGTGCCGCCGGAACCGGTGAGGACGCCTACACCCCGGATCCGAAGACCGCGGCCGGCCGGGCTGCCGCCCTGCGTCCGAAGCTGGCCGAACCGCAACGGCCGACGATCCTGCCCGACGACGAACCCACCCCCACCCGACATCGGGGACGCTGGGTGGCCGCGGCGATCGCCGTGGTGGTGATCGCGGCGATCGTGGGCGGATTCTTCGTGATCCGCGGCATCCTGCACCGCACCTACTACGTCGGCGAACAGGACGGGAACGTCCTGATCTTCCAGGGCTCCCCCGACACCATCCTGTTCCTGCAGGTCAGCAACCCCACGCAGAAGGGGTGCATCCTCAACCCCACCTCCCCGGACGCGTCCATCGAGTTCCGCCCGATGGACAGCACCGAGGCGTGCGACGAGCTGCCGCTCAGCGATCTGGTGACCCTGTCGCGCAACACCGTCGAATCGCACAGCATCTCCGGCAAACCGCTCGACGAGATCCGGGTGGCCGCCGGTGGTCTGCGGTTGCTGCCGCTGTGCCCGGAGACCACCCCCGACCAGTCCCTGCCCAGCCCGACCGCGCCCACACCGGCACCCACCCCCGCCCCGGGCGCCGAACCGCCGACCAACGAGGTGGTCCCGGCATCCGACCAGCAGGGCGAGGTCATCCCGGTGACCGGACCGTCGTCGGCCACGCCCTCGTCGGGTGCCCCGTCGGCGCCCACGTCAGCGTCGATCCCCCAGTCCACCCCGGCCCCCACCGGGCAGGACGGCTGTCGGACGCCGTAGATGACCCAGACCGCCTCCCCCACCCACGCCCCGCCCAGCCGACCCGAGCACACCGGACGCAACATCGAACTGGCGTTGCTGGTGTTCGCCATCGGTGTGGTCACCATCGCGCTGCTCATCGTGCAGAGCGCCCAAGGTGAGACCCTCTCGTGGGACATCCTCAAGTACGTCGCCGGCTACGTCGTGCTGTTCGGCATCGGACACTTCGTGGTGCGCCGCTACGCCGCGCACGCCGACCCGGTGTTCCTGCCGATCGTCGCACTGCTCAACGGGCTCGGCCTGGTGCTCATCCACCGCCTCGACCTGGGCTCGGGCAACACCGGCGAGACCATCAACCCCAGCGAACGCACCAACAACGCCGACCAGCAGCTGCTGTGGGCGTATCTGGGCATGGCCGTGTTCGCGGTGATCCTGATCGTCATCCGCGATCACCGGGCGCTGTCTCGGTACGCCTACACGCTGGGCCTGGGTGGTCTGATCTTCCTGGCGATCCCGGCGATCCTGCCGTCGTCGCTGTCGGAGATCAACGGCTCCAAGATCTGGATCCGCACCCCGCTGTTCAACATCCAGCCCGGCGAGTTCTCCAAGATCCTGATCATCATCTTCGCCGCGGCGTTCCTGGTGTCCAAGCGTGACCTGTTCACCACCGCGGGCAAACAGTTCCTGGGCATCGATTTCCCGCGCGCCCGCGACCTCGGTCCGCTGCTGGTCGCCTGGATCCTCGCGATCGGCGTACTCGCCTTCGAGTCCGACCTGGGTACCTCGCTGCTGATCTTCACCACCGTCCTGACCATGGTCTATGTGGCCACCGAGCGGGTCAGCTGGCTGGTGCTGGGGCTGAGCCTGTTCGCGGTGGGCGCGGTGGTCGCCTACAACCTGTTCAGCCACCTGCAGGTGCGTGTGGCGGTGTGGCGCGACCCGTTCGCCGACTTCTACTCGACCGGCTACCAGGTGGGCCAGAGCCTGTTCGGGCTGGCCACCGGCGGACTGTTCGGGACCGGACTGGGCTCCGGGCGCCCCAACGCGGTGCCCTTCGCCAACACCGACTTCATCATCGCCACCATCGGCGAGGAACTCGGCCTGGTGGGCCTGGCCGCCGTCCTGATGCTCTACCTGATCTTCATCATGCGTGGTCTGCGCACCGGCGTCGCCGTCCGCGACAGCTTCGGCAAGCTCCTCGCGACCGGGCTCGCCTTCACCATCGCGGTGCAGATCTTCGTCGTCGTCGGCGGTGTCACCAAACTGATCCCGCTGACCGGTCTGACCACCCCGTTCATGTCGTACGGCGGGTCGTCGCTGCTGGCCAACTATGTGCTGGTGGCATTGCTGATCCGGATCTCCAACGCGGCCCGTGAGCCCGACCCGACCAAGCGTCGGCCGACGCCCAAGCCGGTGGAATCGCTGGAGACCCGGGCGGTGAAACGCCCGTGAACAAACCCATCCGACGGGTGTCGGTGGCGGTGATCGTGTTGATCGTGATCCTGCTGGCCAACGCCACCTACGTTCAGGTCTTCAAGGCGAACTCGCTGCGCTACGACCCGCGCAACGACCGCGTGCTGCTCGACGAGTACTCGCGGCAGCGGGGTTCGATCATCGCCGGCAACGAGGTGATCGCGGCATCGCAGCCCACCGACAGCCGCTACAAGTACCTGCGCACCTACCCGGTGGAACCGCGCGCCTTCGCCCCGGTCACCGGCTACTACTCGATCCAGTACGGCTCGGTGGGCCTCGAACAGTACGAGAACTCGATCCTGACCGGCAACGACGACCGGCTGTTCGGGCAGCGGTTCATGGACATGTTCTCCGGCCGCGACCCACGCGGCGGCAACGTGGTGACCACGATCGACCCCAAGCTGCAGGTCACCGCCTACGAGGCGATGGTCAACGGGCCGTGTGACGGTCCCTGCCGTGGTGCGGTGGTGGCGATGGACCCGGCCACCGGCAAGATCCTGGCGATGGTGTCGACGCCGAGCTACGACCCCAACCTGCTGGCCAGCCACGACCAGAACGTGCGGGAGGCCGCGTGGGCGGTCGACACCGGACCCGACAAGCGCCTGCAGAACCGTGCGATCGAAGAGGTCTACCCACCCGGGTCGACGTTCAAGGTGGTCACCGCGGCCGCGGCCCTGCGCGACGGCAAGACCGCCGACACCCGCCTGACCGGGTCGGCCGACTTCCGGCTGCCCGACAGCACCGCGAGCCTGCCCAACTACGGCGACGAGACCTGCCCCGGCGGTGGAACGGTGACGCTCGCCGATGCGATCAAGTACTCGTGCAACACCGCCTTCGCCGACCTGGTGCTCAACAAGATGGATGACGGCACAGCCAAGCTCAAGCAGACCGCCCGGCTGTTCGGGCTGGACACCGCGGCCCCCAACATCCCGATGCCGGTGGTCGCGTCCACCGTCGGACCCATCCCGGACCGCGCATCGCTGGCGCTGTCGGCGATCGGACAGAAGGACGTGGCCATGACCGCCCTGCAGAACGCGATGGTCGCGGCGACCGTCGCCAACGCCGGGGTGCGGATGCAGCCGTATCTGGTGGACAAGTTGCAGTCGGCCGACCTGCGAACGCTGTACACGACGCCCCCGACGACGGTGAACTCGCCGATCACGTCGGAGCAGGCGGCTAGCCTGACCTCGATGATGGTCGGGTCCGAGAACTACTCGAACACGGGCGCAGGCTCGGTACCGATAGCCTCGAAGACCGGAACCGCCGAGCACGGCGACCGCACGGTGACCACGCCGTACACGTGGTACATCGCATTCGGTCCGTCGACCGACGCGAAGATCGCAGTGGCGGTCGTCGTCGAGAACGGACAGGATGGCGTGGCGTCGGTCGGTGCGAGAACCGCCGGTCCGATCGGGCGCGCGGTGATCAATGCTTATGTAGGAGGTGGACGATGACGCTGCAGAACGGCACCATCATCGCCGACCGCTATCGGCTGATGCGGCTGATCGCCACCGGCGGTATGGGACAGGTGTGGGAAGCACTGGACACCCGGCTGAATCGTCGGGTGGCGGTCAAGGTACTCAAGGCCGAGTACTCCGACGACCCGGAGTTCACCGCGCGGTTCCGCACCGAGGCGCAGACCACGGCCATGCTGAACAACCCCGGCATCGCGAACGTCTTCGACTACGGCGAGACCCCGGACCGTGGCGGCGGCACCCTGGCGTATCTGGTGATGGAGCTCGTCGACGGTGAGCCGCTGAACTCGGTGATCTCGCGGCTGGGCCGGCTGTCGGTGACCAACACCCTCGACATGCTCGAGCAGACCGGCCGGGCGCTGCAGGCCGCACACAGTCAGGGACTGGTGCACCGCGACGTCAAGCCGGGCAACATCCTGATCACGCCCATCGGGCAGGTCAAGATCACCGACTTCGGCATCGCCAAGGCGGTCGACGCCGCCCCGGTCACCCAGACCGGCATGGTGATGGGTACCGCCCAGTACATCTCGCCCGAGCAGGCCACCGGCGACGACGCGACCGCGGCGTCGGACGTGTACTCGCTGGGTGTGGTGGGCTACGAGGCCCTGGTGGGTCGCCGCCCCTTCCTCGGCGACGGTGCGATCACCGTCGCGATGAAGCACATCCGCGAGACCCCGCCGCCGCTGCCGGACACCGTGCCGGCCAACGTGCGCGAACTCATCGACATCACGATGTCGAAGGACCCCAAACAGCGTTATCCCAACGGCGGCGCGTTCGCCGACGCCGTCGCCGCCGTCCGGGCCGGTCATCGGCCGCCCCGCCCGG
>NZ_BCNF01000183.1 GCF_001485495.1 Gordonia desulfuricans NBRC 100010 | reverse complement strand
CCACTAAAGACCCGGCCGCAGAAGCCCGTCAGTTCTCAGAGAACTGACGGGCTTCTGCCGGATGCTCCAGGTTCGAATCTGGGTCACACACCACCGATCTGCCGAACAAACTCCGCCGAACTCCAGAAGTCCATCGTTTCCCTGATCATCCCGTCGCCGAGGATGAACACGTGGATACCGGGCAACCGCACCGGGCACACGTCGCCGTCTCGGAGTGCCCACTCGCCGGTCAGCTCGTAGTGCACCGCGAACCGATCGTCACGCCCCAGCAGTTCGGTCACCGCCCACCTCGCATTGCCCATCCGGGATACGAACCCCGCCAGCGATCGCGCGATCTCATCACGGCCGGAGGCCGTGACCCCTGACGCGAGATCGCGGTGGAGCCCATCGGCGGCATAGAGGCCGGCGGCGACGGCCGCAGCATGCTCGTTGTAGGCCGCGTAGAAACTGTCGACAAGCGTCGTCGACGCAGGAGAACTCACTTGCTCTCCCACCTGGCCAACCCGCAGTACTGTCGATTGGAGTACACCAGCGGATCGGCCTCGTCGAACATCACCGCGCTGGTGACACGGCCGACGAAGATCCGGTGATCGGCCACATCGAGTTGCTGCTGCACCTGGCAATCGAGATGTGCAAACGCGCCCTTCACGCAGCCATCCACCCCCGGATGAAGGTGAGCGGACTGATCCAGGAACTTCGCCTGCCCCGCCGCAGACCCGAACTCGGCCGCCGGCTGCGCGTCGGTGCCCAACAGCGACAATCCGAATCTCTGCGTTTCCGACACCGCAGCTGCTGCGGCGGTGTACGACGACAACGAGATGATCAACGTTGGTGGACTCACCGAGACCGAGCACCACGCGGTGATGGTCGTGGCCCACTGCCTGCCGTCCATCTCCGCCACCACAATGCTCACCCCGGCCGCCGATCGGCGCATCGACTCCAGGTACAGCTCGGTCACCTCCGTCGGGGAATCCAGCACTCGTTCACCCGCCATCTCTACAGTCCCGCAATCTTCCGTGCCTTTGCCGCCATCATGTCGCGCGGATACTCGGCCCAGATCCGCTCATGCAGCAACGGTGCCGGCGTCGAGTTGACGTTCTCGAACAGCTCCACCCGCCCGGCCAGCCCCGAACTTGTCAGATCCCATACGAAATTCATTAGCCGGTTCTTGTCCTGAGCAGAGATTCCGTGTCCGGGCAGCAGGGAATCCAGCAATGCCCCGGTCTCGGCATTGTCGAAATCGGCCTTGGAGAACCGCATCACCAAACCCTGACCACACAGCTCCTGCAGAATGTGGATGATGCGTGGGTAGTTCTGAATCGAATGCAACCGCCCCGACGTGAGCATCGGGATATCCGGGCACAGAACGCCACCCTCGGTCATGAATGCCCCATCCTCGGCGGCAATGATGAACGCCTTGAGGGTCTGGGCGTAATTGATCAGCTCGGACACCTGGGCGCGCACCGCCGGAATTCGGGCGGTGCCCAGCGCATCGACCACTGCTTGGGCCGCACCCACGAAGATCTCGGCCTTGTACCAGAGCCGGGTGAGGATGTGCCAGTGTAGCCAGGCACACACCCGGCCGTAGTACTGCAGCAGTTCGGGGTCGCCGACATTGAAGACCCGGTCATTGGGGATCAGTACATTGTCGAACACGATGAACTGATCGGCTTCCTCGCCGCGGTAGGCCACCGGATGATCGTAAGGATCCGCACCCGGCTTGGACACCGGCGGTCGACTGATCAGCTTGATTCCCTCGGTTCCCACCGGGAGGGCTGCCCACACGCAGGCCTCAGGCGGAAAATCGGGGCGCAGCAGATTGGTGAACACGATCTCGTCGGCCTGCGCGGCAATCGAACCCACCGATTTCGCCCCCGATACGCGCACCCCGTCCGCCTCCTGCGAGACGATCCGCAAGAGACCTGCCGTGGAACCGGAGGGCCCAGAGCGATCGTTCTGCGGGTCGGCCAGCACCTCGGCCATCACGATGTTCGATCGCTTGCCGTGCTCGAGATAGGCGGTGATGTTCGCGGCCAGATTCGGGTTGTTGCGGGCGAACTCCGGTGACGACTTCTCGAACGTCGGCTGATATGCCTTGAGTCCCACCGTGATCAGCGGAGCCAGATCGAAGGTGCGGCCGTAGGTTCCCACACTCTTCATCGTGGTGTACTCGATCACTGCACGCCGGCGACGCAGCTCCTCGATGGTGGTGGGCACCATCCAGGCAGCACTGATGGTCGCGTCCAGTCCCGCATCGTAGGTGGTGAGCACGTCGGAGTGCTCGGCGCTGAACTGGTCGTCAAAAATCGAGGCGAGCATGTCCACACCCGCCGAAAGTGCGGGCACGGAGGCCACATTGGCCGCTTCCTGCCCATTCACCCAGATTCGTCGGCCGTCGTCGAGCGATTGCTTGAACTGGTCACCGGTGCGCAGGTAGACCTTCTTGCCCGTCGCGGTGGCGTGCTCGGCCGCCGGCTGTTCGGTTGTTGTCATTGCGATAGTCCTTTCGTGTCCCGTGACACGGGCTTGTGTGCAGATCAGTAGGTTCGAGGCTAAATAGATTGGGGGCTCAGCAGGTTGCGGGCGCCCAGGAGATTGGGGCGTTATGCATGTCCAGTCGATGAGGTCGCCGGCTGAACAACAACCATGTCCTCGGTCTGATGCTCAGGCGAGCTGCCGGCGGAATCACCTCCTCCCCAGTAGTATTCGTCGAGACCACGGTCCATGGCCTCGTCCGAAACACGCAACCCCACAGTGCGTTCGAGGACGGTCGTGAGAATCAGTGCGGCGACGGCGCCACTGGCCGCCATGGCCACCACTCCCAAGAGCTGCCAACCGAGGTTCACTTCCGCCCCTTGGAAGGCATAGGTTCCGGATTCGACGCCGGAGACCCCACCGGTAGGTGTGCCCCACGCGAACACCCCGGTGGCCAGTACGCCGTAGATTCCGCTGCCGATGCCCAGGCCGATGATCTTCTTCTCGTCCAGGCCGATCCGCGTGACGAAGCGTAGGGCAAGTGCGGTGAGCATCGGCGCAAAGAAGGCGATGATGGCCACCTGCCACGCCTCCAGAATGTCCATTCCGGGAGCGCAGGAAACAAATCCGCAGAGTGGCGAGAGGGCGGTGACGATGATGTTGCGCGTGAGATACCCGACGATGAGGCCGCCTACGGCGCCGAAGGCGAAGGCCATCATGATGTTGATCGACACCACACCTAAACCGGATGTGCTGTAGCTGATCCCGAGGTATCCGACGTCCGGGATGATGATTCCGCAACCGAGTGCGTAGACGGCGCAGCCGAACATCATCATGAGCAGACCGAAGATACTCAGCCCCAGCGCATTCAGGTCGAGATCGGCCTTTCGGGTCGGGCCGAGACGCCACACCAGGATCAGCCCGAAGAAGGCCGCGAAGATGTACAGCGGCGCAACACCCAGGAAGTCGTGATATCCACGAGCGGTGAGTGGGCTGGCCGATCCCCAGGTCAGATAGATGTTGAGGGGACCCACCAGGCCACCAACCACGGCGGCGATGATGAAGTACGCCTTGGCCTTGAGTCGCTGCAGTCCCAGCGAATGCAGCACCGCCACACCCGCACCCATGAATATGGCGTTGAATGCCAGGAACACCTGATGCACGTCGGCATCGGCGAAGACCGCTGGATCGGTTTCCGATGCCGGTGTGGTGGAGAACGATCCCCACAGCGACCAGTCGGTGAATAGGTCGCCAAAGCTTCCGGTTCCGGTCGCTTGGTTGAACTGCCAGTTCCAGATCGCGTTGCCCACCACTGCATACGCGGCAACTGCGATGAAGGTTCCGATGAGCTTCTGAATCGCGGTGTCGAGACGATTCTTTCGGGACACCAGCCCGACGTCGACGAGGGTGATGCCGGCGACGACGATGATCACGGCTGCCACACAGATGGCATAGAATCCCGCAATCGACATGCTGGTACCACTGACCTGTTCAGGGAACATGAGGGCACACTCCTAGCGAGGGTGGATGATCGAGGTGACCGGTGCGTCCGCGCCGCTGAAGGCACACCGGGAGATTGGGGGGTTGTCAGGGTGACGTCTAACCGACGAGCGTTCCCGCCTCCACGACGGCCACACCGTCGAGACTTACCGTGCAGTTGCGCATGGCGATATCGAGGTGGGCGTAGGAATCGCGGTCGAGGAACGGGTGTGGGCCGGTCGACCACAGGAAGTTTCCGGCGAACGCTCGTGCATCCATGCCCATGAGTTCGTGCTTGGCATACAACGCGTGCGCGAACCAGTCCGCACTGTGCATCAGCCCCCAGCCCATGTGCGAGAGGTACCGACCCCACTTGTCCTCGGTGTCGGCGAAGTACTGACGCAGCATCTGAGCGGTGAAGCCACCGGCGATGGTGTCGATGTAGCCGTTGACGATCGTCAGAACGGTCTCATCCACTACGTAATCCTTGAACGGCAGCACGATGTCGCCCGGTGCCAGCACGATCTGGCCGTTGGAGATCTCCGGCCAGCACATCGCCATCGTCGACGGCCAGTGATCCCACCGGCCGGGGTCGTCGGCGAAGCCGGTCTGGAACCCGGGGTGGCTGTTGCTAATGTCGACGACGAGATCGGTCCCGGCCACCGAGGTGACGTGCATGCTCGTCGACGAGCGGATCTTTCCCACCGCATCGGTCACGCGGACCTTGTCGGCCGAGGTGGGCATGTTCCGAACCAGCACCTCGGGTGGGTCACACACAAAGAGGATGCGTGTCCCGGCCGCCAAGATGGTTTGTTGCACCGGCGCGTGGATGAACCCTTCCCGGGTGAGATCCACGACGAGATCGGCCCCCGTCAGCGTCCCGATCGCGAGATCGTCGGTGAGCACCGATTCGAGTCCAGACCCGGCACCGGTGTGGGTGGGTGGCACCGGTGTGGGGCCACCGCCGGGCGCAGTCACGACCAGGACGTGGGCTCCCAGCGCCTTTCCCGCGGCAAAGGCCGCGCCGATGTAATCCTGCCGGCTGGTCGGTTCGGCGAGAATCACCAGGTGCTCGTCGCGGGTCAACCGGCACAGCCGCAATTCGTCGGTGAAGGCCGCAACAAGTTCGGCCGTTGTTAGTGCTTGCATCGTCTCCTGCTTCTATTTTCCAGTGGTGATGGGGTGAGTGAGCGCTGCCGGTGAGTCAGCTTTCGTCTGGCGGGCGGAGAGCGCCGCGAGGTAGGGAATCTCGGTCCGCGCGGATGCGATGTCAGACAGATCGATCCTGGCGGTGAGCACACCCTCGCCGTCGGCGAGTTCGGCCAGGATCTGTCCGCGGGGATCGACGATGCGGCTGTGACCAGAGAATCTCGGAACGGACGCGTCCTCCGGATCGGCGAGTCCCGCGGCGAGAACAAAGCAGCCGTTCTCCACCGCACGGCTGCGCGTCAGCAGATCCCAGGCATACCGGCGGGAAGCCCCGAACGCCGCCGGAACCGAGATGATATCGGCACCACGAACCGCCAATTCTCTTGTCAATTCAGGGAATCCGGCTTCATAGCAGACTGCGACGCCGATCGCGGCACCCGATGAACGCACCAGAGCCCGGGGGCCGTGATCAGGAGCGAAGATCGCCGACTCCCCGGCCCACAGCATCTGCTTGCCCGCCGTGGCAATCACCCCTCTACGGTCGATCACCACGGCAAGGTTGCACAGCGTGCCGTCGCGTCCGTCGCCTGCCAGAACCGTCGTAGCGATGGTCAGCCCGAGCGTGGCCGCCAACGAAGTGAGCCGCGGAAGTACCAACTCCACCTCGTGCCGCACCATTGCCGCGGCCTGCTCGATGTCATAGGAGGTGGCGAACAGTTCCGGTAGCACCACGATCTGTGCACCCTGTCCCACCATTTCCCGTAGGAGCATCTCTGCGGTCGCCAGGTTGCCCTCGAGCTCACCCGGACGCGCCACCATCTGCGCTACGCCAACCCCGATCGTGGTCACCAAAACCTCACTCACCTGTTTCCCGGCCCGCGTCGGGCTCACTCTCAAGCCGCCGACTCGGTGTGCTTCGCCATCGCCGACTTGACGTGCTTCTCAATCACCGTGCGGTACTGCAACCGATTGCGTTATCGGTTGCAACTATATTCGGATAGCTGGCCCAGAGGGTCAAGTCCATCGACATTTAGTTACCGGCACTTAACATGGCGGTCGTGGTGCCATCGCGATGCCCTCGTTATGCAGCGTTATGCAGTACTTCTGCCCAGACCTGCGCGCGCGTCACTTCGGTATGGGGAAAGCACATCCGGTAGCGTGTGCATCCGATTGCAGAGCGAATGGCGGAGGGCCGATGAATGAACGTCAACGCGTCACCCTGAAGACGGTTGCGGAGGCCGCCGGGGTGCACGCGTCCACGGTGTCGCGGGCACTGCGGCGCGGCGCCGGCGGAACCGGTCGGCGCAGCGACTCGGACCTGCGGATCGTGCAGATCGCCAGCGATCTGGGTTACGTACCCAATCCTAACGCGGCCAGCCTCACCACCCGCCGGTCAAGCGCCTTTGGTGTGCTGGTGCCACAGCTGACCGACATAGTGCTCTCCTGTGTGTACGACAACATCGAATCCACCGCCAACGCAGCTGGTTACGACGCCTTCGTCGCCAACACCCACGACGATCCCAAGGTCCAGGCCCGCCGACGACAGCTACTCATCGGCCGTAGCGTCGACGGCCTCATCATCGGTGACGCACGGCTGGACGACCCGACCCTGCCCAAACTCGCCGATGACGGCACGGTTTTCGTACTGGTCAACCGCCGCTACCCCGGCCTGCTCTCGGTCACATGTGACGACCGCCGGGGTGGGCGGCTGGCCGCCGAGCACCTCCTCGAGCTCGGCCATACCGACGTCGGCGTGGTGACCGGGCCACTGTGGAGCTCGACCGGCGCTGACCGGCTCGACGGATTCCGTGAGACCTACGCCGAGCGCGGCATCACCATTCCCGACGACGCCGTTGCCCCGGCCGGCTTCGGCGTCGACGACGGCGTGCGCGGCACACTGCAGATTCTGGCGCGGCACCCGCAGATCACCGCCTTGTTCGTCGCCAACGACGACGCGGCGATAGGCGCTATCGGCGCGCTACGCGACAGTGGGCTACGGCCGGGTACCGACGTGAGTCTGGTGGGCTACAACGACATTCCCACTGCCCGCAATCTGATGTTGCCTCTCACCACCATCCGGAGTCCGTATCCGGCGATGGGCCGGCACGCGTGCGAGGTACTGCTCGCGGCGATGAACGGCCTGCCGGTCTCGCCGCTGGTCCTCCAGCCCGAGCTGGTGGTGCGCGGAACCACGTCGCACCCCCGCCACCGCCCGTCGAGCCGCTAACCGTCCCCGGTCGAATGCCCCGGCCGACTGGCGCATGTCGGCAGAGTTCGCTAGGCTCGGTGCAATCGATTGCGCTACCGATAGCCGTGGAGGTTAATTGGATGGACGAGAACACCATCACCGACGTCGATCAGGTTCGGGACGTGCTTCGCCCCGATGAGCTGCCGGAGGGCTTCGTCTACCGGATGCTCGCCGGGTGCGTTCTGCCACGGCCGATCGCCTGGGTGTCGACGAAATCGGCCGCCGGGGTGATGAATCTCGCGCCGTTCAGCTTTTTCACCGTCGCCTCCCGCTCGCCGGGAGCAGTGGTGTTCTCGGTTGGTCCCACACCCGACGGCGGCATCAAGGACACCCTGGCCAACGTTCGGGCCACCGGCGAGTTCGTCGTTAATATCGCCCCTTCGTCGTCGATGACGTCGGTGAATGCAACCGGTTTCGCCTATCCGCCGGATGTAGACGAGTTCCAGGCGTGCAACATCGCGGACCGGCCCTCACTGGCCGTGTCGCCGCCTTCGGTGGCCGACGCACTGGTGTCGCTCGAATGCCGACTGATGCAGGAGGTGGCGGTGGGTTCCGATTGTCTGGTCATCGGTGAAGTAGTGCTCGCCACCGCTGCACCCGGGCACTATCGCGAGCGCCTGCACGTGGAGACCAGTCAGGTCCTCGGCCGCATGTCCGGGCCTCGCTATGTGACCGACATGCGAATCGAATCCCCGACAAGTACGAAATAGGTTTGGTATCAATGTATTCCAGCGGTTTCAACTCCAACGATGACGAGCTCGTGGTGGCAATGGTCCAACAGCAGATCGCCCTGGTGCGGAATCGGGCCGATCTTGCCGAAGCGGTACGCGCCACCACCGCGACGCTCGCCGAGATCGCCACCGGAATGCCGCGCGTCGATCTGGTCGTGTTTCCCGAATACGGACTCCATGGCCTCCGAAAGGAGGGCTGGGCCGAAGACGATCTGATGTGCACCATTCCCGGCCCCGAAACCGATCTACTCACCGCCGCATGCCGCCGGCACTCAGTGTGGGCGGCGTTCTCCGTCATGGAGACCAATCCGCGTGGTGCACCGTTCAATTCATCAATCTTGGTGGACGAGCACGGAGAGATCGTGCTGCATACCCGCAAACTCTTCCCCTGGGCGCCCAAGGAACCGTGGGAACCCGGGCGTGATCCACTGTCGGTCTGCTCCGGCCCCCGGGGCTCGACGATCGGATTACTCATCTGCCACGACGGGTGCTTTCCTGAGGCCGCCCGCGACCTGGCCTACCAGGGTGCCACCGTCATCGTCCGGCAGGCAGGCTACAAGCTTCCGTTCGAGCAGGCCTGGCGAATCAGCAACCAAGCCAACGCATTCAGCAATATGGCCTATACCGTTTCGGTCTGCCTGGCCGGCGATGACGGCAACGGCTTCCCCTCCCTCGGCGGCGCCATGGCCTGCGACATCGACGGCAGCGTGCTGGTCGAGGGCGATCAGACTCCCGGCCGGGTGGTCACCGCCGCCTTCTCGCCCGCGCGAGCCGAGAAGGCGCGCCGCACATGGGGTGTGGAGAACAACATCTATCAGCTCGGCCACCGCGGCTACACCGCGATTCGGGAGGGACTTGCCGATAATCCGTTCCGATATGTCACTGATCTGGCAGCCGGCCAGTACCGGGTCCCGTGGGATCGCGATGTTTCCATCCGCGACGGCCGCAGCGAAGGCTACGGTCCGGCCCGCGAACCGGGCACAGCCGCCGATACCGCACGCGCGGGTTTTCCCGGCAGCTCCTGAACCCTCGCCATGCTCTCCGGTGCCACCACATCCCGCGGCAGGCTCATTTCGGCGGCAGGCCGTGTTCCGCTCGCAGGTCGTCGATGGAGGCAGTGTTGCCGGCAGCGTACTCGGCGTCGGCGGTAGCGACGTCGTCGCGGACACCGGCACGTGAGAGCCAGTAGATTGTCTCGTGCAGCGATTCGAGGTCGTCGGCAGACATCAGCACCGCGGCGGGTTTGCCGTGCTTGGTGATCGTGAATCATTCGAAAGGTTGGGCACCGTGAGCTCCGAACGCAACGTCGCTATTGCAGCGACGGGTGATCCGTGGGAGGGTTTCCCGGAGTCGGCTCGCGTTGTCGCTATCGGCAGCCGGGGGTCCCAGCACGCGATCGACCCATGTTCGAGCTCGGCTGAGGTCGGCGCAGACCCATGCGGCCGCGGCAAGGCCCGGGTCCGTGTAGGAGATCAGACGCTGCGGTGCGGCTGACAAGCCTGCAATGGTGCGCGCTTCGCGCGCCTCGATATGGCTCTCCTTGAATCCCTCACTTCCTGAGTGCGGAGTGCCAAGTGCGACATGTATGTCGGGTGCTTGTGACTCGATGGACCGTCGCGCG
>NZ_BCNF01000182.1 GCF_001485495.1 Gordonia desulfuricans NBRC 100010 | reverse complement strand
CGCAGCCTACGCTGGGTGGTGACCACCTCTAAGTGGTTGCGTTCCGACGTTGGCTGTCTGAGGTTTCGACACGTCTCGTCGCTGCGCTCCTCGTCGGCTCAACCATCAATGGGTGGTCGCTGTTTGGCTGGTTGTGTGCTCGTTGTTGTCTCAACCGTCAATGGGCGGTTGCTGTTTGGTTGTGTGCGCGATGGCGACTCAACGATGAGTTGGTCAGCCCGGTCCCGGTCCCGGTCCGGAGCCTTGATCGCGGTCGTCGGCGGGGCGGGTGGTCACCTCGGTCAGTGCCATGAACTCGTCACGGACCCGGACCACGGCCGGACTGGAGTCGTCGCGCCGCCACGCGATCCGCATGTCGACGTCCGGTGACGGCTCCAACAGTGGCAGGAACACCACGTGGGGGTCGTTCGCGTTGCGGGCGACGGAGGCCAGGGTCAGCGAGCATCCACCTCGGCGCCGACCAATGCCAGCGCGGTCTGGGTATCGGGTGCCACCTGGACGATGTTCGGAACGAATCGGGCCGCGTGGGCGAGTCGCCGAAGGCGGTCGGGCAACACCGCGCCCTCGTGGGCGGGGAGTGACACGAAGTGTTCGTCGGCCAGCGCGGCGATCGAGACCTGTCCGGCATCGGCCAGCCGATGGGTGTCGGGCACTGCCATGACGAGCGAATCTGATTGCACGACATGGGCGTCCACCTCTGTCGGGATGATGTCCCATCGGCCCAGTGCGATGTCGGTGTCGTCGTCGAGCAGTCGTTTGAGCGCCGGCTGCGCGAAGTTCTGGCTGGACAGCTCCAGCTGGATTCCCGGCCGCTTGGAGTGCACGGCGCGGGCCAGTCGGGCGATCATCCGGTGGGTGGAGATCCCGGCGAATGCGATGCGCACGATGCCGGTGTCGCCGTCCTCGGCGGAACGGACCGCGGCCTCGGCCCGGCGTAGTCCGGCGAGTGCCTCGTGTGCAGGTGCGATCAACGCGGCGCCGCTCGCGGTCAGACGCACCGACCTGGTGTTCCGGTCGAACAGGCGGGTGCCGAGCTTCCGCTCGAGCTGCTTGATCATGCGGCTCAGCGGCGGCTGGGCGATGTGCAGACGTTCGGCCGCCCGGCCGAAGTGGAGCTCCTCGGCCACGGCGAGGAACGCGCGCAGATCGTCGTAGTCCACCTCGTACCTCCGGAGCGAGCGAGACAATTGATACTGAATAAGAATAACAGGGCTGTTGATTAAGTATTGGACTGTGATCAATGGCGGGGGCATGGTCTTCTCATGGTCAGCAGCAATCCCGACGTCCCCGACGATGTGTTCGCCGATGTCGTCGCGCAGGTCCGCCACTTCGTCCGGACCCATGTGGTGCCGAGGGAAACCGAGATCCTCGCAACCGACGAGATCCCGGGCGACCTGCGCCAGAAGGCAAAGGACATGGGTCTGTTCGGCTACGCGATCCCGCAACGATGGGGCGGGCTGGGACTCGACCTGATGCAGGACGTCGAGGTGGCGATGGAGTTGGGCTACACGTCGCTGTCCCTGCGGTCGATGTTCGGCACCAACAACGGCATCGCGGGGCAGGTCCTGACGAACTTCGGGACCGAACAGCAGCAGGATCGCTGGCTTCCCGGGATCGCCGCGGGCGAGGTGGTGGCCTCCTTCGCACTGACCGAACCAGGTGCCGGTTCCGACCCGGCCGGTTTGCGGACGGTCGCAAAGGCCGACGGTGATCAATGGATCATCAACGGCGGCAAGCAGTTCATCACCAATGCGCCCGATGCGGGCCTGTTCGTGGTCTTCGCCCGGACCGATCCCGCCCCGGAGAAGGGCAACGGTATCGCCGTGTTCCTCGTGCCGGCCGACACCGCGGGACTGGCAGTGGGTCCCAAGGACGCGAAGATGGGGCAGGAGGGCTCCCGGACCGCCGACGTCACCTTCACCGACGTCCGGGTGGGGGCCGATGCCCTGGTCGGCGGTGATGCCGCGGTGGGCTACCGCGCGGCGATGACGTCCCTGGCGCGCGGTCGCGTGCACATCGCCGCACTCGCAGTGGGGCAGGCCCAGCGCGCCCTCGACGAGTCGATCGCGCAGTCCGTCGGCGCCACGCAGGGCGGCACCCCGATCGGCGACTTCCAACTGGTGCAGGCGATGATCGCCGACCAGCAGACCGGTGTCATGGCCGGACGGGCACTCGTCCGCGACGCCGCACGCGCCTGGGTGGAGGGCACCGACCGGCGGATCGCGCCCTCGGTGGCAAAGCTGTACTGCACCGAGATGGTCGGTCGGGTCGCCGATCTGGCGGTCCAGGTGCACGGCGGTTCCGGATACATGCGTGAGGTCCCGGTGGAACGCATCTACCGCGACGTCCGCCTGCTGCGCCTGTACGAGGGCACCAGTGAGATCCAGCGGCTGATCATCGGCGGCGGACTGGTCCGCGCCGCGAAGTCGAGCGCCTCGTGACCCTGCCCCTCGACGGCTTCACCGTCGTCTCCCTGGAACAGGCGGTGGCCGCCCCGCTGGCCACGCGCAACCTCGTCGACCTCGGCGCGCGTGTCATCAAGATCGAGCGGGTGGACGGTGGCGACCTGGCACGGGAGTACGACCACGTCGTCGACGGAACCGGCGCCCACTTCGTGTGGCTCAACCGGGCAAGGAATCGCTGGCCCTCGACCTGAAATCCGATGTGGGACCAGATGTGGTGCGAACGCTGATCGCCGGCGCCGACGTCTTCCTGCAGAACCTCGCGCCCGGTGCCGCGGCCCGCCTCGGGCTCGACGCGCCCACGCTCCGTGCCGACCACCCAGAACTCGTCGTGGTCGGGGTCTCCGGGTACGGCGTCGGGGGCCCACTCGAACACCGCAAGGCCTACGACATGCTGATCCAGGCCGATGCCGGGCTCATCTCGATCACCGGAACGCCGGACGAACCGGTGAAGACCGGAATTCCCACCGCCGATATCGCAACGGGAATGTACTGCGCACAAGCCGTTGTGGCCGCACTGCTGCGCCGTGCCCGAACCGGGGAGGGTGCCGAGATCGAGGTGTCGATGCTGGAGGCGACCGTGGAGTGGATGGGGCATGCGATGTACACGCAGATGTACACCGGTACGCAGCCGTCACGAATGGGCGTCAGTCACATCTTCATCGCACCGTACGACTCGTTTCCCACCCGTGACGGGCAGGTCCTGATCGGTGTGCAGACCGACCGGGGATGGCAGACGCTGGTGACCGAGGTGCTCGAGAACCCTGCCCTCGGCGCCGACCCGCGGTTCCATACCAACATCGACCGGGTGCGCAATCGCGACGCGTGCAACGCGGCGGTGGCGGAGGGGACCCGCCGGTGGACCAGTGCCGAACTCGACCGGCGGCTCGCCGCCGCCGGGGTCCCGGCCGCCCAGATCAAACAACTCGCCGACGTCGTCGAGCACGAACAGCTGCGGGCGCGAGACCGGTGGCGCACCGTTGCGACCGAGAACTCTTCGGCCAGAGCGCTTCTGCCACCTGCGTCCTTCGGTGACTTCGAGACGCCGATGGGGCCGGTGCCCGCACTCGGTGAGCACACCGTGCCACTGCTGCGCGAGGCGGGACTCGACGATGCCGCGATAGGTGCCCTGCTCGCCGACGGTGTCGCTCGCACACCCGCCGACGTCCCGGCCGCGGCTCGTTGACATGTCACCTGAACCGAAAGGAAAGACCTTGCTCGACAACAAGACCGCCGTGATCACCGGTGGTGCACAGGGAATCGGTGCAGTGATCGCCCGGGCGTTCACCGAACACGGTGCCCGCATCGTCATCGGCGACCTGGATGCCGCGCAGGCGCAACGCGCCGCCACCGAACTCGGTCCCGACGCGATCGGCATCGGATGCGACGTCGCCGACGGGGAGAGCGTCACCGCGCTGCTGGACGCGGCGCGATCGGCCTCCGGCTCGGTCGACATCATGGTGAACAACGCAGGTATCACCCGTGATGCGACGATGCGGAAGATGGCCGAGGCCCAGTTCGACGACGTGATCGCGGTGAACCTCTGCGGGGCCTGGCCGCCGCGATCATCCGCGAAAGTGATGGTGGGTCGATCATCAACCTGTGGTCGATCTCGGGCAAGGTGGGATTCATCGGGCAGACCAACTGTTCGGCGGCCAAGGGCGGCATTGTCGGACTGACCGAGGCGGCATCGAAAGAAGCTGCGCGTCTGGTCATTCGGATCAATGCCATCCAGCCCGGCCTGATCCGGACCGTGATGACCGAGGCGATGCCGGCCACGGCGCGGGATGCCAAGATGGCCGAGATCCCAATGCAGCGGGCCGGCGAACCGTCGGAGATAGCCACTGTCGCATTGTTCTACGCGTCGGATCTGTCGTCGTATATGACGGGAACGGTGGCCGAGGTCACCGGGGGACGGCACATCTGAGCCCGGCCGGTGGCGTGCGCCGACATGGGGCGAATGCTGTGACCGGTTGGGTGCATTCTTGTGCCCGTTTGGTTCGTTTCAGTGCGTCCGTACGACGTTTATCACGCGATTGACTAGGGTGAATCATCGAGCAGCTGTCTGCTCGGTGGGGCGGCGTGAACAGCGACGCCCATGCTCGACCTCCGCTCACTTCTAGTGAAAGAGACACACCACATATGTGCACTCGGGTCATGTGGCCGGACGCCAACGGATCAGTCATCGTCGGACGGAACATGGACTTCCACCAGGATCTCCATACCAACCTGTGGAAGCTTCCTCGCGGGATCAAGCGCGACGACCGGATCTCCGGCAAGCTCGAATGGACCGCCAAGTACGGCAGCGTGATCGCCGGCGTCTACGACATCCTGTCGACCGACGGAATCAACGAGCGCGGTCTGGGTGCACATCTGTTGTGGCTGGCGGAGTCGGACTACGGCACCCCCGACGATTCGCGGCCGCAGCTGGCCATGTCGATATGGCTGCAGTACTACCTGGACAACTTCGAGACCGTGGCCGAGGCCGTGGCGTGGACCGAGGAGCACCAGCCCCAGGTTGTCCCGATGGCCGACCCGACCGGTCACAGCAAGCCGGCGCTGCACCTCGCGATCGAGGACGCCAGCGGTGACTCGGCGATCATCGAGTACATCGACGGCAAGCTGGACATCTACCACAGCCGCGACCACCTGGTGATGACCAATTCGCCCACCTACGACAAGCAGCTGGAGCTGGTCAAGAAGTACAAGGGCCTCGGCGGCGACGATCCGCTCCCGGGTACCTGCCTGGCCAGCGATCGTTTCGCCCGCGCGCAGTACTACGTCGGGGTGCAGCCGCAGCCGACCTCGCAGGTGCAGGCGATGGCCGCGATGCTGAGCATCATCCGCAACTGCGCCCAGCCGTTCCGCAACCCCGAGCCGGGCAAGCCGGATGCCTCGCAGACGCTGTGGCAGGTGGTCCTGGACCTGACCAACCTGCGGTACGCCTTCGAGTCGACCACGCGCCCCAACACCGTGTGGGTGGATCTCAAGGACCTCGACTTCTCGGAGGGCTCCGGCGAGGCCAAGCTGGACCTGCTCAGCAAGCTCGCCCTCGAGGGCGGCATCGCCGGTGAGGTCCACAAGCACTTCAAGAGCCACCACAAGTTCCACATCGTCTCGATCGAGCAGGCCAAGCTCATCGGCGAGGTCGTGGCGAAGGCTGCCAAGGTGATCGGTGCGGCGAAGACGACCGCCGAGGAACACGAGAACAAGATCCAGGACGAGGTCCAGGCGAAGCTGACCTCGTTCGTCGCCGCGGAGTAGCGGTTCGACGAACCTGTCGATCACCGGCCCCGAGTCTGGGAGAACACAGATTCGGGGCCGGTGCTCGTTCACCCGCTATCAGGGAGTGAGGTCGGTAGGTGGCAGAAGGCACCGCAACGAGCCCCGATTCCGCCGGCGGGGACAACGAGATGTTGGAGCTCATCGCCACCGTCGGTGAGGCGCTGAACCGGTCGATGTACCCGGTGTCGCAGACCAAACAGGTGATCGCCGAGATCAACGAGGCCTACGGCAACGAGATCTCCGCCGAGGTGTTCGCGACCTACACCATCGCGCTCGACCGCCGAAGAGGCGACGTCACCGTGACCAACACGGGTTCGATGTACCGATTCGACCAGGCCGCACAGACCGAGTCGCTCATCCACGAATTGCGGTCGGCGGCGATGCCGGTCCGGCAGGCGTTGCGGGAACTGCGTGCGATCGCCGACACCCCGGCACCGTTCAACCCGGTCGTGCGGGTCATCGGATTCATGCTCCAGGCACTCGGCTTCTCGCTCTGTTTCCAGATGAGCCTGCCGGCAACGATTCTCGCGGTGGTGATCTCGGCGCCGGTGAGCATGGTGCTGCTGTGGAGCAGCGTCAGGGGAACGTTTGCTGCGCTGATGCCGTTTCTGCTGACCTTCCTGTCCTCCCTCGCGATCGCGTTGTGGGCCGTGCACATCGGTGTGGACGACCCGGTGCGACTGGCCGTGATCCCGGTGCTGACCCTGATCCCGGGGGCCGGCCTGACCACGGCACTCATCGAACTCACCGCCGGTGACATGATCGCCGGGGCATCCCGGCTGGTCTCCACCCTGATCGTCTTGCTGTCGATGGCCTTCGGTCTGGCGCTCGCCGTCGACATCGTCGGTCTCTCGCCGAGCGATCTGCAGGACGTCACCAGTGCACACGCACCGTCGTGGGTGCTCTGGCTCGCCGCACCGGTGTTCGCCGTCGGCAACATCATGTTCGCCTGCACGCCCCGCCGCGCATGGATCTGGACGGTGCTCCTCGCGTGCGGCACCTTCGGGCTCTCCCACCTGCTGCAGAAGTCGATCAGCTCGGCCTTCGCATGCGGTATCGCGATGGGCGTCGCACTTCTCGTCGCCTTCGTGGTGAACGCCCATGTGAAGGGTCGACCGAGTGTCCTGGTGATGTACATGCCCACCTGGTGGCTCATGGTCCCCGGCTCCATGGGATTCGTGGCACTCAGTGGTGCCATCACCGCCAACCGTGAACTCGCCGACCTGGGCACCTCGGCGGTCCTGGCGCTGATGAGTATGGCGGTCTGCATCATGATCGCCAGTGTGCTCACTCCCTTTGTCTCCCGGCCACTTCCATCCAGACGGCAGGGTCAGGATGGACCGGGGAAGCCCGGTGAACCGTTGGCGAACACCGGGTACGACGTCGACTGACGGCGTCATCGTGCAATGGCGTCATCGTGCAATGGCGTCACCGGGCAATGGCGGCAAGTGGCGGCGATGGTTCAGGGCGGGCGATCTCGTCGAAGCGCGTGTGAGCGGCATCGGTGGACTCTGCAACACCTGTCGGTAGCGAAAAGTGGTGGACCCACTCGCGGTCGTGCTCCTGGAGTCCGTACAGATCAAGACAATCCGCGTGAGATCGCGCGGCCGGCGGTCTGTAGCACCGTGGTGAGGGGAGTGCTGTCGGTGTCGAGGGGGACCACCACCGACAGGGCTGCGACCACCGTGGGGCCGCGGCGGATCGGTGCGGCGATCGCGAGGGTGCCCTGGTTCAGGTACTGGCGGGCGACGACGATGCCGGTCCGGCGGATCTCGGCGAGCAGGGTGCGCAGCGTCGGCTCGTCGGTGATCGTGTGCGGGGTGAACGCGCGCGGGCCCGCCGCGAGCACGGCGTCGTAGATGTCCTGATCGGCGTGCGCCAGCAGGACGAGACCGCCGCTGGAGGCGTGCAGGGGTAGCCGTCCGCCCATGCGTCCGACCAGCCCGACGGCGTCGTGACTGGACAGGCGTTCCAGGTAGACGGCCTCGAGGTGGTCACGGACCACCAGTTGCACGTTCTGCCGGGTGATGTCGTGCAGGTCCTCCATGAACGGCATTGCCACCGAACGCAACTCGTGGGCACGGGGTGCTCCGGTCCCGATCTCCCAGACCCGCAGGCCGATCTGGAAGCGGAAATCGTCGCCGCGCTCGAGCAGCCCGAGCCGGGTGAGTTCGCGGCAGATGCGGAACACGGTCGGTATCGGGAGGCCGGAGCCGGCGGCGAGCTCACTGATCGTCTGACGTGGGTGCTGCGGGCTGAAGAGTTCGAGAAGCAGCACGGCCCGCTCGAGCATCCCAGAAGGAACGTCAGAGGTTGTCACTCATCGAAAACTACCTGTTGTCCGGCCTGCCGCACCCGCGAACATGCTTTTCAATCGCATTCTTCCGATCAAGGAGTATCCCGTGAATGTTCCCCCGATCCGCACCCGAGTCGGCATCGTCGGGGCCGGTCCCGCCGGACTGATGCTCGCGCACCTTCTCCATCTGCAGGGCATCGAGTCCGTCGTCCTGGAGGCCCGCAGCCGGCAGGAGGTGGAGGGCACGATCCGCGCGGGGATTCTCGAACAGAACACGGTCGACCTGCTGGTCGAGGCCGGTGTCGGCGATCGCCTGCTCGCCGAGGGGCACCGGCACACCGGAACCCAGATCAGGTTCGCCGGCCAAGGGCGCCGGATCGACTTCGAGGCGCTCACGGGCCGGGCGGTCACCGTCTATCCCCAACACGAGGTGCTGATCGACCTGATCGCGCGCCGCCTCGCCGACGGTGGGGACATCCGGTTCGGGGCCGGCGACGTCGAGGTGCACGAGCACACTGGAAGCCGGCCGTTCATCACCTTCGTCGACGGCGATGGCCAGAGGCAACGCCTCGAGTGTGAACTCGTCGCCGGGTGCGACGGATCGCGCACCGCCACAAGGAACCTCATCCCCGAGCCGGCGGTGCGAACCGACTACTTCCGGCAGTACCCGTTCGTGTGGTTCGGCATACTCGCCGAAGCGCCCCGTACCTCCGACGAGCTCATCTACGCCCACAGTCCCAGCGGTTTCGCGCTCTGCAGCACCCGCACCGAGACGGTGCAGCGGCACTACCTCCAGGTCTCGGTCGACGACACCGTCGAGGACTGGTCCGATGCACGGATCTGGGACGAGCTGCACCGACGGGTGGACGGCCCCGGCGCAGAGGTCCGGGAGGGTGCGATCTTCGCCAAAAGTGTTCTGCCGTTCCGCAGTTTCGTGTGCGAGCCGATGCAGTCCGGCCGGTTGTTCCTCGCCGGCGACGCCGCACACACCGTTCCGCCGACCGGTGCGAAAGGCATGAATCTCGCGATGGCCGACGTGTGGGTCCTGGCCGATGCCATGACCGGATTCCTGGTGTCGGGGGATCGGCGAGGACTCGACGGGTACACCGCTGCGGTGCTTCCCCGCGTTTGGCGGGCACAGCACTTCTCGTGGTGGATGTCGACGATGCTGCACACCGCACCCGACGCGTCGCCGTTCGACATCAGGCGGCAGGAGGCGGAACTGGACACCGTGACGAGCTCCGATGCCGGCCGCACGCTGATCGCGGAGAACTACACCGGACTGCCGCTGCGGGAGCGCGTGTACGCGAGGGTGTGACGGTGCGGTCGTGAGACAGAACTGGGGCGTGCCCTCGATGGAGGACACGCCCCAGAGATCGAACCGACCGATCCGGCGTAGAGAAGAACTGGGCTACGGAGTGTTCCACCAGGTCCAGAAGGCGCGGACCGTCTCGCCCTTGGCCTTGCCCTTACCGCAGTTGCCGTAACCGATGTCGGCACCGATCACCGCACCGATTCCGGCGCCGATGACCCAACCGACGATGACGAACAAGCCGATGAGGCCGCCGATCACGGCGCCGGCGATGACCGTCGGTGCGGCGCAGCTCCAGTTGTTGTTGGCCTTGCGGATCATGTCGTCATAGGCCTGCGCCTTGGTCAGTCGCTGCGGCTTCTTGTTGGCCACCTCGTGCCTGGTCGCCTGCGGCACCAGATCCGCGACCGTGCCGTCGGCCGAGAGGGTCGCCTTGAGCGGCACGACCTGGTCGGCGGCGGCGAAGTGCGCGAGGTCGATGGTCTCGGTGGTGACACCCGAGGCGTTGACGACATGCAGCGAGTTGCCCGCCTGCCGGAAGTGGCTGCCGTGGGCGAGCTCGACGATGATGGAGCCGTAATCGGCTCCGCCCAGCGACACCTTCGCGGCCCCGCCGTTCAGTGCGGCGCGCGATGCCGCAGGATCTGCGTGGGCCGTCCCCGACGGAACCACGAGCAAAGTGACCATGGCTGCGGCGAGCAAGCCCAGAATCGACGCGAAGCGCCTCATTCATCCCCCTAGTAATCGGCTGCAGCGAACCCGCAGCGTCGTCATGTAACCACAGAGGTTTGCCAAAGTGGATACTCGACAACGAGATTGGTCTGGTTGAAGTACATCCGTGGCTCTG
>NZ_BCNF01000181.1 GCF_001485495.1 Gordonia desulfuricans NBRC 100010 | reverse complement strand
CGCCCACGGCACCGGCCGACCCCGCCCTCCTGGCCACCGCGCCGACCACGAGTTCTGCGCGCGGACGGACCGGCTTCGGCCTGCGGTGGTGGGCGATCGGTGGTGCGGCCGGCGTCGCCGCCCTGGTCTGCCTGACCGTGCTGGTGGCACTGTTCACCGGCGACGACGGGACCAGTCCGGCCGCCACCACCTCCACCGTGACCGTTCCGGGTACGACGGAGCAGGTCACGGTCACCCGCACGGTGGCCGGTGACGCCGCCACGGTCACCGACGAGCAGACCGTCACCCGCACCGTCACCGCCTCACCACAGACCCGGACCACCGAGCGCACGGTCACCGAGACCGTCACCGAGACCGCCGAGGCCACGGTCACCGCCACCGAGTCGGAGACCGTCACCGAGACGGTGACCGAGTCGCCCCAGGGCCAGAGCGGCGGATTCGGCCCGCAGGAGTAGAGCCCGGGGTTCGCCGGATGTCAGTACCCGGATCTCAGTACATGGATCTCAGTACATGGGGTCGTGCTGGATCAGGCTGGCGCGGACCCCGGCGATGATCAGGCCGCGCCGGGTGTTCTCCACCATCCCCGGTGACCCGGTGATCAGGGTCTGGTGGTCGTCCCACGGTCCGGCCGCACCGACGACGTCGACGAGCCGGCCGATCTGGTGCTCGATCCCCAGGTCTGCCGGGGCCACGGTCCCCTCCAGCCACCACGGGTCCTCGGCGGTCTCCGACACCGCGGTGATCCGCAGCCACGGGTTGGTCGACGCGATGCGTCGCAGCACGGGCAGGTCGTACAGCTCGCCGGGGTGGCGGGCACCGTAGAAGACATGTGTCGGCGGGGCATCGGCCCGCGCCGACATCTCGATGAGCAGGGCCCGTAACGGGGCCAGCCCGGTTCCCCCGGCGACCATCAGCACCCGACGATCACGATCGACGTGCAGGGTGCCGTGTGCCTGGGCGAGGGTCCACACGTCACCGATCCGGGTCTGCCCGACGATCGTCGTGCTGACCGGGCCACCCGGCACGGATCGGACGTGGAACTCGAGTTCGCCGTGCGGGTTCGGCGGGATCGCCGGGGAGAGGTTGCGCCATTCCCGTGGCCACTGCGGGATCTGTGTCTCCAGGTACTGGCCGGTGTTGAAGCGCAGCGGCGACTGTGTGGTCAGCCGGACCACGGCGAGATCGCGGGTGATCCGGAACTTCTCCACCACCTGCGCGGTCCACGTCGCCGGCCCGACCGCGGTCTGGGCGGCTCCCCGCATCACGCCGGTCACCAGCATCATCGCCTGGCCGACGGTCCGTTGCGCCTCGTCGTCCCAGTAGGTGCCCAACAGGGCCGCGAACTCACCCATGAGCGCCTGGTACATCGCCTGGTAGTTGTCCGCGGTGACCCCGAACTTGCGGTGGTCGCGGCCGAGCTGCGCGAGGAACTCGACGAGCTCGGCCTGACCGGTCTCGGCCGGGATCACCTCGAGCACGTGGTCGATCACGTGATAGAACGCCTTGCGCTGAGTGGTCATCATGGCCCCGAACAGCTCCCGGAGATCGGGGTCGATGGCGAACAGCCGGGTGTAGATGTTCGTCGAGAACCGTTCGGGATCGCGATTGACCAGTTCTCGCAACTGGTGCAGCACATGGCGCGAATGGTTGGCCACGCCGGCACCTCCACACACTCTCGGATCCCACGATCGCGCCGGCGAACTCCTGCGGTGCTCGCACGGATCGGTCGGCGCGGGTCCCATTCTGCCCTCATCCCCCGTCCGGATGACGAATGGCCTGCCGCGCCGGGTGTCGTACATGTGACCTGGACAGGTGTGGCAGGGTGGGAAGAGTGACGACGCTCGACGGCCTGATTGACGGGATCGTCGACACCCATGTCCAGCAGTGGAATCCGCGCCGCAGTCCGCGTCTGGGCCGGCGGATGTCACGGGTGCAGCGGGTTGTCCCACGTTTCGGGGACAGGGTGTTCTCGGTGGTGTCCTCTCAGGCCGAGCGCGAGTATCTGCTCACCCCGCGGCTGGTGGCACGCGCGTACGAACCGCGCCAGTACTCCAACGACGTGGCCGCGGTGCCCGCGGTGTGCGGGGTGCCGATCGAGTCGGTCGTGGTCACCGACGCCTACACACCCCTCGACGAGGGCGAGTACCCGCCCGACGACCACTGCGTGGCCGAGGTGGACTATCTGCTGGGGTTGCCGTTCGGGACGGCGTCTGCGCCGGCGCTCGGGGCGATGATGGTGCGCGGCAATCCGACGCTGGACGGGTTCGGCGAGCGCCTCGACTCCCAGCTGGCGGTGTCGGACCGGATCCGGGGTATCCAGATCAACGCGAGTCGCCATCCGGATCCGAAGGTGCGCGACGGGTGTCAGACCGATGGGCTGCTGGCGACCCCGGCGTTCCTGCGTGGGATGGAGGCGGTGGCCGGGCGGGGTCTGGCCGCCGAGATCTTCGTCTACTCCCATCAGCTGTACGACGTGGTGAGCGTGGCGCGGGAGTATCCGGACACCACCATCATCGTCGACCATCTCGGTTGCCCGGTGGGGGCCTTCGGGCCGGTCGGGCTGCGCACCGGCACCACCGCCGCGGCACGCGCGGACATCCTGCGCCTGTGGCGGGAGCGGATGACGTCGCTGGCCGCGCAACCCAACATCGTGATCAAGCTGTCCGGGCTGGCGCTGCCGGTGCTGGGGTACGGCAGCGAACCCTGGGGCAACATCGGTGCGCGGGACACCCTCACCCACATGGTCGGTCCGCTGGTCAAACACGTTGTCGCGCACTTCGGTTCGTCACGTGTGATGTTCGGGTCAAACTTTCCGCTGGACAAGCCCAATGCGTCCTTCGAGATGGTCGTCGGCAGTCTGCTCGACGTCCTCGAACCCTGGGGTGAGCACGTGCTGCGCAGTGTGTTCCGGGAGACCGCGCGGAAGGCCTATCGCATCGGCGACTGACCTGTCGCACAGTCGTTTCCCGTGCACCGCACCGGCCACCGACGAGCATCGGGCCCCGACGATCTCAGCGACCGCGGAACCACCCGGTCCGTGATGGACGCTCCTCGGGTACGGGGACGTCGCGCAGGGTGCGGATGACGATGTCGACGAGCTCCGCGCAGTGCTGGTATCGGTCCTCGGGGTTCTTGGCGAGCGCCTTGGCGAACACCGAATCGAGCGACGACGGCAGCCATTGTCGACGTCGGGTGAGTCGGGGCGGGGTGTCGCGGAGGTGGGCGTAGGTGATCGCGAAGGCGGTGCTCCGGGGGAACGGCGGCAGGCCGGTGAACAACTCCACCAGGCTGCATGCGAAGGAGTAGATATCGCTGGCCGGTGAGAGTTGTTGGGCCTGAAGTAGTTCCGGAGAGGCGTAGGCGATGGATCCCTGCACGCGGCCGTTGCGGGCCAGGGGGCGGGTGTCGTCGAGCAGTTGGGCGATCCCGAAGTCCGACAGGAGCATGCCGGCGTCGTCGGAATCGGAGGTCAGCAGGATGTTCGCGGGTTTGACGTCGCGGTGCAGGACGTCGCAGGAGTGGGCGTAGTCGAGCGCCTCGCCGATCTGTTGGGCCAGCCGCAGCACCATCGGGACCCGTGGCTGCCGGTTCTCCCCGGGGATCAGCGACACCGCCGACGGGCCGGCGGCGTACTGCATGGCCAGCCACAGGGTGTGGGGGCGTCGGCGGCCGTCGGGGTCGCGCCCGGTCGAGGTGGGATCGGCGGACTCGGCGATCTCACCGCTGGCATACATCGACGCGACGTGCGGGTGGTGCAGCAGGGAGGCGATCGAGTACTCGCGTTCGAAGCGCTCGCGGGCGCGTGCCGCGTCGGCGCCGTGGGTGTAGAGCACCTTGAGCGCGACGGGTGTCGCGTCGCCGGTGCGGTGGGCGCGGTAGACGTCGGCGCTGCTGCCGTGTCCGACCATCGTGTCGACGACGTAGTCGGCCACCGCGTCGCCCTGTCCCAGCACGCGTCCAGATTAGTGCGGTGTCAGCCGGAAGATCGGGAACGCGCGTCCCTCGGCGGTCTCGGTGTACTGCGCGAAGCCGTCGGAGACCGCCAGGAACAGCTGCCATGCCTGCTCGCGCTGCACCGGATCGAGTTCGGTGGCCCGCGCGGTGTAGGTCTCGACGCCGACGTCGCCGGGCCGTTCGACGGTGACCTCGGGGTGCTTGCGCAGGTTGTGCACCCAGGCCGGGTCCTTCGGTGAGCCGGCTGCGCTGCCGACGATCAGCCGGCCCCCGGATTCCTCGGGGATCGACATCAGCGGGTTGATGCGCTCGGCCCCGGACCTGGCGCCGACGGTGTGCAGGAGGATCAGGCCACGACCGAAACCGGCTGTGGTCACGGTGCCGTTGTTGGCGCGGAACTCGTCGATGATGGTGGTGTTGAAGTCACTCACGGCTTCCATGGTGCCACTTAGGGTGTAGTCCATGAGCGATGTTGACCTGAGTGAGTTGATTGCCGACCTTCCCGCGCAGATGGTCGTCACCGACCCCGATATCCTCGCCGGATATCGTCAGGATCGCGCTCAGGACCCCGACGCCGGCACCCCGCTCGCACTGATCCGACCCACCACCACGGCCGAGGTGCAGACGGCCGTGCGCTGGTGTGCGGCGAACAAGGTGCCGCTGATCACCCGCGGTGCCGGCACCAGCCTGTCCGGTGGTTCCACCGCGGTCGACGGCGCGGTGATGATCTCGACGGAGAAGATGCGCGAGTTCACCATCGACACCGCCACCCGCACGGCCGTGGTCCAGCCGGGGTTGCTGAACGCGGAGGTCAAGGCGGCCGCGGCGGCCAACGGACTCTGGTATCCGCCGGACCCGTCGTCGTTCGAGATCTGTTCGATCGGTGGGAACGTGGCGACCAATGCGGGCGGACTGTGTTGTGTGAAGTACGGAATGACCACCGATTACGTCCTCGGTCTGCAGGTGGTGCTGGCCGACGGTCGTGTCATCCGCCTGGGCGGCAAGCAGCTCAAGGACTCCGCGGGTCTCTCCCTGGTCAAACTGTTCGTGGGCAGCGAGGGGCTGCTCGGGATCGTCACCGAGGTCACGCTGCGACTGCTCCCACCGCAGGCGTCGGCCTGCACCGTGGTTGGTACCTTCGCGTCGGTGCGCGAGGCCAGCGAGGCGGTCCTCGCGATCACCGCTCGCATCCGTCCGGCGATGCTCGAGTTCATGGACGGGGTGTCGATCAACGCCGTCGAGGACATGCTGCGGATGGGTCTCGACCGTGAGGCGGGTGCGCTGCTGGTGGCGCAGTCCGATGCCCCCGGCCCGGCCGGTGTGGCCGAGGTCGCGATCATCCGGGAGGCTTTCGAGTCCAACGGTGCCGCAGATGTTTTCGACACCGACGATCCCGCCGAGGGGGAGGCGTTCACCGCCGCGCGCCGTGCCGCGATCCCGGCCGTGGAGAAACTCGGTTCGCTGTTGCTCGAGGATGTGGGGGTGCCGTTGCCCGCGCTGCCCGATCTCGTCGACGGCGTGGCGGCGATCGCCGCGGGGAACCGGGTGATGATCTCGGTGATTGCGCATGCCGGCGACGGCAACACCCATCCGCTGATCGTGTTCGATCCCGACGACGCCGACGAGCACGACCGTGCCCAGCGTGCCTTCGGTCAGGTGATGGATCTGGCGATCTCGTTGGGCGGCACCATCACCGGCGAGCACGGCGTCGGCCGGCTGAAGAAGGGCTGGCTGCCCGACCAGCTCGGCCCCGACGTCATGGAACTCACCGCCACCATCAAGCACGCCCTCGATCCGGAAGGACTGCTCAATCCGGGTGTGCTGCTGTAGGTCTCACCCCGGCGGCTACCGGCCCGTCCAGTTCGGCGCGCGTTTGGTGACGAAGGCCAGCACGCCCTCCATCGTGTCCTGGCTGATCAGCAGGTCGTTCAGCACCGCCGGGGTGGTCGCGCCGATGGCCTCGACCGGGTCGGGGATCTGCTCTGCGGCGGCCATCGCGGCCAGCGAGGCCCGCACCGCGGTGGGTGATCCCGCCAGGATCTCGGCGGCCACCGCACGGGCGACCTCGAGAGACCGTCCGTGCTCGGCGATCCGGCTGACCAGGCCGATGCGGTGTGCCTCGGCGGTGTCGATGCGGCGGCCGGTGAGGATCATGTCGCGGGCCAGTGCCGGGCCGAGGGCGCGCGGTAGCCGCACGAGGCCGCCGGCTGCGGCGGCCAGGCCCACCTTCACCTCGGGCAGCCCGAAGCTCGCCTGCTCGTCGGCGACGATGATGTGGCAGGCCAGTGCGATCTCCAGGCCGCCGCCGAGTGCGAGTCCGTTGACCGCGGCGATCACCGGTTTGGGCATCGTGGGCCGGGAGGTGAGACCGCCGAAACCGTTCTTGGGGACCGCGAGCAGTGCGTCACCGGCCATGTGTGCCAGGTCGTTGCCGGACGAGAACGCCTTGTCGCCGGCGCCGGTGAGGATCGCCACCCACAGGTCGGGGTCGGCGAAGTAGGCGTCGAAGATCTCGTCGAGCTCGGCGTTGGCCTTCGGGTTCAACGCGTTCCGGGAGCCCGGACGGTCGATGGTCACCTCCAGTAGGTGACCCTCGCGTCGGATCCCGATGTGCTCGTAGGCGTCTCGGAATCGGTGGGTGGTGACCGGGAAGAGTTCGGTCATCCGTTCCTCCGACACCGCCACTCGGTTGCCGTGGGCGAACGACCGGACGAACACCGCGGTGCCGATCGGGTCGTCGGCGGTGGCCAGGCGGTCGAGTAGTTCCTCGTCCGCGTCGGCGACATTCGCGATGAAGCGGCGTCCGGGATCGTTCGGGGTGTCGTCGTCGAGCCGGCCGATGACGATCGTCCGCCGACGCCCCTTCCGGTCGGGTGGGGTGATCGTATAGGTCTCGATGGTGGCGGTGCCGTCGGCGTCGTGGCAGTCGTCGACGCTGGGCGCCGCGTCGAGCTCACACTGGCGCCGTGCATCGTCGGCGGCGTGCCAGGCGACCGGGTCGGTGGAATAGATGCCGACCGAATACTTGCTCAGCACACCGCCGTTCGCGGCGACCAGACCGAGTGTTCCGGGACGTGCACGGACGCGGCCGGCGATCTCGGCGATCGCGTGCATGGAGTAGTTGTTCCCGGGACCACCGAAGTAGGGCAGGCCGCCGGTGACGGTGAGACCGCGCGGGTCGTCGGCGGACAGTCCGAATGCGTCGCACACGGTGAACACCGCGATGGGGAAGCAGCTGTAGAGGTCGAGGAAGGCGATCTCGTCGAGTTCGGTGCCGGCCATCTCGAGGGCCGCTCCGAGCGCTGCGGTGGCCGCGGGCCCCTGTGACAGGTCGGGACGCTCCATCAGCGGGCGTTCCCGCAGGTCCGAGTGGCCGTGCAGGAAGACACATCTCGCCGGGTCGATCCCCAGCGCCCGTGCCCTGCCGACGGACATCAGGATCACCGAGGCGGCCTGGTTGACCTGGTCACGCGAGACCAGCAGTCGGGTGTACGGGTCGGTGAGCGCACGATTGCCGTTCGTGGTGTCGAGCAGTTCGTCGGCGGTACGCGATTGTCGGGACGCCGCATGCGGATTGGTGGCGGCGACCTGTGACATCGGTGCGAACAGCTCGGCCATGGATCGCGCGTACTCGGTGCGGGACAGTCCGATCCGGTGGCGCCGTGCGTTCTCGAGCAGCGCGTACTGCAACAGTGGTTCGATCAGGTGATGCCGGGCCTCCTGAGCGGTGGTGAGTCCGGCGAGCCCGAATCCCCGGTCCTCGTGTGAGCCGTCGACGTGCTCGGCGAAGTCCGGCCGATCCTCCGCCGCGAGTTCCGACATCGCGTGCCGCACCGTCGAGATCACCTCGGCGCCGACGATCACCACACCGTCGGTGCGGCCGTCGGCGATCCGCCGGGCGAACTCGGTGACGAGTTTTTGCGGGCTCTGGCCGCCGACCACCTCGGTGATCGCGGTGGCCGGATCGAGTCCGGTGCGGGCGGCGACGGCGCGCGGCATGTTGTCGGGGCGGCCGAGTGGGGCCGCCGACAGCGGACTGGACACCTCGAACGACCGCACCGCGACCACCGTGTCGATCTCCGCGGCCACCGATGCCGGGTCGGTCCCGGTGTCGGCGAGTGCTTCGCGGACCGCCTGCGCGGCGAGGTCGGCCTCGCCGAGCCCCCGGTAGTCGGGGTCGGTCAGGCGTTCGGAGGCCTGACCGACGCCGATGAGCACGGGCGTGCGGGGATCGAGCTCGTCGAGCGATACACGCGGGGCCACCGGGCGCCTCCTCCGGGTTGTGACACAGGTCTCGGTGATTGTGTCATCCGATCCCGGATGCGCCCGCGGGAGGTCAGTGCCGCGTCAGGATTGCTCCCAGATCGGTGCCGGTGGGCAGCGCCCCGTACTCGAAGGCGCGGTCGGCGCCCAGGCGTGCGGCGATGAACGCATCGGCCACCGCGGCCGGCGAGAAGCGGACCAGCAGGGACGCCTCGAGCGCCAGCGCCATGGATTCGACGACACGACGTGCCCGGCGCTGGGCGGATGCCGCGTCGAGTCCGGCGAGTTCACCGAGGTCGCGGCGCAGCTGATCGAGGTGCGCATCGAGGGTCGGGTCGGTGCCGCGCGCCAGGTTCACCTCGGCGTCGAAGGCGCCGACGGAGTCGGGTTCACGCGTCATCGCGCGCAGCACGTCGAGGGCGATCACATTGCCCGATCCCTCCCAGACGGCCATCACGGGCTGTTCGCGGTAACGCATCGACAGCGGGAAGTCCTCGGTGTACCCGTTGCCGCCCAGGCATTCCAGTGACTCGTAGGCGTGATGCGGTCCGCGCTTGCAGATCCAGTACTTGGCGACGGCGGTCGCCAGCCGGCGGAACGCCTTCTCGGAATCGCTCGCGTCCTCGTCGTGGGCACGGGCCAGGCGCATCGCGGTGACGGTCGCTGCCTCGGATTCGAGGGCGAGGTCGGCGAGCACGGCGGTCATCGCCGGCTGATCGACCAGGGTGGCGCCGAAGGCGGCCCGGTGCCGGGCATGCCAGAGTGCCTCGGCCACCGACTGTCGCATGCCGGCCGCGCTGCCCAGGACACAGTCGAGGCGGGTCTGGGCGACCATCTCGATGATGGTCCGCACGCCGCGGCCCGGCTCGCCGATCATCACCGCGACCGTTCCGTCGAGCTCGATCTCGCTGGAGGCGTTGGACTTGTTGCCCAGCTTGTCCTTGAGCTGTTGGATGCGGAACGAGTTGCGGGTGCCGTCGGGCAGGACGCGGGGGAGCAGGAAACACGAGAGTCCTTCGCCGCCTTGGCCTTGTGCTTGTGCCAGGACCAGGAAGGCATCCGACATCGGTGCCGAACAGAACCACTTGTGTCCGGTCAGCAGGTACTCGGCGCCGGGGCCGCCGCTGCCGACCGGCACTGCGACGGTGGTGTTGGCCCGGACATCTGAGCCGCCCTGCTTCTCGGTCATCGACATGCCGAAGATCGCCGACGACTTGTCCGCCGACAACTCGGAAGAGTAGCTGCGCGACAATGCCTTCGGAACCCACTGTGCGGCGACGTCGGGCTGCAGTTCCAGCGACGGGATCACCGCGTGGGTCATCGAGACGGGGCAGGCGTGCCCGGGCTCGATCTGGCCGAACAGATAGAACGCCGCGGCGCGCACGACGTGGGAGCCGGGCTGCGGATCGGCCCAGCAGCGGGTGTGTGCGCCGTGGGCGATCGAGGCGCTGATGATCCGGTGATACGACGGGTGGTACTCGACCTCGTCGATCCGGTTGCCCCAGCGGTCGAACGGGTGGAACTGCGGGGTGATGGTGTTGGCGAGCTTCGCGTCGTGCTGGAACTGTTCGGTGCCGACCAGCGCGCCGATCTCGACGAGTTCCGCATCACCCCACCCGCCGTCGTGGCGGGTGATGGCCTCGCGCAGAACCTGATTGGCCTCGTACTCGTTGACGTCGACGCGCGGGACGGATTGGTTGAGCACGGTGTGGGTGAGGTGTGGTCGCGGATGGGCCGTGGTCGGCGACGCGGGTGTCTGGGTCATGTCGGGCTCCGATCGGGTGACGGCGGATGAGGGTCGGCCGGCGTGGCCGGTCACTGTGGTCAGTCGGCGAGGACGAGCGGTTGATCGAGGACGGTGTCGGGGATCTGCAGGGCGGCGAAGACCACCGCCACCGAGTCCTCGAGGGTGTAGCCGAATTCGTCTGCGGTGGCGGCTTTCTGGACGATGAGTCCGAAGATCGCCGACCAGAACGCGCGGGCCTCCACGTCGATGTCGGCGCGCAGTTGCCAGCCGGTGCGCACCAGGGTCTGCGTCAGGGCGTCCTGGCCGCGCTCGTGCAGGGTGCGCAGGGTCTCGGTGATCTGTTGGCGTAGATCGGTGCGACGCGACACCAACAGCATGGCGGTGGTGAACAACTCGACGTTGCGGGCCTGCGGGCCGAGCAGGGTGCCGATCAGGATGTGGGTGTACTCGCGCACCGTCGTCGCCGACGCAGCGGACTCCTCGGCGTGCCGACCGGCGCGCAGCACCGCCGCGCAGGCCACCTCGACGAACAGTTGCTCCTTGGAGCCGAAGTAATAGGTGACCTGGTTGGGGAAGGCTTCGGCACGCGCGCAGATCTGGGCCACCGACGCGGTCTCGCCGTGCTCGGTGAACACCTCGCTCGCGGCATGCAGCAGCGCCTGGCGGGTGGCCTTGCCGGCATCGCGGCTGGCCCGGCGGGTTGGGGGCATGAATCGATCACCTCGAGCGCACTTGTTTGTATGACAAACAATAACTGGTTCGTGTGTGACGGTCAACACCTCGCCGTGTGGTGGAGTAGGAGCGCATCCCTCAGAAGGGCGGCGGGTCGGGTGAGTCCGTCTGGGTGGCGGGCGTCTGGTTGCGGGCACGGTTGCGTTGCCGCTCGAGTCGTCGGCGGCGATGCTTTCGGGCCAGTGTGGATTCCCGGTCCAGGATTCGTTCCCCATCCGGTTTGCGGTGCGTACCCGGCGGTCCTGGCGTACCC
>NZ_BCNF01000180.1 GCF_001485495.1 Gordonia desulfuricans NBRC 100010 | reverse complement strand
CTGGTGATGGGACTCTTCGTAGTCCTCGTAGAGCAGCGACGCGGCCTGCAACATCCGGTACCAGGCCGTCGCCCGGGTCGCCGCGCAGTGGGCGAGGATCTCGGTCAGGTCACCGGCATCGAGTTCCTCATCGCCCCAGTACCGTTCGGCCACCGGTACCGTAAACGGCTGCAACTCCACCAGGTCCTGCCACGACAACCCGCCCTCACCGGCCGTGCCGGCCGGTTGTGCTGACGCCATCCCCGAGGTCATGCACCGAACATACAGACGAGGTCCGACAGAATCCGTCGCCGCCGACCACACCGGTGTGGCCTGTGGATGGATTCCGCCACGTCGCCACGCGGCGTCGTAGAGTCCTCGCAAGTCACACAGCCGCGACAAGTGTTGAGGGGGCAGCGATGAGCGGGGAGTTCGTGGTCGACCCGATGGCCGTCGACGGTATCGCCGCAAGTCTCGAGAGCATGGCGTACGACATCGAAAGCGTTGCGCGGTGCGATCTCACGACGACGATGGCCGTGGCGATGCCCCACTCACCGATGGTCGCCGCCGCACAGAAGGCCACCGACGGCCTGCGCCAGGCGCAGACCGCGGTCTCCGGGCAGTGGGAGACGTTCGCGGCAGCAGTCCGGGCGGTGCGCACGATCGCCGCGTCCGCCGACGAAGAGAACGCGACGACGTTCGCACATCTGGCCGAGCTGCCGCACGCACAGGCGCCGCGATGACCGGTCACACACTCACCAAGGCGATCATGGACGAGTGGCGGCCGTGGGATCTGCCCAGACCGGAACTCGCCGCGCTGGCGAAGGCCATCGTCGAGAACTCCACCGCGGCGGAACGGTGTGTCGACCAGATCCCGGCGACATCGTGGAGCGGCGCCGCCCGCACCGCCGCCGACACACGCGCCCGAGAGCAGCGCATGTGGGCCAAGGCGGTCGCGGGCCGGATTCAGGACCTGCAGACCGCGCTCACCGAGGCGGCCGAGGCGATCAGCGCCTCCAAGGCGGTGGTCAACGATGCGCTCATGACCGCGGCATTCCAGGGCTTCCTCCCGGTCGGCTCGAACGATCCCACCTGGACCATGCGGTATGCCCGCCGCGGTACCGAACCACGAACACCCGCCCGGAAGGCGGCCGAGGAACGCGAATGGACCGATTTCGTCAAGGCAAAGGCCGACGATCTGGCCGGCACCGCGGCCGAGCACGCCGACCGAATCCGCGGCGCGGTCCATGCCGTGCACACCGTCGCCCCACCCGAACTCACCCTCAGCGCACAGGACGGCCGGCGTCACGCACTGATGGCCGAGGGCGGGTGGACGCCAGCGGAGGTGGCCGCGATCGGCCGGAGCCTGCTGGCCGCCGGACTGACGTCGATGCAGATCGAGAAGCTGCGCAACGGCGAGCAACTCACCGACGTCCCCCTCGGTGTCCAGCAGTACCTGCACATGTTCTACGGAAACCTCGGCCCGGCGGAACTGTTCGCGCTCCACACCGCCATGACCGGGCTCGATGATCCGTCCCGCCATTCGTGGTCCAGCGCCCTCGGTCAGGGACTCCTGGTGCTCTCGAACGAGAACGTGGGGACCAACACCGGATTCGAGTACCTGCCGCAGTGGGCACGTACCTGGGCCGAGAACCGCAATTCGAACGAGAGCGCTCGCGTCAAGACCGTCGACATACCGCTGATGCGGTTGTTGCGCAGCACCCACGGAGTTCCGCCCGGTGAGCGTCTGGGCGTCGAACTGATCCGGAAGGCTGCGGGCGGAGCGAGCCGAGGCGCCGACAGCGGACTCATGTACACAGCGACCATCTATACCGAGGACGACCTCGGTCCCGAGATCGCCGACCGCACCTACCAGTTCACGATTTCGTCGCTGCTGGAGGTGGGTGCCCGGAACCACGAGGCGTCGGCGGCATTTCTCTCTGGGCACTATGCCGACGGCACGGCATTACCGCACTTCGATCGAGATCAGATGACCACGTGGCTCTACGCCCACGAGTGGGACGACGACGGCAGGACCGTCGGCGGACTCGTCGGCTGGATCGGCGATGCCGCCGCAAGCGGTGATCCCGGTCAGGTCGCACTGGCCAATCGCGCCTTCACCGGCCTGCTCGACCACGCCACCACCACAACGGGTGGGAACACCTTCGACACCCTCATGAACGCCAATCCGGACCGGGACGCGATCGGGAAGATCAACCCACTGCTGGCCGACGCCCTCCTCGACGCCACGCTGCCGTATCTGAACGTCCTCGCCGGCTCCACGGCGGGCGGAGACACCGTCCCCCACCTCGACCCGACACTCCTCGACCCGTCGAACGGCGGCCACTCGTACGGCACGGACGAAGTCCAACGGCGGGCCGCACGACTGTTCACGCTCATCGCCAGCGACAACGTGGACGGGGTGCCACAGACGCGAGCCGGAGCCGAACTGTATCGCGCCGTCCTGCAACAGATAGAGCTCAACGGCGCTGCCGCGGCGCACAATCCCGCCGATGCACGTGGCCTGGGCGATTTCAGTACCAACCTCCGGTACCTGGCACAGATGGGTCTCTATGGTGCGGAATACGATCTGCAACTCGACGAGAACAACCGGGTCGACGCCCAGAACGAAACGAATCTGAAGGTGAAGAACCTGATGACCTCGGTGTCGGCCGGACTGACCGCGGTGCCGCATCCGGTGGCGATCGCCGCCGGGGCCGCCGGCACGGCCATCACACCGTGGGTGCTGTCCCCCGAGACCGCCGACGATGTTCCACTGTCGCTCGGGAAGGGCCTCATCGACGGCGACTCACCGGTCGACAACGAGATCCTGCTGACCTACGGGGCACTGGCCCAGATCCTGCGCGAGGACCAGATCCACGGTTCCGGCCCGCTCTACCACAACGGTTCCCTGAAGTCGCTCGACGACCTGCTGTCGGGGACCACGTCCACACGCCAGAACCTGCTGATGGACATGGAGACCGCCCTGCGTGAGATCGTCGCCGACGACCCCGACGTCAACCGGAAGTACATCGTCGACAATCTGCAGGCCGGCGTGGGCACCGGTGGCCGCAACGGATCGTTCCACTTCGACCCGAACAACCCCGAGAACTACGAACGACTCATCCTGCGCGGACCGGACTGACCGGCAGGTGTCAGCGCTCGGCGTCGAACGCGTCGATGATCTGCTTCGCGCCGAGCGCCGGTGTGAGATCGCCTGAGCGGACACGGGATTCGACGTCGTCGCGGATCCCGGCGACCCCGGCGCTGTGCGACAGCCGCGAGAGCACGGTGTCGCGGGCCATCTCCCACATCCAGTCGCTCTGCTGGCGGCTCCGACGACCCTCGAACTCCCCTGCCCTGGTGAGGGTTTCGCGATGTTCGAGGACCGCGTTCCAGAAGTCGTCGACGCCGGTGTTCTCCAGCGCACTCATCGTCTGCACCGGGGGCATCCACAGCGCATTGTGCGGATAGATCAGCTTGAGCGCGTTCTTCAGCTCACGCGCAGCCGACTTGGCCTCCAGCTCGTGCTTGCCGTCGGCCTTGTTGACCATGATGACGTCGGCGAGTTCGAGGACACCCTTCTTGATGCCCTGCAACGAGTCCCCGGTCCGGGCGAGGGTCAAGAAGGTGAACGTGTCGACCATGTTGGCGACGGCCACCTCCGACTGCCCCACGCCGACCGTCTCCACCAGCACCACGTCGAAGCCCGCGGCCTCCACCAGCACGATGGTCTCGCGGGTGGCCTTGGTCACACCGCCGAGTGTGCCGGAGGTCGGGGACGGCCGGATGTAGGCGTTCGGGTTGACCGACAGCTGCCCCATCCGGGTCTTGTCCCCGAGGATCGACCCACCGGTCCGGGTGGACGACGGGTCGACGGCCAGCACGGCGACCTTGTGCCCCATCGAGATCAGATGCATCCCGAGGGCCTCGATGGTGGTCGACTTGCCGACACCGGGAACCCCGGTGATACCGACCCGGAACGACCGGCCTGCGTGCGGGGTCAACCGCAGCAGCAGGTCCTGGGCGGCGGCGCGGTGATCGGCCCGGGTCGACTCGACCAGAGTGATCGCCCGCGCCAGGTCGGCCCGCTTGTCGGCGAGGATGCCCTGCTCCAGGGCATCGAGGTCGAGTGGCGGGCGTGCGGGCCGCGGTGCGGCCCGCACACCGGTGGTGTTCACGTCGTGCGCGCTCACTCCGAGGCGACTCCGGCCAGTTCCAGCCCGAGGCTGTCGGCCAGCTTCGAGACCAGCTCGACCGCGGAGTCGGCGATCACCGTTCCGGGCGGGAAGATCGCCGAGGCGCCGGCCTCGTAGAGCTCGTCGAAATCGCCCGGCGGGATGACACCACCCACGACGATCATGATGTCGGGACGGCCCACCTCCTCGAGCGCCTTGCGCAACGCGGGCACCAGCGTGAGGTGACCGGCTGCGAGCGACGACACGCCGACGACGTGCACGTCGTTGTCGGCCGCCTGTGCGGCGACCTCCTCCGGGGTGGCGAACAACGGGCCCACGTCGACGTCGAAGCCGAGGTCGGCGAACGCCGTGGCGATCACCTTCTGTCCTCGGTCGTGTCCGTCCTGACCCATCTTCGCCACCAGGACTCGGGGGCGTCGGCCTTCCGCCTCGGCGAACTGCCTGACGATCTCGATGGCGGAGTCGACGCCACTCACCTCGCCCACCTCATGTCGATACACCCCACTGATGGTCTTGATCTCGGCCTGATGCCGACCATAGACCTTCTCGAGCGCCTCGGAGATCTCACCGACGGTGGCCTGACGGCGTGCCGCGTCGATGGCCAGGGCCATCAGGTTGTTCTCCATGCCGCCGTCGGACGATGCCGCGGCGCGGGTGAGCTCGGCCAGGGCCTTCTCGACGGCAGCCGAATCACGGCCTGCGCGAAGCCGGTCGAGCTTCTCCAGCTGTTCGGTGCGCACCTTGGAGTTCTCGACCTTGAGGACCTCGATCTCCTCGTCCTCGGTCACCTGGTACTTGTTCACCCCGACCAGGGGCTGCTGACCGGAGTCGATGCGGGCCTGCGTACGGGCCGCGGCCTCCTCGATCCGCAGCTTGGGCAGACCCTCGTTGATCGCCTGGGTCATGCCGCCGGCGGCCTCGACCTCGGCGATGTGCGCGCGGGCCTTCTGTGCCAGCTGGTGGGTCAGCCACTCGACGTAGTTCGATCCGGCCCACGGGTCGATCGGACGGGTGGTGCCCGACTCCTGCTGCAGCAGCAGCTGGGTGTTACGTGCGATACGTGCCGAGAAGTCGGTCGGCAGCGCGATCGCCTCGTCGAGGGCGTTGGTGTGCAGCGACTGGGTATGGCCCTGGGTCGCGGCCATCGCCTCCACGCAGGTGCGCGCGACGTTGTTGAACACGTCCTGCGCGGTCAGCGACCAGCCGGAGGTCTGCGAGTGGGTCCGCAGCGACAGCGACTTGGCGCTCTTGGGCTCGAACTGGGCGACGAGCTCACTCCACAGCAGGCGTGCCGCACGCAGTTTGGCGACCTCCATGAAGAAGTTCATGCCGATGCCCCAGAAGAACGACAGCCGAGGCGCGAACTTGTCGATGTCGAGGCCGGCGTCGAGGCCGGCCCGGATGTACTCGACACCGTCGGCCAGGGTGTAGGCCAGCTCGAGGTCGGCGGTCGCACCGGCCTCCTGGATGTGGTAGCCGGAGATGGAGATCGAGTTGAACTTCGGCATCTTCTGGCTGGTGTACTCGAAGATGTTCGAGATGATCCGCATCGACGGCTTCGGCGGATAGATGTAGGTGTTGCGGACCATGAACTCTTTGAGGATGTCGTTCTGGATGGTCCCGGCCAGCTTCTCCGGCGGCACCCCCTGCTCCTCGGCCGCGACGACGTAGAGTGCCAGGATCGGCAGCACCGCACCGTTCATGGTCATCGACACCGACACGTTGCCCAGGTCGATCCCGGCGAACAGCTGCCGCATGTCGAGGATGGAGTCGATCGCCACGCCGGCCATACCGACGTCGCCGGCCACTCGCGGGTGGTCGGAGTCGTAGCCGCGGTGGGTGGCGAGGTCGAACGCCACCGACAGACCCTTCTGGCCGGCGGCCAGGTTGCGTCGGTAGAAGGCATTCGACTCGGCGGCGGTGGAGAAGCCGGCGTACTGCCGGATCGTCCACGGCTGGTTGACGTACATCGTCGGGTACGGGCCACGGATGAACGGGGCCGCACCGGGGATCGAGTCGATCGGGTACGGGTGCTCGGCGTCGGCGGCGACCGCGTCACGGTCGGCGCGGGTGTAGACCGGCTTGACGTCGATCTGCTCCGGGGTCGTCCAGGTCACCTGCTCGTCGGTGTAACCGTGTGCGCCGGCGAGACCGGAGATCACCGCACCGGCGTCGAGACCGGTGGCGGATGCCGCTCCGCCGTCGAGGGTGACGTCGGCGAAGTCCGGGATGGCCGTGCTGGATTCGGTGTTGGTCATGCTTGTTCTCCCCGTTCCTGGGCTCCCGGCGTCTGCGGCTGTGCGGCATCCGACGCGGCGAGCGCGTCGGACAGCTCGGTGAGGGTGGCCACCGCATCGATGCCGACGCGCAGCGATCCGTCCGGACGGTCGTCGCCGTCGGGCCACTCCTTGTCCGGACCGGCCAGCAGCACGCGGGTGAGGCCGGCGGCGCGGGCCGCGGCCAGCGCGGCCGGACCGTCGGTGCCGTAGCGGGCCTTGGTGCCGCACAGCACCGCGATCGGACTGCCGGTGTCGGCGACCGCGGCGGCGATCTCCTCGGCGGTCAGCGGACCGGGGTTGGCTGCGGCGATGCCACCCGCGGCGAGCAGGTTGGCGACGAACGTGGTGCGTCCGTTGTGTTCGGCGACACTGCCCAGCGGCAGCAGCAGGATCTGCGGCCGGGCTCCGGTGGCGGCGAGCTGGGCGTCGGACCGGTCGCGCAGGTCCTCGAAGGCACGGCCCACGCGGGCGAGCCGCGGGGTGGCGCCGACCACGTCGGTGGCACCGGCGACCGAACCGCGCAACGGCTTCTCGTCGAGGTTCGGGAACTCGTTGACACCGGTGACCGAGGCCCGACGATGGGCGACCTCGACGTCGCGGGCGGCCAGCGACTCCCCGATGCGGTCGGCGATCCAGCCGGCCTCCAGGGCGCCGCGGTAGCCGCCCTGACGCTCGACATCGGTGAACACCGACCATGCGGAGGCGGCGAGGTCGTCGGTCAGCGATTCGACGAACCACGAACCGCCGGCCGGGTCCAGAACCCGGCCGATGTTGGACTCCTCGAGCAGCAGCAACTGGGTGTTGCGGGCGATCCGGCGCGAGAAGCGGGCACCGGAGGTGCGCTGCTCGGCCGGGATGGCGGCGTCGAAGGCCAGGACGGTGACCTGGTCGGCACCGCCGACACCGGCACCGAAGGCGGCGATGGTGCTGCGCAGCATGTTGACCCACGGATCACGCTGGCTGTACATGGACAGGTCGGTGACCGCATGGGTGAGGGCGGCACCGGCGTCGGGGGCTCCGACGACCTCGGCGACACGCGCCCAGACACGGCGTAGCGCACGCAGCTTCGCGATACCGGCGAACTGGTCGTCGTCGACGGAGACGGCGAACGAGATCTGGCCGAGGGCGCTCGCGGCGTCCAGTCCGGCGGCGGTGAGGTCACGCAGGTGTGCCAGTGCCGCGGAGACGATCAGGCCGAGCTCCAGGGCGTCGTTCGCACCCGCGGTGGCGAAGTCGGTGCCGTCCACCCGGAAGGCACGCACCGATCCCGCACCGGTGGCACCGGCCACCTCGGCGGCCAGCACGGTGGCGGCGTCGGTGTCGACGGTGGGGCGACCGGAGAAAGCGGCGGTCAGCGGCGAGAAACCGAACGACAGGGTGGTCGCGGCGGTCGGCGTGGCGGCCTCGGGGGCGGCCAGTCCGGCCTGCTTGACGGCGAGGACCGCGCGGGCGGCCTCGATCCCCTGGGTGCCGGCGTCGAGCGTGAGCGGCACCAGGTCGAGGAAGACGTTGGCGAGAACGGCCGGGAGGTCGTCGACACCGATCGTGCCGCCGATCTCGAGCCACAGCCCGCTGGCGCCGTTCATCATGGCGTCGAGGATGTCGCCGTTGATCTGCTCGATCGGGTCCTGCTCACCGTCGGCGGGATCGTCGCCGAACCGCTCGGTGACCCGCCAGCCGGCCAGCACGTCGCGTGCCGGATCGGCGCCGCGGACGAACGGGAACCGCCCCGGGACGCCAGGTTCGGTGGTCTCGTCACGCCGCGTGTAGAGCGGGCGGACGGTCAGCCCTTCGGGAGTGGTGGTCGACAGCAACGCCTCGGGGGTGTCCGGGAGTTGATCGACCTCGATGCGACGGGACTTGGCCAGGACCGCCGCCGCTGCGGTCGACCACGACCGGTATGCGTCGGCCAGGTCCGCCGACCCCGCCGGATCGGATGCTGCTGAATGCACGGTTTGCTCGGGCATCGGGCTGGACACACCTCCATAGTGCGCTCGGTGATCAGAGCGTAGTTGACCTTAGCCGATCGCTCGGTCGGCCCCTACCGGTTGGGCCGCGGCGTGAGATATGCCACCACGAAGCGTCGGTACAGTGGATGGGTGCCACGTGACCAGCGCCCCGTCGTCGAGACCCCAGTCGAAGACGAGGCTGTGACGCCGGACACGTCGACGATACCCGTCGACGACTCGGCCCCGGAACGGCAGGGGCGGCGCAGCATCCGGAACGCGGTTCTCGGCCTGATCGTGGTGTGCGCCCTGCTGGGGATCTCCTACCTGCTGCCGATCCCATCGGTGGCCAGCGTCCGCGAATGGGGTGAGGATCTCGGCCCGGCATTCGTGTGGGTGTTCTTCCTCGCCTACGTCGTGGTGACCCTGTTCCCGATCCCGCGCACGATCTTCACCGTCATGTCGGGGGTGTTCTTCGGGCCGGTCGTCGGACTCGTCGGTGCGATGATCTCGGCGACGCTGGCCGCCTATCTGGCGTTCCGGATCGCCCGCGGGGCCGGACGCACCCGGGTCCAGCCCTATCTGCGGCGGCCGGTGATCCGGGCCGTGGAGTACCGCCTCGCGCACCGCGGCTGGCTCGCCGTCGGGTCCCTGCGGCTGATCCCGGTGTGCCCGTTCTGGCTGCTGAACTACTGCTCCGGGTTGTCGTCGGTGCGCACCGTGCCCTACCTGCTGGCGACCGTGATCGGGATGGCCCCCGGTACCACCGCGGTGGTGCTGCTCGGCGACGCGCTGACCGGATCACAGAATCCGTGGCTGCTGCTGCTCAGCGGCACGTTCTTCGCCATCGGCGTGATCGGCCTGATCGTCGACGTCCGGATGCCGGTCGAGCAGCCGGCACCGGCGACCGACTGAATCCACCGAACCGGAATCACCGGACCGGGAACCCGGCCAGGCGACCGAAGCCGCAGGCCGGTGGGCTGGGAACGACGCCGGGCGGCGCTAGCCGGGCGGAAGACCGCCCGCCGGTGGCCATCGCGTCTGCCCCTCACCCGGGTGCGCCCCACCCGGGTACTGCGGACCGGGGTACTGCTCCGGCGCCTGGTACCTGCCCGCCGGGTCCCCGCTCGGGAGACCCTCGCCGGGCAAACCCTGCCCGGCAAGACCCTGACTCGAGAAGCCCTGACCGGTATAGCCCTGGCCGCCCGGGTCCTGGCGGGGCAGACCCTGGTCCGCGGCATGCTGGCCGCCGGCGGCCGGCCCGGCCGGACGGGGCGCATCCGCATACTGTTCCGGCGCGTACCGGGCAGGCTGGTCCGGGGTGATCTCCGGACTCGGGGTGATCGCGGGAGCCGGTGCGGGCTCCGGGCGTCGGAGCGGCAGTTCGGGCTCGACGGGCTGGCGGGCCACCGCCTCCGCCTCGGCCACCGCCTGGGCGACCTTCGGGTCGGTCGACATGTCGAACCAGCCCTCGGTGTCGGACTCGTCGATCTCGGGGACCGCGTCGTCGGTCGGCTCGTACCGGAACACCCCGTCGTCGCCGCGGGCACCGAACGACCGTGCGAATCCCTGCAGTGCGGACCCGAAGTCGGTCGGCAGCACCCACACCTTGCTCGCCTCTCCCCTGGCCATCTCGGGGATCTGCTGCAGGTACTGGTAGGCCAGCACCTCGGGAGTCGGTTTGCTCGCCTTGACCGCGGCGAACCGCTTCTGGATGGCCTTGGCCTCACCCTGTGCCTTCAGATACACCGCCGCGCGTTCACCCTGCGCGCGCAGGATTCGTGACTGGCGTTCGGCCTCGGCACCCAGGATGGCGGCCTGCTTGGCGCCCTCGGCCGCCAGGATCTGGCTCTGCTTGTTGCCCTCGGCGGTCTTGATCGCCGATTCACGCTGGCCCTCGGCGGTCAGGATGGTCGCCCGCTTCTCGCGGTCGGCCTTCATCTGCTTCTCCATCGACTCCTGGATCGACGGTGGCGGCATGATCGATTTGAGCTCCACCCGGGCCACCCGCAGACCCCAGCGGCCGGTGGCCTCGTCGAGGACCCCGCGCAACTGTCCGTTGATCGAGTCGCGGGAGGTGAGCGTCTCCTCGAGAGTCATACCGCCGACGACGTTGCGCAGGGTGGTGATGGTCAGCTGCTCGACACCGGCGATGTAGTCGTCGATCTCGTAGACCGCCGAGCGCGGGTTGGTCACCTGGAAGTAGACGACGGTGTCGATCGACAGCGTCAGGTTGTCCTCGGTGATCACCGGTTGCGGCGGGAACGACACGACGCGCTCACGGATGTCGACACGTGCACGGATGCGATCGATGAACGGGATCAGGAGGGTGAGCTGCCCGGACACGGTGCGGGTGTAGCGGCCCAGCCGTTCGATGACCGCGGCCTCGGCCTGCGGGATCAGTGCCACCGCCCGGGCCAGGACCACCACGACCATCACGATCAACAGGACCGCGATGATCAGACCGACGTATTCCATACGTACTCCCCACTCTCGGTTGGTGTCAGTACTCGTGAACTGTTGTCAGGTCGCCCACGCTCGTGTGGTTCTTCACGTCTTCCAGACGACCGCGGTGGCCCCGTCGATCTCCACGACGGTCACCTCGTCGCCGGGCTCGAACACCTCGCCCGGCGTCATCGCCCGCGCCGACCATTCGTCGCCGCCGATCTTGACGCGTCCCGCGTGCTCGTCGACCCGGGTGGTCACCGTCGCATGCCTGCCCTCGAGGGCCTCGATGTTGGTGCGATAGGTGGGGCGGGTGAGCAGATGCCGTTTGGCGACCGGGCGCACGGTGGTGAGCAGCAGGATCGAGACCACCGCGAACACGACCCCGTCCACCCAGATCGGGGCGCCGAAGAAATAGTCGACGCCGGCGGCGGCGAGCGCACCACCACCGAGCATCAGCAGCACGAGGTCCCCGGTGACCAGTTCACCGATCACCAGAACGATCACCGCCGCGATCCACACGAGCGCGCTCATGAACCCAGTCTGCCAGAGAATCCGATCGTGCCGGAGCGGCCTTTCGAGCGTGCGGATCTCTTCAGTCGCGCGTGTGCCGGTCGGCGGATCGGGGGTGGTGGATGTTGCTCGGATCGGCGTCGTCCGCCGGTGGTCGGGAACCGCGGACCGTGGTCGCGTGGCGAGGTCGGCCGGCGGAGATTTCGACACGCCTCGTCGCTACGCTCCTCGTCGGCTCAATCAGCGTAGAGACACACCCGACGCTCGGCTCGTCGTCGGCTCAATCACCGTAGGGCCACGCCTGGCGCTCGGCTCGTCGTCGGCCTGATCAGCGTAAGGACCACGCCCGACGGTGC
>NZ_BCNF01000179.1 GCF_001485495.1 Gordonia desulfuricans NBRC 100010 | reverse complement strand
GAGGAGCGAAGCGACAAGTCGAGTCGAAACCTCACACGGCCGAACTCACCAACGCCACCACCCCAAAAGTGGTTGCGAACACCGCCACCCCAGCAGGTTTCGACACGGGTCCTCGCCTAACGGCTCGGTCCCGGCTCAACCACCCAAAGCTGTAGCAGCGGCTCGACCATCGAACATTGCAGTGACAGTTGGTGATTGCACTCAGGGGACCAGGACGATCTTTCCGTACTCGCCCCCGGATTCCAGACGGCGATGGGCTTCGGCGGCATCGCTGAGTGGATAGGTGGCGGCGATCGGCGGTGGGGCGACATCGCCGGCCGCGATCAGGTTCATCAGACCCCGGAAGTCCTCGGGACCACCCATGGTGGTGCCGAGCAGGCTGAACTGCCCGAAGAAGTACTTGCGTACGTCGAGGGTGACGTGCTCGGCGACGTTGGCGCCGAGGACGACGAGCCGACCGCCGGGTCGCAGGGCCCGCAGCGAATGGTCCCACAGGCCGACCGGATCGAGGACGACGTCGAATCCCTTTCCGCCGGGCGAGAGTTCCTTCACCTCTTCGGGCCAGGAGTCCCGCGTGTGCAGCACACCGCCGGCGGCACCCGCGGCGCGAGCACCCGCGAGTTTCTCCTCCGACGAGCCCGTCACATGGGTATGTGCCCCGATACCGCCTGCCAGCGACAACGCCATGGTGGAGACGCCCCCACCCGCCCCGATGATGAGCAGCGACTCACCCGCCCGGAGTCCGGCGCGGGTCACCAGGGCACGGAAGCTGGTGACCCCGACCAGGGGAAGCGCTGCGGCCTGCTCCCACGAGTACCCCGCGGGTTTCGGTGCGAGGCATTCCTCGGGCACGTTCACGTACTGGGCGTAGGTGCCCGGCGTGGAGTCGCCGAGGATCTGGAACCCGGCCCCGGGCGCATCCGTCCGGTCGCCCCAGAACAGGGACGGCAGGATGAGGACTTCCTCACCGGTGTCGGTGCGGACACCGGCACCGTCGGCGCCGGGGGTGTGCGGCAGCGGCGAGGCGTACCGGCCCCGACGGACCAGCACGTCGTGCCAGTTGAGCGCGGCGGCACGGATCTCGACGGTCACCCATCCGGGCCGGGGGTCTGCCAGGTCGACGTCGGTGGGCACGAGCACCCCCGGATCGCCGAACTCCGACATCACGATCGCCTTCATGACTCGTACCGCCGGAGAACGACCGTGGCCAGCGCACACGGTTTGCCCGACGAGTTCGCCGCGGCCACCCGCACGACCATCAGCGACCGGCCTCGATGGAGCACCTCTGCGCGAAAACCGGTGGTGTCGGCGGCATTCCCCGGACGCACATAGGAGATGTCGATGCTGGTGGTCCGCAGCTCGCCGTGCGCATCGACCGCCGACATCGCCGCCAGCTCCGACCCGACGATCAGGATTCCGCCGTGGATGTTCCCCATGCCGTTGGCCGCGAACGGTGTCGGCGCCAGCTCGACGACGCCCGATCCGAAGTCCTGCACACCCAGTGCCTCACGAAGTGTCACCTCCGGAGCGGGGGCCGCGATGGTCGCGGCCGTACTCGTGGGCTGCTCTTCGACGGCCACGAGATGTGATCGCTGGGTGATCAGGGCGACGGTGGCCCCGGCGGCATCGACCACCGATCCGCGCGTCGCCCCGCCCCGCTCGTCCCGCGCCACGAGCTCGCCGGTGATCGAGACGGCCGCGCCGTCGACCGGCGGATCGACCAGGAAGTCGACACGGATACCGAGACTGACCGGCCATTTACCTTGCGGCGCACCGGATGCGATGACGTACCCGGTGACATCGTCCAGCGGGACGCCGAGCGCACCCCGGCACACACCGGCCACCGGATCGGCCAGCCAGGGACCGGCGGTCATGGACAGTTCCGCCGACGTCGCCGACAGCCCCACCGGATCGACCCGCAGCAAGGCCTCCGCACCGGAGACCACGAACTCGGTCGATGTCGATGTCGTCATCTGTTCAGTGTGCCCCAGCCGCCGTGGGCTGCTGCAACTCGTCGGCGATCTGCTTGCGCAGCACGTGCTTCTGGATCTTTCCGGTCGCCGTCATCGGCAGCGAGTCGATCGGGATGACGCGCTCGGGTGTCTTCTGCACGGCGACACCGCGATCGGTGAGGTATGCGCGCAGTTCCTCGACGGTGGGCGCGGTGTGACCGTCCTTGGCGACGACGTAGCAGCACACCTTCTCGCCCAGCTTCTCGTCGGGCATGCCGACGACGGCCAGCGCCAGCAGGTCGGGATGGCCGGCGAGCTTGTCCTCGACCTCACGCACACTGATGTTCATCCCGCCACGGATCACGATGTCCTTGGTGCGGCCGGTGACCCGGACGAATCCGTCGGCATCCATGACGCCGAGATCGCCGGAGCGGGAGAATCCCTCGGGGGTGAAGAGTTCGGCGGTGTCCTGGGGCCGGTTCAGATACTCGATCATGTGCGACGGACCGCGATAGGCGATGTCGCCCTCGGCCCCTCGGGGTACCTCGTAGCCGTCAGGACCGACCACCTTGACCTCGGCGCCGGGCAGTGCGGAGCCGTCGGAGGTGATCGCCCGCGACGGATCGTCGCCGACGGTGCAGGTGGTGGTCGACAGGTTCTCGCTGCGACCGTAGAGCGAGAGGATGCGCGCCTGCGGCAGTTTCGCGGTGGCGTTCTCGACCACCGTGGCCGGGATCGGCGAGCCGGCGCAGGTCCACATCCGCAGCGTCGACAGATCCGCGGTCGGGTCCTCCTCGGCCGCGGCGATCAGGGTCTGCAGGAAGGTGGTCGCGGTGACCGCCGAGGTGCAGCCGAACTTCGCGATGTCGGCGAGCCCAGCCTGCGGGGTCCACTCGGCCATCACGTGCGTGGCCGCACCGGCCATCAGCGGGATCAGCACGCTGGTCACCAGGCCGGTGGTGTGCGTGATGGGCGACGGCCCGAACTGCACGTCGTCCTCGGTGTGACCGAAGGCGACGGTCAGCATGCGGGCACCGGAGGCATAGGTGTTGAAGGTGTGCACACATCCCTTGGGCCGCGAGGTGGTCCCGGAGGTGTAGACGATGACGAACGGATCGTCGGGATGCACCCGGATGTCGAGTTCGGCGTCGGCGGCAGCCGGATCGACGTCGGTGAGGATGAGATCCTCGAGCACCCGGATGTCACGCTCGGCCAGTGCCGGCCGTACCGACTCCGGTGCGCGGACCGCCACGATGGTCTCGAGGGTCGGCGAGTCCTTGCGGATCTCCTCGAACATGCCGGCGTAGTCGAATCCCTTGAACTCGAACGGGGCGATCGCCACCGACACCTCGGCGTCGGAGACGACGTGTGCGACCTCGTCCTTGCGGTAGATCGGCATGATGGGGACCATCACGGCCCCGATCCGTGCGAGCGATGCCGCGACGACGATGAATGCCGCCCAGTTGGGAAGCTGCACGGCCACACGGGCACCCGCCCGGACCCCACCGCGATGGAGTCCGACGGCCAGCTGCTGCGACGAGGTGTACAGCTCGGCGAAGGTCAGGGCGTGCACCCCGTCGGTGACGAAGACCTTGTCGGGCATCGACTCGGCGCGCGACCGCAGCAGTTCGGTGAAGTTCTCGTCGGCCCATTGGCCGGCGGCGTAGTACTCGTCGATCTGTTCCTGGGTGTAGCGACCCAGGTTGCGTCCACCGCTCATGATGTGGCCTCCATCTCATCGTCTTGCATACGTCCAAAGGTTAAAAAGGTCTGACCGAAAAATCAATAGGGTTCGGTTGTCCGATTTCGGACCCGCGCAAAGATCACCCCTCCGGGGGAATTCGATCCCCCATCGGGGGCATCTTCATTGGTCAGACCGAAAAGTTGATTGCGCCGGTGGCCCCGACTGGCAATTCTGGAGTGACACCGTTCACATTCACCGGGAACGGTCCCCCGCGGATTGCAGGGCTCGCCCGATCCGGGACGGCCTCCGATCCGAGGCCTTCGGAGCGACCCCGACTCCCCACGATCACCACCCCAGAAGCACTATCCGGAATCGAGACAGGAGCCCCATGACCACCATCGACTATCCCGAGCTGTACCTCGGCGGAGCGTGGCACCGGCCCACCACCGCCGACCGCATCGAGGTGCGTTCCCCGGCCACCGAGGAGATCATCGGGTCGGTGCCGGCCGGCGCGCCCGGTGACATCGACAACGCCGTCGCCGCAGCCCGCAACGCCTTCGACGATCCGACCGGCTGGGCGACCTGGCATCCCAAGCAGCGCGCCGAGGTCCTCGAGCGGCTCGCCGCCGAACTCGAGTCCCGGGCGGGTGAGACCGCCCGCCGTGTGACCATCCAGAACGGCATGCCGATCTGGCTCGCCGAGCAGTTCGAGGGCGGCTTCCCGTCGATCCTGGTGCGCTACTTCAGCGACATGATGGTGAACTCCGCCGAGGTCGACACCCGTCCGGGCATGCTCGGCGGGACCGCCCTCGTCTCACGCAAGCCGATCGGCGTCGTCGGCGCCATCGTGCCGTGGAATGTGCCCCAGGCGATCACCTTCCTCAAGCTCGCACCCGCGCTCGCCGCCGGCTGCACCGTGGTGCTCAAGCCCGCCGAGGAGACCGTCCTCGACGCCTTCCTGATGGCCGAGGCCGCCCTCGCCGCGGGTCTGCCCGAGGGTGTCCTGAACGTGGTGCCCGGTGGACGCGAACTCGGCGCCTACCTGGTGGAGCATCCCGGCATCGACAAGGTGTCGTTCACCGGTTCCACCGCGGCCGGGCGCGCCATCGCCGAGACCTGTGGCCGGCTGCTGCGGCCGGTCACCCTCGAACTCGGCGGCAAGTCGGCCGCCATCCTGCTCGACGACGTCGACCTGGGTGCCTCGATGGAATCCCTTTTCGCCGCAACACTGTTGAACAACGGCCAGATCTGCTGGCTCAACACCCGCGTACTCGCACCCCGGTCGCGCTACGGCGAGGTCGTCGATGCGATCACCGCCCTGGCATCGTCACTGGAGATCGGCGACCCGCTCGATCCGGCCACCAAGATCGGCCCGCTGGTCTCGTCCCGTCAGCGGGACCGCGTCGAGGGGTACATCGCCAAGGGCAAGGCCGAGGGCGCTCGGCTGACCACCGGCGGCGGCCGCCCGGCACTCGATTCCGGATGGTTCGTCGAACCCACCGTCTTCGCCGATCTGGACAACACCGCGACCATCGCGCGTGAGGAGATCTTCGGCCCGGTCCTCTCGGTGATCCCGTTCGAGGACGACGAGCAGGCCCTGGCGATCGCCAACGACAGCGACTACGGCCTCGGCGGCACCGTCTGGTCGTCGGACATCGAGCGTGCGTCGGCGCTGGCGAGCCGCGTGCGTTCGGGCACCGTCGGGGTGAACCACTACTCCAACGACCCGGTCGCACCGTTCGGCGGGATCAAGAACAGCGGGATGGGCCGCGAGCTGGGACCCGAGGGACTGCACGCGTTCCAGCAACTGCACACCGTCTACCTCCCGCCGGCGGGCTGATCGGAGGGTCGTCGAACACCATGTACACTGTGCGCCATATCACAGCCCGCCCCGAAGGAGGCGACTCCATGTCGAATCCGGAGACGCCGGATTCGCAAGCACGTGCGCTGACCGCGTTCTTGCGGAATCTCCGTGCCGCCGACCTCGACAGCTTCGCCTCGACCGCGGTGGCCTCGGCGTGCACCGATCTCGGGTTCTGCAAGGCGATGTTCTCGTGGGTCGACGGTCCCGCGTGGCGGCCGGCGGCAGTGTTCGTCTCCCCCACCCTCGACACGGTGTTCGACGACCTGATCGACGCAGTGGACGGGTCGGCGGTACCGCTTCTCCGGGCGCCTCGCGAGGCCGACCTGGTGCGCTACCGCCGACCGTTCATCCTGGGGAAGAAGGACTACCGGCACTCCTACCGCCCACTCATCGACCTCTCGTATCCGGCCGCCTATGCAGCCGCACCCATCGTGGCCTTCGGCCGGACGGTGGCGATCCTGCACGTCGATCACCACGCCGACGCCGTCGGCCCCGAGGATCTGACGCTGCTGGCCCGCAGTGCACACCTGTGCAGCCTGAGTTACTCCACATTGGAGCGACGGGCCCGGGTGCGCGACCAGCAGACCGCGGTACGCACAGCCCTGGCGGCAGTGTCGCCGCCATCCGGACATCCGGCCCAGTCCGACCGTATTCCGCTGTCCGACATGGTATTCGGCACATCGACGACAGCCTCGGGGACAGCGGCCCCGGTGACGACGGGCCCCATCGACAGCCTCACCGACCGGGAGCACGAGGTGCTACGCCTCTTGGCGACCGGGGCGTCGAATCGTTCCATCGCCGAACATCTGTACATCTCCGACGGTACTGTGAAATCGCATGTGCACCGGATCTTCCGAAAGGTCGGCGTCCAGACACGCGCACAGGCCACGGCGCTCTACCGGGCCCGGACAGCACACACTTCGGCGTCGTGAGTGCGCCGCACCCCACACGCCTCGATTCTCCGGCCCCGAGCTACGTGAGCGGTGACGACATTCGTGAGCGGTAACGGCGGTTCCGCCCATCTGGACCGGGCGATCGTCGCGATCACCCAGGCGCGCAACGAGAACGAGATCGCACTCCTGCTCGCCGAGTTCGGCGCCGTACTGACCGGCGCCGACGCCGCAGAGGTCGTGGAGATCGGCGAGGACGGCGGCCGACGTGTGTCGCATTCGCTCCCCTGCCCGGACCTCTACGCCGGGCTCGGCGCCGAGGACTGGTCACGGATCGTGCGTGGTGCGCTCGACGGCCCGACCGTCATATCCCCCGCCATCATATCCCCGACCGGCATCTCCCCGACCGGCACGCCCCCCTCGGCGCGCACCCGCGTCGTCACCTGCGTCCCGGTGCTCTCGGATGCACCACTCCTGCCCGATGCGCCCGTTCTCACCGATGTGCCCGCATTCCCCGGAACCAGAACACGATCGGCACTTCTCCTGGCCGGCCGACCGGCCCGGGACGGGCTCGACGAGGTGACCCTGCTGGCCGAGGTCGCCGCAGCGGCAGCCGAGAGCATCGCCGCCCGGCGTTCCCTGCGTCTGCATTCCGAGCAGCTCGGCCTGCTCGGGGCACGGTTGATGACGTTGGCCGACAGGAACATCGACGACGATCTCGGCTCGGGCCCGCAGCCCGAGGACGATACCGCGACGACCACCGCCGATCTCACCGACCGGGAACGGGAGATACTGGAGGTGGTCGTCTCCGGGGCATCGAATTCCCAGATCGCCGAGCGCTTCACGATCTCGGTGGAGACCGTGAAGTCGCACGTCAAACGGATTCTCCGGAAGCTGAACGCCGCCAACAGGTCCGAGCTGATCGCCAGATACGGCGGACTCGGTTCGGCCGTCACAGCCCCGAATCCACCACCTCCACATGGATCTCGTCCTGATCCGAGATGATCAGCTGGCATGCCAACCGTGAATTGGGTTGCGCGCCCTCGAGGAACTCGACGAGTTCCAGTTCCTCCTCCGTGGGGTCGTCGAACTGTGCGTGGGCGCCGGCCGGGAGGTACACATGGCAGGTCGCGCACGAGCAACTGCCACCACACTCGGCGACGATGCCGGGAAGATTGTTGCGAACGGATCCGTCCATCACGCTCTGACCCGTGGGGACCTCGACGGTTCGCGCCTCGCCGTCGGGAAGATGATAGGTGACCTTGGCCATGGGAACTCCTGGTGGTGAAGGGGATCGCGGACCGGCGACCACCCGGCGGTACTGATACGCAGGACTGGGATCGGTTGCGTGACATCGATTCTGAGGAGCACAGATCGTGGAGTTCATCACCAGGGCGGGGGATCGGCATCCCCCATCGGGGTGAACCGCCCTCGTCCGCCGTCATCGGCGTCACCCCGGCCGCTCCGATATCCCTCCAGCGGCCACCGCGTCCCCCACTCCAGGGTGACGCCCGTCACTCTCTCGTCGCAGAAACTGGTCGTACCACAGCCATTCGACGCAGGAGATCCCATGACCTCAACGATCCGGCCGGAGTCCGACACCACGGTCCCCGACGATGTCGCCGCACAGATCGTCCTCCCGGAGGGACATCGCGACGACGATCGCCTCTTCGAGGCCTACCGGTGGTTGCGCGACAACCAGCCGCTCGGGCTCGCATCCGTCGACGGGTACGACCCGGTGTATCTCGTGAGCAAGCATGCCGACATCATGGAGATCGAGCGTCAGCCCGACATCTTCACCAGCGCCGGGGGCGAGAACAAGGGCGCCTTCAATCCCATTCTCGCCAATCGCGCCGGCGACGAGTTCACCAGGTCGATCAACAACGGCAGCCTGCGCATCCTGGAGACGCTCACCTACCTCGACCCGCCGGAACACACCGTCGTCAAGGACATTGCCGCCGAGTGGTTCCGGCCCAACAACCTCAAGCAGTGGGAAGACGCCATCCGGGTGCTCGCCCGCGAGTCGGTGGACCGGCTCCTGGCCACCGACGGCCGGATCGACTTCGTCAAGGACTTCGCCCTGCAGTACCCGCTGCACGTGATCATGAGCCTGTTCGGCGTCCCGGAGTCCGACGAGCCCCGCATGATGACCCTGACCCAGGAGTTCTTCGGGACCGCCGACCCCGACGCGGCCCGCGATGACGTGGAACCGTTGACACCGGATGCCGCCGCCCAGCAGTGGGTGGCCACCATCAACGACTTCTACGCCTACTTCGACGAGCTGCTGATGGACCGGCGGGCCAACCCGACCGGCGATCTGGCATCGATCATCGCGACCGCGACCACTGCAGACGGCGACTACTTCCCGAAGGAGGTGGCCTACGGGTACTTCATCGCGATCGCCACGGCAGGCCACGACACCACCTCGTCGACGCTGGCCGGCGGGGTGCGGGCGATCGCACAGAATCCGGGACTGCTCCAGCGGCTCCAAGGGGATCTCTCACTGGTCCCCAACCTGGTCAACGAGTCGCTGCGGTGGGCGTCGCCGGTCAAGCACTTCATGCGAACAGCCTTGCAGCCCTACACCCTTCGAGGTGTCGATCTGCACCCGGGTGACCGGTTCATGCTGCTGTACCAGAGCGGAAACCGCGACAGCGACGTGTTCGTCGATCCGGATGTGTTCAACATCGACCGCCGGCCCAACAAGCACATCGCCTTCGGATACGGGCCGCACATGTGCATCGGCCAGCATCTGGCCAAGCTCGAACTCAAGATCATGTTCGAGACCCTGCTGCCGCATCTCGAGGCCGTCGAGCTCGACGGCGACGCACGGTTCATCCAGACGAACTTCGTCGGCGGCCTGAAGAACATGCCGGTACGGCTCACCCTGAGGCAGCGGTGACCACACCCCAGGGTCCGGTCGTCATCGTCGGCGCCGGGCACGGTGGCGCCGGAATCGCCGCACTGCTGCGGCAATCCGGCTTCACCGGTCCGGTGACCCTCCTCGGGACCGAGGAACACCACCCCTATCATCGGCCGCCCCTGTCGAAGAAGTTCGACGACGCGACACTGCGGCAGCTCCTGCGTCCCGAAGAGTTCTATGCCGGCAACGCGATCGACCTGCGACTCGGGGTCACCGTGAGCGAGATCCGGCGGGACGAGCGGGTCGTGGTGACCGAGACCGGCACCCAGATCCCCTATGCCACCCTCGTGCTGGCCACCGGCTCCCGCCCGCGGGTCCTCGACGTCGCCGGGTCGTCGCGGTTCGATGTGCACACCCTGCGCACCATCGACGACGCGGGCGCGCTGCGCCGATCACTCTCGCGCGGTGGTGATCTGGCGATCATCGGCGGCGGTTATGTGGGGATGGAGGTCGCCGCGGTCGCCAGGAATCGGGGCATCGCCGTCACGGTGATCGAGCGCGAGGACCGAATCCTCGCGCGCGTCGCCGGGCCGGAGCTCTCGTCGCTGCTCACCGAGCACCATCGGCGTCACGGAGTTCGCATCGTGACCGGGCGATCGGTCTCGGAGGTTCGCGGGGTGGGCACCGAGGTCACCGGCGTGACCCTCGACGACGGAAGCGTCATCGACTGCGGCACGGTACTGGTCGGTGTCGGTGCCGTCGCCGCCGAAGACCTGGCATCCGCCGCCGGGTTGGCCTGTGACGGTGGCGTTCTCACCGACGACGACGGCCGCACCAGCGATCCCCATGTGTTCGCCATCGGCGATGTCGCCCGCCGGCCGGTCGCCGGATACGACGGTCTGCGTCGTCTCGAATCGATTCCGGCGGCCACCGAGCACGCCAAGCGGGCGGTGGCGGCGATCCTCGGACTCGAGCCCGGCCGCACCGAGGTGCCCTGGTTCTGGTCGGATCAGTTCGACCTCAAGCTCAAGATCGCCGGCCTCGTCATGCCCGACGACCGGGTCGTCACCCGCCGGTCGCCGACCGGGATGTCGGTGTCGTTCTTCCATATCCGACCCGACGGCACCGTCGGCGCGGTCGAGGCGGTGGACGCACCGGCTGACTTCATGGCGGGTAAGAAGCTGATCGAGGCGGGCGTCACGGTCGATCCGGCCACTCTGGCCGATCCATCGGTACCGCTGAAGCAGCTCATCGCGCGCAGTGTGGCGCACACGTGAACCGAGGGCCGAGAACCGGCCGAAACTCATCCATCTGAGATCCCAACCCACGAGGAGCAATCATGAAATCCACTGCAGCCCTGCTGACCGGTGTCGGCAGCGACTTCGAGATCGCCGAGATCGACATCGACGGCCCGCGTCCCGGTGAGGTGCTGGTCGAGATCGCGGCCGCCGGACTCTGCCACACCGATCTCGCGGCCCGTGACGGCGTGTTGCCGATCGAGTACCCCGGGGTCGTCGGCCACGAGGGTGCGGGCACCGTGATCGCGATCGGCGAGGGCGTCACCAAGGTCGGTGTCGGCGACCGGGTCAGCCTGACGTTCAACAGCTGCGGGCACTGCCACACCTGCACCACCGGACGCCAATCCTACTGCGAGAACTTCAATCTGAAGAACTATGGCGGTGTCCGCGACGACGGCAGCAAGCCGCTGCACCAGGACGGCCGGCCGGTGGGCGGCATGTTCTTCGGTCAGTCGTCGTTCGCCACTGTCGCACTGGCGAACGAACGCAACACGGTGAAGATCGATGCCGACATACCGTTCGAGATGCTCGCCCCGCTGGGTTGCGGTATCCAGACCGGCGTGGGCGCGGTGACCCGATCCCTGAAGGCACAGAAGGGATCGACGATCGCGATCGCCGGCGGCGGTTCGGTGGGACTGGCGGCGGTGATGGGCGCGGTCCTCGCCGAGTGTGCGACGATCATCGTCGTCGAGCCCAATGAACGGCGTCGTGCGCTCGCGCTCGAACTGGGTGCCACCCATGCGCTCGATCCCGCGGCAGGCGATGTCACCGAACAGATCCGGGTAATCGTGGCACGTGGTGTCGACCACGTCCTCGACACCACCGGAATCCCGGCCGTGGTCACCGCACTCATCGGCGCCACCGCGGTCCGCGGATCGGTCGGCCTGATCGGCGTACCCTCGGATGCCACCGCCGCCATCGAGCTCAACATCATCGCCGTGCTCACCCTCGGCCTGACCGTCATGGGCATCATCGAGGGGGATTCCACGCCGGACGAGTTCATCCCCGAACTGGTCGAGCACCACCTCGCCGGCCGCCTCCCCCTGGAGAAGCTCGTCACCACCTTCCCGTTCGCCGAGATCAACTCGGCGGTGAAGGTCCAACACGACGGCGGTGTGGTGAAGCCGGTGCTGATGTTCGACTGATCCGCGTCGACAATCGTCCGGCCCGGGCGAATGCGGATATGCTGCACCCCGGAACGCCACCACG
>NZ_BCNF01000178.1 GCF_001485495.1 Gordonia desulfuricans NBRC 100010 | reverse complement strand
TCAACCACCAACCACTCGTTGATGATTAAGCGAGGACCCGAGTCGAGATCCCCGCAGCATGCGCTGGGAGGTGACCACCTCTGAAGTGGTCACGCCGTCGACGACGACCGTCTGAGGTTTCGACACGCCTCGTCGCTCCGCTCCTCAACGGCTCAACCACCAACCGCTCATTGATGATTGAGCAGACCCGAGGATAGTGAGTTCAGATCTGCGCCGGCACGTTCAGGTGTCGGCGGAGACCCGCGAGGATGCGGGTGTTGATGGCGCGGGTCTGTTCGTCGGTCAGACCCCACGGGGGTGCGATGAGATCGAGATGGTCGAATCCGTCGGGAATGCGGGCCAGCGCATCGGGGAATTCTTCTGGGGTACAGGCGATGGCGATGGTGTCGATCATGTCGTCGGTCACCGCGGCGATGACGCCGTCGGTATCGCGATCACGTGCGGCCTGGCGGATGCGTTCCTGCTCGGCGCTCCATCCGTGGATGGCGAACAGCCGGTCGTACACCCGTGACGCCGCGTACTGGCCGATGGCGTAGGCCGCCTGACGGCGGGCGGTGTCGACGTCGTCGTCGATGGCGCACATACGAATTCCCATGATGGTGATCTCCGACGGATCACGCCCGGATTCCGCGGCACCACGGGCCACCTCCTCGGCGACCGGACCGCGCACATAGTCGGCGGTGTACATGGGGTGTCCGACCAGTCCGTCGGCATGCTGTCCGGCGGTCCGCAACATCAGTTTGTTGACACCGGCGATCCAGATCGGGATCTCCGGCCGGACGGGTTCGGGGACATCGGATGTCGGAGACAGATGCACGTGATAGAACCGGCCGTCGTGGTGGACCGGCCCCTCGTGCAGCCGCCACAGCTTCTTGAGCACGGTGAGCAACTCGGCCATCCGCTCGGCCGGGGCCTCCCCACTCACCCCGTGCCAGGCCTCCATCATCTTGGGTGTCCCGTTACCGATACCGAGAATGATCCGCCCACCGGACAACTCGTCGAGGTCACGGGCCTCCGCCGCCCACATGAGCGGGCTGCGGCCCACACCGTAGGCGATGTTGGTGCCGATCGAGATGGTCTCGGTCCCTGCGGCGAGCATCGCCATCGGTACGGTCGCCGAGCGACTGTAGAGCTCGCTCGTCCACACTGCCGCGCAACCGATCTCCTCGGCCTCGCGGGCGAGCTCCACCATGGTGGTGAACCGGTCGCGGCCGGTTCCGACGCCGAATGCGTTGACCCCGAATGTCGTCATGTCAGTGATCCTCTCGAATCCCGCTCACGCGCGTCGCGCGAATCGGTCGAACTCGGGAGTGCGCTTGGCCTTGAACGCCTCCCGGCCTTCCTTGGCCTCGTCGGTGGAGTAGAACAGCAGGTTGGTGTCGTGCGCGAGCTGCTGGATACCCGCCAGGCCGTCCTCGGCCGCGTGGAAGCTCGCCTTCATCAGACGCAGCGCGAGCGGCGACAGGGCCAGCATCTCGCGACACCATCCGACCGTCTCGGCCTCCAGATCGGCCAGCGGTACGACGGTGTTCACCAGACCCATCTCGAGCGCCTGCTCCGCGGTGTACTGGCGGCACAGGAACCAGATCTCCTTGGCCTTGCGCTGTCCCACCAGATTCGCCAGCAGTCCGGCGCCGAAGCCCCCGTCGAAGGAACCGACCCGCGGCCCGACCTGTCCGAGCCGGGCGTTGTCGGCGGCGATGGTCAGATCGCACACGATCTGCAGGACGTGCCCGCCGCCGATCGCATATCCGGCGACCATCGCCACCACCGGCTTCGGGAGACGCCGGATCTGCACCTGCAGATCGGTGACGTGGAAGCGGCCGACGGCCTGGGGATCGTCGGGATTGGTCAGGTAGCCGGTGTCGCCACGGACCCGCTGGTCACCGCCCGAGCAGAACGCATTGTCCCCTTCCCCGGTCAGGATGATCACGCCGATGGACGGATCCTCGCGCGCCAGGGTCAGGGCGTCGGAGATCTCCATCAGGGTCTGCGGGCGAAAGGCGTTGTGCACCTCCGGCCGGCAGATGGTGATCTTGGCGATCCCGTCGTCGGTACGGGAGTAGTCGACGTCGTCGTAGCGACGGACCGTCGACCACTCCACGGCGGTGTCGGACACAGTTCTCTCCTCGGATCGTGGCTCGATACCGCTGGACTCGATACCGCTCAGGCCATCGTCAGGCCGCCGCTGACCGACAGCGTCTGACCGGTGATGTATCCGGTCTCGTCGGAGGCGAAGAAGGCCACGGCGGCGGCGATGTCGGACGGATCGGCCAGACGCTTCATGGGCACCGCGCGGGTCATACCGCCGAGCACCTTGTCGGCGTCCTGGCCGGAGTTGTTCGCGAACTTCCGCAGCGCGGGGGTGTCGGTGGGGCCGGGGCACACGGTGTTGACGGTGACGCCCTTCGTGGCGACCTCGCGTGCAAGGGTCTTGGTGAATGCGATGATCCCGCCCTTGGCGCCGGAGTACACGGCCTCCAGGGACGATCCGACGCGGCCGGCGTCGGAGCCGATGTTGATGACGCGCCCGAAGCCGCGCTCGATCATCCCGGGCACCACGGTGTGGTTGACCCGGAGTGCACCCTTGAAGTTGATGTCGAGGATCTTGTCCCAGAACTCCTCGGTGGTGTCGAGGAACTTCATGAAGTCGTCCCACCCGGCATTGTTGACCGCGATCTCGACGGGGCCGAGTTCTGCGGTGATCTGCTCGACGGCGGCCTTGACCGATGCGGTGTCGGTGACGTCGATCGGCACGGCGATGGCCTGGCCGCCCGCGGCCACGATCTCCTTGGCGGTCTGTTGTGCGGCTTCGAGATTCAGGTCGGCGACGGCGACCCGGAAGCCGGCCTCGCCGAGTTTGCGGGAGATGCCCTCGCCGATTCCCTGTGCTCCGCCGGTGACCAGTGCGACTCGATTGCTCATGAGATGGTTCCTTTCGATGTTCTGCTGTTGCCCAGTGTTTTTCAGGATGCCCTGTGTGTTTTCAGGATGCGGCGCGCGCGGCGCCGGCCAGTTCGTCACGGAATTCGGGTGCCGCGACGGCGATCAGACGCCGACGCCGCTCGGCCAGCGGCTGTCCGCGCAGGTGTGCGATGCCGTGTTCGGTGACCACACAGTCGACGTCGGCACGCGCGGTGGTGACGACCCCCTCGTCGAGGGCGAACTTGATCGACGACGCCCCGCGCATGGTGGATCGCAGGGCGATGATCGACCGTTTGCCGGTGAGCGCGGCCGCCCGCGCGAAGTCGACCTGGCCACCGACGGCACCCAGGTAGGTGCCGCGGCTGACCTCGGCGCCCACCTGTCCGGTGAGGTCCACCTCGATCGCGAAGTTGACCGCAACCAGCGAACTCAACTGCGAGAGCACCTGCGGCGCATGGGTGTAGCTGGTCGGACGGAAGACGACGGGCAGGTCGGCGACCCGGCTGTAGAGGTCGGCGGAACCGAGTGCGGTGCCCGCGACACACAACCCCACGTCGACCTGCTTGCGCCGGCCGGTGACCACACCCTTGTCGATGAGGTGCATGACGTCGTCGGTGATCATCCCGGCATGGAAGCCGAGGTCGCGGTGTCCCGACAATGCGTCGAGCACGGCCGCACCCATGGAACCGATCCCCACCTGCAGGGTGTCGCCGTCGTCGACGAGCTCGGCGATGTGCCCGGCGATCGCCCGATCGATGTCGGCCGGCGGGCGGGTCGTCTCCTCCTGCAGCGGCCGATCGGTCTCGATGGTGGCGGCGAACCGGCGCAACGGAATCCGCGGCGAGCCGGGCAGCGTCGGCATCTGCCGATTGACCTCGGCGAACAGCAACGACGTGTGTTCGATGGCATCGGCCATGTAGTCGACGCCGATCCCGAGCGAACACATGCCGTCCCGGTCGGGCGGCGACACCGCGAGCAGCCCGGCGTCGCTGGGCAGCCGGTGCTCGGCGAACATCCTCGGCAGCGCCGAATAGTGGCACGGGACCACTTCGAGCTGATCGGTCTTGCCCAATGCGCGCAGGGCACCGAGACCGCCGTAGGACACCATGGTGTCGGCCGGTGAGATGGACTGTGCGAGCTGGTCGTTCCAACTCAGTCCGGTGAACAGGCGCAGGGGACCGACGGCGGGTGCCTGGGCGAGGAGTTCGTCGACGAGCGGGCGGGGTTCGGCGGCCGCCTGACTCCACCACACCCCCATACCCGGCTTCAGCAGCCCACCGAAGTCCACCATCACTCGACCCGTTCGATCAGGGTGCCGGTACCGAGGCCTCCGCCGCAGCACATGGTGACGAATCCGAGGTGACTGTCACGCCGTTCCATCTCGGACAGGATGCTCGCGATCAGGCGTGAACCCGTCGCGCCCACCGCATGTCCGAGCGCGATGGCACCGCCGTTGACGTTGACCCTGTCCTCGTCCGGCTTGAGCTCGCGCTGCCAGGCGAGTACCACCGAGCTGAACGCCTCGTTCACCTCGAACAGGTCGATGTCGTCGATGCCCAGTCGGTTCCGTTCCAGGATCTTCTTGGTCGCGGGGATCGGACCGGTCAGCATGATGATCGGGTCGACGCCGACGGTCGTCTGGTCAGCGATCCGCGCACGGATTCGCAGTCCGTACCGCTCGGCGGCCTCCCGGGTGCACAGCAGCACCGCGGCGGCACTGTCGCAGATCGGGCTCGAGGTGCCTGCGGTGATCCGGCCGTCCTCCGGCCGGAACACCGGCTTGAGCTTGCCCAGCGTCTCGAGTGTTGTTCCGGGACGCACGGTCTGGTCACTCAGGCGGATCTCGCCGTCGAGTTCCATCCGGACCATCTCGTCGGCGAACCGGCCGGCCTCGATGGCGGCGGTGGCCAGGGCATGCGACCGGACGGCGAATTCGTCCATCTCGGTGCGCGAGATGCCCCAGCGGTCGGCGATGAGCTCGGCGCTCTCGCCCTGGGTGACGAAGTCGTAGCGTTCACGCAGTTCCGCGGGCCACGGCTCGCCGTAGAGTTCGCTGATCTTGGCCGGCGAGTTCATCGGCACATGACCCATGTGCTCGACGCCGCCGGCGATCACGATGTCGTGGACACCCGAGGAGACCAGTGCCGCAGCGAAGTTCACCGAGGTCTGTGCCGACCCGCAGCGGCGGTCCAGGGTGGTGGCCGGGACCTCGGCCGGGAATCCTGCCTGCAGCCAGGCGTTGCGGCCGATGTTGCGGGACTGCTCGCCGAACGGTGCCGTGCAGCCGATCACCAGGTCTTCGACGACGGCGGGGTCGATCCCGGTGCGCGCCAACAGATCCTGGTAGCAGGCGGCCAGCATCGCATTGGGGTGGACGTCGCGGAACCACCCCTTCTCGGGATGTGACCGGCCGATCGGGGTGCGGACGGCCTCGGCGATGACGACCTCGCGGCCCGCCTGGGTGAACGGACCCGACACTCGTGACGCCATCTCAGATCACCGTCCCGCCGTCGACCGGCAGCACCTGGCCGGTGATGTAGCCTGCGGCCCCGGATGCGAGGAACACGAACGACGGGGCGATCTCGTCCGGATATGCCCAGCGTCCCAGTGGAATCCGAGCCAAGGTCTTCTCCGCGAGCTTCTCGTTGCTGCGGATGTTCTCGGTCATCGCGGTCGCGGCGAGCGGGGCGATCGCGTTGACCGTCACCGACTGCCGGGCCAGCTCCCGGGCCAGCGACTTGGTGAATCCGACGATCGCGGCCTTGGCGGCGCCGTAGTTGGCCTGTCCGATGGTGCCGGTGAGGCCGGCCGCCGAGGTGACGTTGATGATGCGGCCGGTGCCGTCGTCGGGCAGGTGGTCGAGTACCGCATGGCTGCAGTGGTAGGTGCCCATTAGATGGGTGTCGAGCACCGCACGGAACTTCGCCTCGTCCATCTTGGGGAACATCGCGGGCTTGATCACGCCGGCGTTGTTGACCAGGATGTGCACGGTGCCGTCACCGAGCCGGGCGGCCGCTGCGGCCGCATCCCGGGCGTTGTCGGCGTCGCACACGTCCAGCGCGAACGCCTCGGCCACTCCGCCTTTCGCGATGATGCGCTCGGCGACCGCGGCTGCGGCGTCCTTGTTGATGTCGGTGACGAGCACACCGGCTCCGGCCGCGGCGAATGCCTCGGCGACCGCGGCACCGACGCCGCCGCCGGCACCGGTGACCATCGCGGTGCGGCCGGTGAGGCCGAAGACCGTGATGCCGTCGGGAAGGGAAGAGTTGTCGGTCATCAGTAGCTCCTGGGTAGGCCGAGGACGTGCGAGCCGAGGTAGTTCAGGATCATCTCCTGACTGATCGGTGCGATACGGGTCAGTCGGGCCTCGCGGAAGTAGCGGGCCACGTTGTACTCCTCCGAGTAGCCCATGCCGCCGTGGGTCTGCAGGGCGCGATCGGCGGCCTCGAAACCGGCGTCGGCGCACAGGTATTTGGCGGTGTTGGCCTCACGGCCGCAGGGCTGACCGTTGTCGTAGAGCCAGGTGGCCTTGCGCAGCATGAGTTCGGCGGCATCGAGGCGGGCGAGGGAATCGGCGAGCGGGAACTGGATTCCCTGGTTCTTGCCGATGGCCCGGCCGAAGACCTCGCGGTCGTTGCCGTACCGCACTGCCGCACGCATGGCGGCCCGGCCGATCCCGAGGGCCTCGGCCGCCACCAGGCACCGCTCCGGGTTGAGGCCGTCGAGGATGTAGGTGAAGCCCTTGCCCTCTTCGCCGACGCGGTCCTCCACCGGGATCTCGAGGCCGTCGATGAACAGTTCGTTGGAGGTGACCGCGTTGCGGCCCATCTTCTTGATCGGCCGGATGTCGACCTTGCTGCGGTCGAGGTCGGTGAGGAACAGCGTCATACCGTCGGTCTTGCGCGGCGACTCGTCGAATTTCTGTGTGCGCGTGAGCAGCAGGATCTTCTCCGACTCGACGGCCTTGGAGATCCACACCTTGCGCCCGTTGACGATGTACTTGTCGCCCTCGCGCTTGGCGAAGGTGGTGATCTTGGTGGTGTCGAGGCCGGCGCCGGGCTCGGTGACGCCGAAGCAGACGTGCAGATCACCGTTGACGATCCGCGGGAGTGTGCGCTGCTTGAGTTCCTCGCTGCCGTGCACGATCACCGGGTGCATGCCGAAGATCGACAGGTGCATCGAGCTCGCGCCGTTCATCCCGGCACCGGATGCGGCGACCTGTTCGAGCAGGATGGAGGCCTCGGTGATGCCGTAGCCGTGGCCGCCGTACTCCTCCGGCGTGGTGATGCCGAGCCAACCGCCGGCGGCGAAGGCATCGTAGAACTCCCGCGGGAACTCGTGCTTTTCGTCCTTCTCCTGCCAGTACTGGTCGTCGAACTTGGCGGCCAGTTCGGCGACCGCATCACGGATCGTGATCTGGTCCTCTGTCAGTGCGAAATCCACGTCGGTTCTCCATCTCTCCGGTCAGACAACTATATTAATGGACTGACCAAATAACGCAAGGGGTCAGCTGGGACTGTTTACGGGGCCGAGCAGGGCCACCGCGATGCGCTCGTTCCACGCCGCGGGGGTGCCGAACAGCGTGCGGTCGAGCTTGGCCCGCTTGTAGAACAGGTGCAGGTCGTGCTCCCACGTGTAGCCGATGGCCCCGTGCACGGTGAGCGCGGTGTCGGCGAGATCGGCGACCGACCTGGTCACCTGGGCCTTGGCGACCGCGGCGATCGTCGGGGCATCGGCGAGTGCGGCGTCCACGGCGGCCGCGGCGTACAGCGCACTCGAGTACGACGCCTCCACCGTCACCAGCATCTGCGCACAGGCGTGTTTGACCGCCTGGAAGCCACCGATCAACTGCCCGAACTGTTTACGCTGCTTGCTGTAGCCGACGGCGAGATCGAGCATGCGTTCGGCGGCGCCGAGGGCATCGGCGGCGACCAGCACCGGCGCGCGCTGGGCCGAGGCTGCCAGGGACTCCGCATCCACCGGGACCAGACCCGCGACGGGTGCGTCACGGAACTCGACGGTCGCCGTCGACCGGGAGCGATCGAGCAGATCGTCGGCGGTGATCACCGCGTCGGCCGCGGCCACCTGCGCGAGCGCGGGCCCGTCCGGGCCGCGGACCGGGACGACGAACACCTCGGCCTCGGCCGCACCGAGCACATGGGGCACGACAAGGCTCAGCGTGTCGCCGGCGGTCTCGGCGTCGATCGCATCGGGCCCGGTCACCGGCGGCCGATCCGCCCGGGTCGCGAGCACCGCGCGTCGCTGCCCCTCGACCAGCGCCGTCAGGTCGGCATCGGTGAGCAACGGCGCCACCATCGCCGCGGCGAGCCACCCCGAATCGGGTACCGCGGCCCTACCGAACTCTCGTGCGGCCAAGGCCAGTTCGAGGACGCCACCGCCCTGGCCGCCGGCCTGTTCGGGGTATCCCACCCCCCACCAGCCCTCGCCGATCAGCGCGTCGGTGAAGGGGCTCGACGACGAGCCTTGGAGTTCCCGCACCGTCTCGGTGGGGAACTTCGCCGTGATCCACTCCCGCAGCGAGGACGCGAACATCTCCTGTTCGTCGGACAGTTCCCAATGCATGGTTTCTCCTCAGCTCGCGTTCGCGCCGTGCACGACATCTCGGATGGCGTCGACCGCCTCGGGGTTCTCCGCACTCGACAGATCACCGGGATCGGAGCCGATGGCGGCCGCACGGACCGCGCGACGCAGGATCTTGGCCGAGCGGGTCTTCGGGAGCGCGTCGACCGTCCACACCTTGGCCGGCGCGAACGGCTTTCCGACACCGTCGGCCACCAGACGACGCAGCTGCTCGGACACACCGGTGGTGTCGGCGCCGGGACGGGGAACCCAGAAGGCCCAGACCGTCTCGCCCTTCTTCGGGTCGGGCACACCGACCGCAGCGGCCTCGGCGACCGCCGGATGGGTGGTGAGCACCGACTCCACCTCGGCCGGTGCGAGCCGTTTGCCTGCGACGTTCATGACATCGTCCGAGCGGCCCAGGATGTACCACTGTCCGTCGTCGTCGACGAGGGCGAAGTCGCCGTGGCACCACATGCCGGGGAAGGTCGACCAGTAGGACTCGAGGTAGCGCTCACGGTCACCCCACACTCCCCGCGTCATGGCCGGCCAGGGTTGGCGGCACACCAGCTCACCGATGCTGCCGCGCAACGACTTCCCCTCGTCGTCGACGACGTCGACATCCATGCCGAGCGAGGGTCCGCCCAGCGAGCAGCTCGGGATCGGTTCCACCGGATAGGGGGCGAGGAACGATCCGCCCACCTCGGTACCGCCGGAGAAGTTGATCACCGGGACGGCTCCGCCGAAGACGTCACGCGCCAGCCAGTCATAGGAGTCCGGATCCCACGGCTCCCCCGTCGACCCGAGGACGTGGACCGAATCGAGATCGTATGCGGCGATCTCGTCGAGCGGTGTCGCCTTGAGCGCCCGGATCAGGGTCGGTGAGACACCGAGCATGGTGATCCGGTGTCGCTGCACCAGATCCCAGAGCCGACAGGCGTCGGGGACGTCGGGCGATCCCTCGTAGAGCACCAGCGTGGCCCCGTTGGCGTGCGTGCCGAAGGCCGCCAACGGCCCCATCACCCAGCCCATGTCGGTGATCCAGCAGAAGGTCTCCCCCGGCTTCACATCGAACGAGTACGCGACCTCGGTGGCCACCTTGACGGTGAACCCGGCATGGGTGTGCACCGCCCCCTTGGGTTTTCCCGTGGTGCCGGAGGTGTATCCGAGCATCAGTGTCTGCATCGCCGGGAACGGACGGAACGTGTAGGGGACGCGATCGTCGGAGATCAGTGTGTCCCAGCGCGTGACGGTCGCATCGAGACCGTCGAGATCTGTTGGGCTGCCGACATTGTCGATGGTGATGACCGAGGTCACCGACGGCGTGCGGTCGAGGGCCTTGGCGAGTTCGCCGATCATGTCCACGGTGCGGCCCCGGCGAACGGTGCCGTCGGCCACCACGACCGCCTTGACGTCGGCGTCGGCGAGCCGGGAAGCGATTGCCGGAGCGGCGAACCCGGAGAACAGCGGGACGAGGACCGCACCGATCCCGGCCGCGGCGTAGCACGCGACCACGGCCTCCGGGATCATCGGCAGGTAGATCCCGACGGCGTCTCCCTCGGCGATCCCCAGGTCGACCAGCCCCGCGGCCACCCGGCCGACCTGATCGGCCAGTTCGCGGTAGGTGAGGGTGCGGACCGTACCGTCCTCGGCCTCATGGATGATCGCCTGGCGGTCGGCACCGTCGTCGAGCCAGCGCGTGATGCACGCGTCGACGGCGTTGAACGTCCCACCGACGAACCACTCGGGGAACTCCACGCCCGCGCTCGTGTCGAGGACCTGCTCGTACGGGGTCGCGAACGGGATACCCAGATCGGTGATCGCGGCGTCCCAGTACCAGGCCACGTCCTCGGTCGATCGACGACGCAGCTCGCCGATCGAGTCGATTCCGTGCCTTCGGCCCAGGCGCAGCACGTTGGCGTTCGCGAGGTGGTCGGCGGTCGGATTCCACACGTAGGTACTCATCGCATCACTCTCGGCCTCGGGGCATGCCGAGCACGCGCTCGGCAGCGATGTTGCGTTGGATGTAGGTCGAACCGCCGGCGATCGCGGTGCCGCGGGCCTGGTAGGCCAGCCGTAGCCACCGCTGCTGGTCGGGGTCCCCGGCGTCGACGGCGTGCTCGCCCGTTTCCGGCGCGTCGGCGAGGCCGAACTGTCCACCGAAGTCGGAGAGTTCGAGACCGAAGTCGGCGATGTCCTCGACGAGCGGGCAGAAGTAGAGCTTGCCGATCGAGGTGACCGGACCCGGCGGTTGTCCCGATGCGGCTCCGGTGATCACCCGCTGACCGATGAGGTAGTGGGTCAGTGCACGGCCGTAGAGATCGGCGATGCGCTGCCGGATCGCCGGTTGCCCCGCGAGCGGCGCACCGTCGTCGTCGGTGGAGCGGCCGATCTGCTCGACCAGGTCGGCGACGGCGCGCGTGGTGTTGACGCGGCCGGTGGCGATACCCACCCGCTCGAAGGCGAGCGTGCCCATGGCGACCTTCCAGCCGCCGTCGACCTCGCCGACCAGCGCCGAATCGGGCACGAAGACGTCGTCGAGGAAGACCTCGTTGAACTCGGCCTCGCCCAGCATGTGTTCGAGCGGCCGGACGGTGATGCCCGGTGTGTCCATCGGCAGCAGGAAGTAACTGATGCCCTTGTGCCGGTCGCCGCCACCGGTGCGGGCGAGCAGGATCGCGTTGTCGGCGATCTGGGCGCGTGAGGTCCAGATCTTCTGTCCCTGGATCGACCAGCCGCCGTCGACCTTGGTGGCCTTGGTCCGCAGGGACGCCAGGTCCGATCCCGACTCGGGCTCGGAGAACAGCTGACACCAGATCTCGTCGCCGGTGAGGATCGGCTGCAGGTACCGCTGTTTCTGCTCGTCGTTGCCGAAGGCGACGATGGTCGGCCCGGCGAAGTCCTCGCCGATGATGTTCAGGCGGTCCGGCGCCCCGGCCCGGTCCATCTCCTCGTTGAAGATGGCCTTGGTCTTGGCATCGGCACCGGCCCCGCCGAACTCCCGGGGCCAGGACAAGCCGGCGAACCCGGCGTCGAACAGCATTCGCTGCCACACCGACCAGAACTCGCGTTTGGTCTCGAGTCGCGCCGGTTCGGGCCACGGCAGCGTGGGCAGTGTGTCGGTCAGCCAGCCGCGGACCCGATCCCGGAACCGTGCCTCGTCAGGCGAATCGCTCAGATCCATTCGAACCTCCAGTTCATTAGGACCAACGTTACAATAGGTCTGACCATAAAATCCAGGAGGTTCTCATGCCGAATTCCACGGCGCAGATCGACTCCGGCAACACCGTGCTCGACGTCGTGTCGTTCGAGGTAGAGGCCGGAAAAGTGCGCGAGTTCGCGCGCGCCACATACGCCGCCGACCCCGTACACACCGACGCCGACGCCGCACATGACGCCGGTCTGACTGCCGTCGCCGCCACCCCGACGCATGTGGTGGTGGCCGGTCATCACCGCGACCAGAAGCGGTTCGTCGAGAGCTTGGGTCTCGCGATCGAACGCGTGGTGGTGGGCTCGGTCGAGTGGGAGTACGCGCGGCCGCTGCTGGTGGGCGATCGCCTCACCGGCACCCGCCGGATCGTCGACGACGCGACCAGAGAAGGAAAGCGCGGTGGCATGATGCGCCTGGTCACCCTGGAGACTGCCTGGGTCGACGCCGCCGGTGACGTCGCCGTCACCCAGCGCGAGGTTCTGATCGAGCGGGGTGCCTGATGACCCGCGCGCCCATCGTCCTGACCACCGGACAAGAACTCGAGTCGCGGGAGATCGGCCCGATCACCCAGACCGACATCGTCCGATTCGCCGGCGCCGGCGGAGACTTCAACCCCCTGCACCACGACGCCGGATACGCACGCCGGGCCGGGCTCCCGGATGTGATCGCCATGGGACAGATGCAGGCGGGAATGCTCGCCGCGTGGGTCACCGATCTGGTGCATGTGGAGAACCTCGTGACGTACTCGGTGCGTTTCGCCTCACCACTGGCGATCGGAGACCGACTCGTGCTCACCGGCCGGGTCGACGACGTCGACCCCACCGACCACACCGCTGCGCTCACCCTCGAGGCAAAGGTCGATGACCGCGTGGTGATCTCCGGAAAGGCCCGGGTACGGACGGCATCGGAGTCCGCGGCCTGAACACCGGTCGTCGAAGCCCGGGAGTCGACGTCGGAGATGGTTGCGGACATCGTCGCCTCACCGGGT
>NZ_BCNF01000177.1 GCF_001485495.1 Gordonia desulfuricans NBRC 100010 | reverse complement strand
CATCTTTCCCCGCAACCGTTTTCACCACAACCGGCTACCAACGGCAGCAACGTCATCCAGTGGGTAGCGGTACGCCGTTCGGCGCGACGCGCGGCCGGTGTGCCCCGATGCGGTCGGATGCGCCGTCGAGGACGCCGCCGGCCGGGTCGTCGAGGATGTTGCCCTCACCGTCCCGGCGCATGAGGTCTTCTTCGGGACGCAGGATCTGCCAGATCACGATGACACACAGGACGATCACGAACAGCGCGCGGATGACGATGATCGCGGTGAACCATTCCTGCGGCAGCCATCGTCGGCTGGGGTCGATGTAGAGCGACATCCGCGGAATCCACACGAGGGCGTCGACGGCCATCCATGCCAGCAGCAGCCGGGTGTGCGGGATCGCCAGGACGGCGAGCGGGACCAGCCACAGCGAGTACTGCGGACTCCACACCTTGTTGAGCAGCAGGAAGCCTGCGACCAGCAGGAACATCAGCTGGGCCACCCGGGGGCGGGTGGGTGCGGCCAGGGCCAGGACCGCGATGCCGATGACGAGCAGGATCATCAGACCGAACGACACGATGTTGAGGATCGGTACATCCCAGGTGGTGCCGACCGCCTTGGCGGCCAGCCGCAGCAGCGAGTCGGAGTCGGCGCCGCGCTCGGAGTTGAGGCGGAAGAACTCGTACCAGCCACGGGGATAGAGCGTGAGGATCGGCAGGTTGACGACAAGCCAGGTGACCACCGCGGCGATCGCGGTCTGGGCGAATGTGCGGAGCCGCCCGGACCGCAGGCACAGCAGGAACAACACCACCAGCAACAGCACCGGATAGAACTTGGCGGCCGCCCCGAGACCGATGAACACGCCGGCCAGCCAGGGACGCCGACGCGCCCAGCACAGCATGGCCACCGCCAGCATCGCCGTCGCGATGGCGTCGAAGTTGGTGAAGGCGTGCACGATCACCAGCGGCGACACCGCGGCCACCCAGGCCGCCCAGATCCGGGCACGGGCGGTGAGTGCGGTGGCCCAGATGGTGACCAGCCAGAACAGGACCAGACCGAGGGCGGCCAGATCGAAGAACAGGACCGACTCCAATGCACCGGGCACACCCCAGTGCTCCATCGCCCACGACCACGCCTGCGCGCCCTTGGCGACGACGTACATGTACATGCCGGTGATGACCGGATACTCCATGTACCGCTTGATGGTCTCGCCGTTGCCGTCGTCCTCGAACCAGTAGGTGCGATACGGGAACGCACCCTTGTCGAGCCGCTCGGCGCCGTAGAGGGCGATCACATCCGAATAGCAGAGATCGGTGAACTGTCGCTGGTCGGAGCGGTCGAGCTCGAGCGTCGTCGCGCCGTCGGGGCCGGTGACCACCGCTTCTTGTTGCAGGCAGCCCGCCTTGCCGAACCAGCCCAGGGCGAGGGTGCACAACGCCAGCAGGAACAGCACACGGATCGGGGTCCAGTGGCGGCTGCGGCCGATCGCCGCATGCGCGCCCGACGGCCCGCCGATGACGCGCGCCGCCTCGGCCACCACCACATCGTGATGGCCGGGGATCACCCGGCGGGTGTCGGTGCGCAGGTCGGCGGACAGCGGAGCCGGGCTGTCCGTTTCCGGATCGCCCGGCCCGGGGTCAGCCGCCTGGGACGCCAGGGACCACTCCTTCGCCGTCACCGGTACCGCCGCCGGTCCCGGTGTCGCCCGTATCGCCGGTGCCGCCGGTCCCGGAATCCCCGGTCCCGCCGTTACCCGTACCGCCGTTGCCGGTGCCCCCGTTGCCGGTACCGCCGTTACCGTTGCCCGTACCGCCGTCACCCGGCTGCGCGGCACCCGGTATCGGGATGGTGATACCCGGTGCGACGGTCAGGTTCCCGTCGGCTCCGGTCCCCGGGATGCTCGGGATCTGCGGTCGGGTGCGGGTGGACGGATTGGTCGGCTGGTAGGTGGTGGGCGGCGGCTCGTAGGGCACACCGGCCTGGCCGCCGACGGCCTCCGGCTCCGGGAACTGCTCGATCGGATCACCGTCGAGCGCATTGTCCATCGCCCGCTTCCAGATCTGCGCGGGCAGTCCACTGCCGTAGATCGACGATCCGCCGTAGTTGGTCAGGGCCGTGCCCTTGTCGGTGCCGACCCACACCGCGGTGGCCAGCTGCGGGGTGTAGCCGACCATCCAGGCGTCCTTGTTCTGGCCGGTGTCACCGAGCTGCGCGGTACCGGTCTTGGCCGCCGACGGCCGGGACCCGAGCGACGAGTCGTAGAGCGAGTTGCCGTTGGAGTAGGCCGCGATCGGCTCGAGGGCCGCGGTCACGTTGTCGGCGACCTTGGCCGGGAACACCCGTTTGCCGGGATTGGGCTGGCGGTCGAAGAGCACCTCGCCGCTGGAGGTCTCCACCTTCTGCACGAAGTACGGTTCGCGGTAGATGCCCGACGCCGCGAGCGTGGCGTAGGCGGAGGCCATGTCGATGACGCGGGACGGGTACTGGCCCAGGACCACGCCGCCCTCGACGGCACCGTTGTCGTTCTGCAGGGTGTGCTCGACGCTGCCGAACGACTCGGCCACACCGGCCTTGTGCGCGGCGGCCGCGACATCCTCGGCCTTGTTGTCGAGGTCCATCATCAGCCGGTAGTACACCGTGTTCAGCGACATCTTCATCGCGGTCGCCAGGTTGCACGACCCGCAGCTCTCGCCGTCGGAGTTCTCGACGGTGATGTCGGTGTTGGGGATGGAGTACGGCGCAGAGCTGTACACCTTGGACAGCGGGATGCCCTGCTCCAGGGCCGCGACCAGCGCGAACACCTTGAACGACGAGCCGGTCTGCAGTCCCGCCTGGGCGTAGTCCCAGCCCTGGGCGTCGTCGCCGCCGTAGTACCCGGCGACACCACCGGTCTTCGGGTTGATCGAGACGACGGCGTCGCGCAGCTGTTTGGGCTCGCCGTTGAGGACACCGTTCTCGCAGGGGTAGACGTCGTTCTTGCGGCAGGCGGCCTGCACCACAGCGTTCTGCACCTGCGGATCGATCGAGGTGGTGATCTTGAGCCCCTCGGTCTGCACCTGCTGCTCGGAGATGTTGAGCTCGGCCAGCTCGGCGAGGACCTGACGCTTGATCAGTCCGTTGGGTCCGACCGTCTCACCGCCGGTGGCGGGAGCCGGATAGACCTTCGGGTACTTCATCTCCTGCGCCTCGGCGGAGGTCAGGGCACCGGTGGCGACCATGCCGTTGAGCACGTAGTGCCAGCGGGCGACCGCGGCCTCCTCGTTGACCGCCGGATCGTAGTAGGAAGGCGACCGGATGGTGGCGGCAAGGACCGCCGACTCGGCGGGGGTGAGCTTCTGGACCGGCTTGCGGAAATACGCCTGGGAGGCGGCCGCGACGCCGTAGGCCCCGCGCCCGAAGTAGATGGTGTTGAGATAGGCCTCGAGGATGTCGTCCTTGGACCACTGCTCGGACATCTTGGTGGCGATCACCAGCTCGCGCAGCTTGCGCTCATAGCTGTGCTCGTCGCCGACCAGAGCGTTCTTGACGTACTGCTGGGTGATGGTCGAACCACCACCGGCGAGGTCGTTGTTGGTGACCCGGCCCCACACCGCGCGGGACAGGCCACGCACCGAGAAGCCGTCGTTGGTGCGGAACTCGCGGTCCTCGGCGGCGATCACCGCGTTCTGCAGGGACGTGGGGATGTCGGCGATCTTGACGTCGGTGCGGTTGCCCTCCGGCGGGACGATCTTGGCGATCGTCTTACCCGTGGAGTCGACGATCGTGGCGATCTGGTTCTGCTTGATGTCACCCGGCTTGGGCACCGTGGCCGTCTCGTAGGCGATCACGAAGGCGATCACACCGATCAGGACCACCGCGGGGACGATCAGACCGAATGCCCCGACCAGCCAGGCGATGATGCGCTGACGCGAGCGCTTGCTGTCTCCCGTGTCGCTTCCGGAACCGGCACGTGACGACGACGTGCGGCGTTCGTCGCTCAACGTCGAACCTCCCAATGAATCACGCCGCTCTTCGGCGCAACGTTGCTCACCCTACTTGTTTGTCCTCACCCGACGTCCCACTGTGACGCACGACCAGGGGCGCGACCAACCCGGTCACGGGCCCCCGACGTGCGGCATCGCCGGCGGGGATCGCGACGATCCCGGCGGCGGTGGACCTACTTGGCCACCCGGCGACGACGATGCGGCCGCGGCGGCAGACCGGCAACGTACGACTGGACCAGATGGTTCCAGCTGCAGGTCCGGCACACCTCGACGACGTGCACCGAGAACTCCTCGGCGGTGGCGTCGAGACGGGCGATCTCGTCGTTGGAACGGGCCGACCCCGAGACCTGGCCCAGGCGGTCACCGAACACCCATGAGACCAACGTCACCTGCTCTTTCCGGCAGATCGGACACAGGGTGTTGCTCGGGCGACCATGGAATTTGGCGGCACGCAACAGATACGGACTCGCGTCGCAGACATCGGCGACGGCGGTCCGTCCCGACGTCACCTCGGACAGCCGCGACCGACGCTGCAGGGCGTAGTCGACGATCTGGCGTTGCACGCGTTCCAGAGTACGTGGTCGGCACCCGCGTCGTCCGTGTGACCTGCCCGGCTCCGACCGCCACGTCGACCCCCTTTCGCATGTCGTCGGCGGTCGTCCGATCGGTTCATCCGAACGACCCGATATCGACATCGTTTATATCGGTGCGATACATTGAGAAATGCATCAGCGCGAGGTGTTGGTGCGTCATCTCGGGGATACAGATGCGAAAGGAGGTCGACGATGCTCGAACTCGCCATCCTCGGCCTGCTGCTGGAGTCCCCGATGCATGGCTATGAGCTGCGCAAACGCCTGACCGGACTCCTGGGAGCGTTCCGCGCCTTCTCGTACGGCTCGCTGTACCCCACCCTGCGGCGCATGCAGGCCGACGGCCTGATCGACGAGGCCAGCGCCGCACCGTCGGGGATGAAGGTGCGCCGCGGTCGCCGGGTCTACCAGCTCACCGACGCCGGCCGGGTCCGCTTCACCGAGCTCGTCGCCGACACCGGACCGCAGAACTACACCGACGACGGCTTCGGCGTGCACCTGGCGTTCTTCAGCCGCACCCCCGCCGTCGCCCGCATGCGCATCCTCGAAGGCCGCCGCCGGCAGGTCGAGGAGCGCCGCGAGGGACTTCGCGAGATGGTCGGACGCGCCACCCGCAGCTCCGACCGCTACACGCGCCAGCTCCATGAACTCAGCCTCGAGTCCAGCGAACGAGAGGTCCGCTGGCTCAACGAACTGATCGCCGCCGAGGCGTCGGAGAACACCGCGGCCGCCCACGGTCCGACGACCACCGATGTCGACCTCACGGCCGCACAGACCTCCCCCGAACTCCCGGACACCGATTCATCGCAGACCGGTGTCGCAGGGCAGGAAGATGCCGAGACGCCCCGGGCGCTCGGACGAACCCCGGTGTCGCAGCCCAGCGCTGCGACCCACCAAGAAGAAGGAGAACCCGACCATGGGTGAGCCCAATAAGGTGCGCGTGGCCATTGTGGGCGTAGGAAACTGCGCTTCATCCCTGGTCCAGGGCGTGCAGTACTACAAGGACGCCGACGAGAACTCGACCGTCCCCGGTCTGATGCACGTCAAGTTCGGCCCGTACCACGTGCGTGACGTCGAGTTCGTCGCCGCATTCGACGTGGACGCCAAGAAGGTCGGCTTCGACCTGTCGGACGCGATCTTCGCGAGCGAGAACAACACCATCAAGATCGCCGACGTCGCCCCGACCGGCGTGACCGTGCAGCGCGGCCACACCCTCGACGGCCTCGGCAAGTACTACCGCGAGACCATCACCGAGGCCGACGGCGACGGTGTCGACATCGTCAAGACCCTCAAGGACGCCGAGGTCGACGTCCTGGTCAGCTACCTCCCGGTGGGCTCCGATCAGGCCGACAAGTTCTACGCTCAGTGTGCCATCGACGCGAATGTCGCCTTCGTCAACGCACTTCCGGTGTTCATCGCCTCGGATCCGGTGTGGGCCAAGAAGTTCGCCGACGCCGGTGTGCCGATCGTCGGTGACGACATCAAGAGCCAGGTGGGCGCGACCATCACCCACCGCGTGATGGCCAAGCTGTTCGAGGATCGCGGCGTCACCCTGGACCGCACCTACCAGCTCAACGTCGGCGGCAACATGGACTTCAAGAACATGCTCGAGCGTGAGCGTCTGGAGTCCAAGAAGGTCTCCAAGACCCAGGCCGTCACCTCGAACCTGACCGGCCCGCTCGCCGGCAAGATCGCCGACAAGAACGTCCACATCGGCCCGTCCGACCACGTCGAGTGGCTCGACGACCGCAAGTGGGCCTACGTCCGCCTCGAGGGTCGTGCCTTCGGCGACGTGCCGCTGAACCTGGAGTACAAGCTCGAGGTGTGGGACTCCCCCAACTCGGCCGGCATCATCATCGACGCCGTGCGCGCCGCCAAGATCGCCAAGGACCGCGGCCTCGGTGGCCCGATCCTGCCGGCCTCGGCCTACCTGATGAAGTCGCCGCCGGAGCAGGTCGCCGACGACATCGCCCGCGCCCAGCTCGAGGCGTTCATCATCGAGGGCTGATCACCCAACGGGGCAAGAACCACGGTGCCGCACACCTTTCGGTGTGCGGCACCGTTGTCGTCGGCGCAACCCACCCTCGCCACCGACCCGAGAAGATTCATCGATTCGGGGGAATGTCATCCGATCGTCTGACCCATAACCTTGGGACAACGAGAGGAGGACATGGTGGGCGCGTGCGAGAGGTGCACACAGCGGTTGGCCCCCTGCCCTGGATGCGCCGGAAAGGCCGGCGGCTACAGCATCGCGGGAAAGCTCACCTGCGCACGGTGCGACAACACCGGCCGATGGTGCCCGGTTCATGAGAAGAACTGGCGCGCCTGACCTCTCATGACACGCGCGCCTTCACCACGCCCGCAGCCGGGCGCGATCCACCCAACCGTCGGCGATCAGCTCGATCAGCAGCTGCGACTTGTTGTTCACCGGCCGACCCGCATCCACGTACCGATCCATGACCCGACGGAGATGCGTGCGAACGGTGCTCGGCGCGATGAAGTGCCGCGACGACGTCTCCCGCACGGTGGCACCGAGGACATAGGTCACCACCACCTCGCACTCGCGGCTGCTCAGGTGCACCCGCTGCGGTGCCTCCTGATCGGGCCCGATGATCGCAGCCAGCGCGTGCTGCAGGGCCCCGACCGCCCCGGGCGAGTCCGGCAGCCTGATGCCCGTGACCCGGAGGTCCCGGATCCCGATCCCGATGATCTGCGCGGTAGCCGATGCCCTCGTCGCGAGGAACCGGTTCAGCCGATCGACGCTGCGCACGATCACGACCGCGGGGGCCGGAACCGGCAGCGGGTTCCCGGCGTCGACGTCGACGATCACCGCGCGATATCCCAGGCGTTCGACGAACGCGAGATAGGCGACGTCGGCGAGGTCGTGCTCGGCGATCACCGCCACCGAACGGCTCGGCGGGAGAGGGCGAACGGGGACGTTCAGATCGTCATCGACATCAGTGGTCATCGAGGCTCCTGGAGGGGAGGACGGCGCGCGGTGGAGAGGACGCATCGTCGGGGCCCTTCCACGATCACCGGCGGCCGACGGCACGTCAGCCGTCCTGACGACACTTTCACCTCATGACGGAGTGGGATGTGACCCCGGATTCGACGATGGAGGTCGAATCATGCACGGAACCGACTGTGTGGGGCATGATGTCGCACGTGACCGCCGGACTGCGCATCCTCATCGCCTCCCCTCTCGGCCATGTGGTCGCGGCACCGCTGCAGACCGCGTTCCCGGGTTCCACGGTCGTCGTCGCACAGGATCAGGCGGAGTTCCAGAACGCGATCTCCGCTCGGGTCCGGTTCGACGTGGTCAGCGCGGACCTGATCTTCAACCGGGCCGACCTGGAGTGGACATTCGATGGCCTGGACGTGATCGAAGGGCTCCGCACCGCCGACCGGCTCTCACCGGTTCTCCTGGCCACCCAAGGACATTCGATGGAGGAGGACCACCTGGCCGAAGCACGCGTGCGCGACGACGTCTCGGGTGTCGTGTCGAAGTCGGACGGTCTTCAGTCGCTCGTCGACTCACTGCGCGCCGTCGCGTTCGGCCAACGCCTCGCTCCCCCCGCCGCCACCACCCATCGACCGTCGTTGTTCGAGTTGTTCGACAGTCGCCGAGGGGTCACCACGGCCCGTCTCGCCGGCGCGATCGCATCGGGTAACGCGGCCGACGTGGCCAGTCTCGCGACCATCGCCCGGGTGTCGACCAACACCGCCAACAAGGCGGCGACCACCTACCTGGGGCCGTTGATGCGGGCCCGGAACGAACACGACGAACGGTTGCCGCTGACCCAGGCGTCGGTGTACCGCTGGTGCGGCCTCCACGCCCGCTACATCGTCAGTTGGTGCCGACGACATGGCCACGAGGACGTGCTGGGACTCCCCTCCTGACCGTGGTGGGACCGGCCAGCACACCTCGATCGACACTCGTTGCCGGTGTGCTGCGCCGTGATCGGCGTGACCGCGGGCGCGGGATATCACCCGACCGCGTGCGGTGTCAGGGGCGTCGGCCACAATCACCGACATGACCGCACACCGTCCCCGCACCCGTCACGTCCTGCTCATGGCCGGGATGGTCGTGTGCTCACTTCTCGCCGGATGTGCTGCACCGGAATCAGATTCGATCCAACCACCGGTTTCGTCGACGGCCCCGGAGGCGGATGACGCTGCCACGCAGCCGGTTCCGGGCACCGGAACGGAACGGCCCGAGGAGAGTTCTTCCGCGCAGACGACCCTCGATTCCCTCCCGGTGAAGGGCCGGGCACCGAAAACCGGTTACAGCAGGGCACAGTTCGGCCAGAGCTGGACCGACGACGTGGACGTCGCCGGCGGACACAACGGTTGCGACACCCGTAACGACATCCTGCGTCGAGATCTCACCGACATCACCGTCAAGCCGGGGACCCGTGAGTGCGTCGTCCTCTCCGGCACCCTCGACGATCCGTACACCGGCACGACCGTTCGGTTCACGCGCGGAACCGACACGTCGTCGCAGGTGCAGATCGACCACGTCGTCGCCCTGGCGGATGCCTGGCAGAAGGGCGCCCAGAACCTCACCCCCGAGAAACGGGCCGACCTCGCCAACGATCCGCGCAACCTGCAGGCGACGATCGGATCGGTCAACCAGAGCAAGGGTGCCGGCGACGCAGCCACCTGGTTGCCACCGAACAAGGCCTACCGCTGCACCTACGCCGAACGGCAGATCGAGGTCAAGGCCGCCTACGGGCTGTGGGTGACCGCGGCCGAACGCGATGCGCTCGCACGCCTCCTGGACGACTGCTGACCCCTCGCCTCGAAACGGTCGCCCGGAACGGTTCGCCGAGGGGGCATCGAGCAGTGGCCGCGCGCCGGATCCGGGTCCGACGCCGCACACACGACTCACCAAAGTGCCTGACAGTCAAGTCACTCGGTCGACGGAATTCTGTCAATTGTCTTTCTCCCAATGTCCCTGCCGTGTGAAAAGATTCGCGCTGTGTCGACTCCCCCCAACCCGTTCGGTCCCGGGGGCGCCGGTCACGGAGCCCCCTTCCCGGGCGGCGCCGGATCGCGCCCACCCTTCGGTCCCGGCGCCTCGGTACCCGTGACCCCAGGGCCCGGTGCCTCACCGTTCGGTCCCGGTTCCACCGCACCGGCCCCGACCGGAGGGCCCGCCGTGCCCGGCGGATCGACGTCCACCGCACCGGCCGGTCCGCCGACGCTGCTGATCGCCCTCACCGGACTCGTGGCCGCCATCGGGATCGCGCTCGGCGCAGTCTTCTGGGGGCAGTGGATCGCCGGCATCGGCTGGCTGCTGGCCGGGCCGGTGGCGATCTGCATCCTCGCGATGTTCATCTCCACCGACACCTCCCGCCGCGCGCAGCCGATCTACCTCCGGCCGGGCTGGATGTCGGCGGCCTACACCGCCGTGATGATCCTCATCGTCGCCGGCGTGATCGTCGGGGCACTCGGCTTCGCTTTCTGGGTGGGACGACGATGAGCACGAACCGCGCGTGGCGTCGACTACGCACCCTGTCGGTCACCCTCCTCGCCGCTGCGCTCGTCGCCGCGGTCGCCGGCCCCGCACTCGCGGCACCCGACGCCGACACCGCCGGCGCGGGGGTCGACCGCTTCGGATCGTGCGTCGCCGCGCAGGGCAAAGGCCAGGTCCTCCTCCTCCTCGACGAGTCCCGCAGCCTCGGGCAGTCCGATCCCCAGGCCGCACGGATCACCGCCGCCCGGTATCTGACCGAGCAGCTCGCATCGTTCGCGGCGTCGACCGGCGCCGACCTCGACGTCGCGGTGTCGGGATTCTCCGACGACTACCACTCCTATCTCGGATGGACGAAGCTCGAGAGCCAGTCGGTGGGCACCGTCACCTCGGCCATCGACCAGCTCCGTGACCAGGCCCAGGGGCAGGACACCGACTACTGGCTGGCCCTCGACGGCGCGCGGCAGACCCTCGCGCAGAAGCGTCCCGACGACGGCGCCGCGCAGGGCTGCCAGATGATCGCGTGGTTCACCGACGGACAACTCGACTTCACCCCGCGCCCGGGCGTGACCAAGCCGTACGCCGAGGGCCGGACGCTCGACACCGAGGCCGACCGTGAGGCGATGATCCAGGCCGCACAGCAGAGCATCTGCCGTTCCGGTGGGCTCGCCGATCAGCTCCGCTCGTCGGGAGTGGTCACGGTGGCGATCGGGCTCGCCTCCGAGGGGACCTCCGCGTCGGACTTCGACCTGCTCCGGTCGATCTCCACCGGTCAGAAGACCCCGGCCGGACCATGCGGTGACATCACCCAGCCGGCGCCCGGCGACTTCTACCTCGCCAAGGACATCGACGACCTGCTCTTCGCGTTCGACAACCTCTCCACACCGGGACAGCCGCCGCTGACCCAGGACACCGGCGCATGCGTCATCAAGGTCTGCGACCAGGCCAAACACCGATTCGTGCTCGACCGCGCGGTGGGTTCGGTCAGCATTCTCGCCGCGGCCGACCGCGCCGGACTGACCCCCGTGCTGGTGGCCCCGAACGGCGTGGAGACCCGGATGGCACCCGGTCAGGCGGGCACCGCCGAGCAGGGCGGGGTGAAACTCGCCTACCGCTTCCCGACCGACAAGTCGGTGTCGATCCAGATGTCGAATCCCGACGCACAGCTGTGGACGGGTGTCTGGGCCCTGGTGTTCGTCGCCGACAGCGACGAGGCGGCCAAGACCCGCTCGAGTATCCACATCACCGGCGACCTCCGGCCGGTGTGGTCGGGCAAGGACACCACCACCCTGCATTCCGGTGACACCGACATCCCGATGTCGTTCACGGTGCACAACAGTGCGGGCGCGACCGTCGATCCGTCGACGCTGCCCGGTACCGCGAGCCTCTCGACGAGCATCGTGACCCGCAACGGCAAGACCGTGCCGATCGGCACCGACATCCCCAAGGGCCAGATCACCGCGCCCCGGGAACTCACCCTGGCCGGCATCGATCCCGGACCCGCCACCCTGCGGATGACGCTGGCCGTGACCACGGCGGCCGCGCAGGACGCCTCCGGCCGAACGGTACCGGGAACCGAGCTGTCGCCGACCACCGTCGACCTCCCGGTGGTCATCGACCCGCCGGTCGGCTACCCGACCATCGGCTCACGCATCGACTTCGGCACGATCGAGGGCTCGGGCACCGCGACCGCGGCACTCACCGTCACCGGACCCGGCTGCGTGTGGCTGGACACCGCAGAGCAGACGAACTTCCTCGCCACCCCGGACGGCAGCGGCGAACTCGCCGTCGGCTCCGGCGCATCGTCACAGCAGAACTGTGTGCAGGTCGACGAGAAGCAGACCGGCCGGCTCGAACTGACCTTCACCGCACCACAGGCGGTGAACGGGACCGCCAACGGCACGGTCACCGTGATGGTGGCGCCGAAGGACGGTTCGGCACAGCCGCTGCCCATCGAGGTGCCGTTCACCGTGGCCCTGCAGAAGCCGCTGGACACCGCGGACTTCGCGATCACATTGGTGGTCGCTCTGGTCCTCGGCCCGCTGATCCCGTTGCTGCTGCTCTACCTCGCGAAGTGGTACACCGCGCGCATCCCCGGCCACGCATTGCGTGCCGAGCAGTTCCGGGTACGGCTCAACGGGACGGCCGTGGTGCGCGACAACGGGGCGCCGTTCGCCATCGGCGACCGGGACTTCATCGCACTCGTGCCCGGACTGGACGGACCGACCCGCCGGATCGACCTCGGCGGCGTGACCCTGCGCACCAGGATCGGACGCTCGCCGTTCGGCGTCGGGTTCGTCACCGCGAGCGCACCCGGGATGGCCGGTGCGGCAGGCAGATCCGGCGACAGCTGGGGAAAGACACCGGATGCCCGGCTGCCGCTGGCGGTGCACAACACCTGGTTCGTCCTGCACGACCCGACCGGACCGGAGAACACCGCGACCGTGGTGATGCTCGTCGGCGGCGACGCCGACCGAGGCCGCATCGACCAGCTCGTCCGTGAGGTCTCCGAGTCGCTGCCGCGGGTGCTGCCCGCCTTGCGTACCAAGGCCCGCGCCCGCCTCGACGACGATGCACCCGCACCGCGTCCCGGCGGGGACGACAACCCGTTCGGCGGACCCGGCGGCACCCCGTCGGGCGGGCCCGGCGGCACCCCGTCGGGCGGGCCCGG
>NZ_BCNF01000176.1 GCF_001485495.1 Gordonia desulfuricans NBRC 100010 | reverse complement strand
CCATCAACGGCGAGTTGCTGATTGAGCGAGAATCTCCTGTTGCTGATTGAGCCGGGACCGAGCGTAGCGAGGACCCGTGTCGAAATCTTGGTGGGTTGTGTTGGGTGGCGGCCACCTCCGGGGTGGTCACGTCAGCAACTCGGCCGTCTGAGGTTTCGGCACGACTTGTCGCTTCGCTCCTCGTCGGCTCAACCATCAACGGCCTGTTGATGACCCGAGTCGAGATCTCCGCAGGCGACCTCGGATGGCGATGGGTGGGGACGGTCGTGTCGGTCCTATTGCGCCATCTGGACCGGCGGATCGGTGGTCGGGGGAGCGGCCGGTGCCGACTCGGCCGGTGCGCCTGGCTCAGGGGTCGGTGTGGTGGTGGCCGGTGGGGTGAACGCCCCGGCGAGGCTGCGGATCTGCGCGAGTGCCGGATAGCCGTATGCCCCGGGGCAACTGGTGTTGTTGTAGTCGCGGTGCCCGGCGATCACCGGCATCTGCGTCTGCGTTCCGGCGGGGAACTTGCTGTCGGAGAAGTACTCCGACGTCAGGTGTGCGGTACCGGCCGGGTTGAGGCCCGCCTTGCTCAGTCGCCACTTGAGGAAACGGCCCACCGAGGCGAGCATCGCCCCGGAGGGGGTGACCTCCTCGAGGTTGCCGATCATCGACACCCCGACGGTGTTGCGGTTGAACCCGCCGGTGTGGGTGCCCTCGACGTTGCGGTCGAGGCCACCGAAGGCGCCCTCGAAGATCTGTCCGTACTTGTCGACGAGCACGTTGTAGCCGATGTCGCACCAGTTCAGGGTGCGTGCGTGATAGGCGTAGATGCCGCGCACGATCTCCACCGACTGCTGCGGCGTGTAGTCGTTGGAGCCCGCGGTGTGATGGACGATCGCACCGTTCAGCGACGGCGAGATGGTCGGTTGCGAACAGCGGATCGACTCGTCGGCACCCCAGGCCGCCCGCGAGATCACCTGCGGGCCCCCCGACAGTGTCGTCAACATCGACGACCCCAGGGAGAGCAGGCTGTCCGGGCTGAGCAGCGTCGCCGACAACTCCGGCATCACCGTCCCGGCGAGGTTCTTCAGGATCTCGGCACCGGCCCCGAGAACCTGGGTGAGCAGATCGGTGCCGTCGCCCTCGACCGGAGTGCCCGCGGCCCGGGTGGGGCGCAGCGCCGGGATGGCGAGTCCCTCCTCGGCGACGGCCACCTGGATCTCGGTGGCATCGCCCACCCACACCGGCTCGGTACCGCCGGGTTGCCTCGCCGACGGCGCGGCCTCGGTGTGGATCGGCTCGAGTTCCACCCATTCACCCCAGCGGCCACCGGCCTCCTTCGCCCGCAGCAACATGGTGGCGTCGTCGGGATCACCCCAGACCGGTTTGTTCCACGTGAATCCGACCATCTTGAACGGGGTGTCCCGGACGAGGTGTTTGACCGAGGCGCCGACCGCCGGCCGTGCGACCTCGCCGTCGGCGGAGACGGGGGTGCGACCGGACGACGGCAGGGCGGTGATGTCGAGCTCGGGCAGTTCGATCCCGGCGGCCTCGAGCCCCGACGACGCGAGGTCCAGCGCCACCGACGGAAGCTCACGCAGCGCGACCTCCTCGATCGCGGTGCGGTCGATCTGGCGCTGGTTGTCCACCGGGCGCACATCCCGCACCGAGCGGTCGGGGCCGAGATCGATCAGCATCCCCGCGCCGAGCGCGAGTGCCACCGCTGCGACCAGCACCGAGGGCTTACGTCGTGGGTATCGCACCGATCTCTGCTCCTAACGGGATGCGCGGCCGCTGCGTCTGCACCGGCGACGCCCCCGATCGTGTCGGGGAGTCGTCGTCATCACGGGCAGTCCACGCCGGGGGACGTATAACTCGTGATGCGGTTGTTATCTTCTGTGGTTGGTGATTCTTAAGAGACTTGATTATGGTCACTTGAGTCCCAGTAGTCACATTAGTAACAGATCCTGTGTGTGCTACCAACCGGCCGGAAGGGCTGATCGACCGTGGGGGAGATGCACTCGTGAACGCTCGTCTGACCGGCCTGTTGGCCTCCCGGACCCGACCGCGCCAGGCGCGCCGACGCACCACGTCGATGGTGGTGGGCGGCACCATGTCGGCATTGCTGGCCGGTGGCCTGATCTTCGGTGTGACCGCCTCCGACCGCACTCCCGACATCGGCCTCACCGCAGGCTCCGAGGTCACCCTGATCGGCCACGGTCACGGTCACGGCCGTGGCATGGGTCAGTGGGGCGCCTACGGCTACGCCAAACGAGGCTGGTCGGCGAGCCAGATCCTGCAGCACTACTACGGCAACACCACCCCCGGCCGCGTCACCACCCCCGAAGTACAGGTGATCCTGACCGACAAGAGCGCGGTCAACGTCCGCTCCGACTCGCCGATGACGGTCGGTGGTCAGCGCGTCGAGGCCGGCCAGGCGGTCAGTCTCAACGGCAACACCGCCACCATCTTGAGCGGTTGCGGCGGCTCAGCCGTCCGGACGGTGCCGCTCGCCCAGCCGTTCGTCGACCCGATCAACACCGCACCGAACCGCCCGGCCAACGAGTTCCTCCGCTTCTGCGGCTCCAACGAGGCATTCCGCGGCTCGCTGGGCCTCGACGGCGGCCAGGTCGTCAACAAACTGCACGTCGACGACTATGTGAAGGGTGTGATCGCCCGCGAGAGCGTCCCTGGCTGGGCCGACTCCGGCGGCCTCGAGGCACTCAAGGCGCAGGCCGTCGCCGCCCGCACCTACGCGTTGTCGGCGATCGCGGGCGGCAAGAAGATCGACGACACCCAGAACTCGCAGGTCTACGGCGGTGTCGCCGGTGAGGACCCGCGCACCAACACCGCCGCCGACGCCACCGCCGGTCAGATCCGCCTGCAGAACGGGGCGCCGGCGTTCACCGAGTTCTCCGCGTCCACCGGCGGCTACACCGCGGGCGGACGGTTCCCGGCGGTCGTCGACGAGGGGGACTCCGCCTCGCCGAACCACAACTGGACCGCCACGGTCAGCCCCGGCAGCATCGCGTCGGCGTTCGGGTTGCCGTCCCTCGACAGCTTCGAGGTGATCGAGGCCAACGGCCTCGGCGCCGAACAGGGCCGTGCACTCAAGGTCCGTGCCACCGGCGGTGGCCGCAGCGTGGAGGCCACCGGTGAGGAGGCCCGCACCAAACTGGGCCTCAAGTCGTCCTGGTTCTCGGTGCAGGGACAACGCACCCCGCCGCGGATCGTCACCCCGCCGACCGGGCCCGGTTCCACCGGCTCCCTCGATCTGGGCTCGCTGAACGGGATCGCCGACCAGCTGCTGCCCGGTGCCGGTGACCTGCTCGGCACGGCCACCTCCGCCTTCCAGGGTCTGCTCGGGGCACTCGGCGGAAACACCGGCGCGCTCGGGGCCGCGGTGGGTCTGCCCACCCTGACCCCTGACGCGGCCGGCGTCACCCAGGTGTTCGAGAAGGGGATGCTGTTCTTCAGCAAGCAGACCGGGGCACATGCCCTGGCCGGCCGGGGACTGGCGGACTACCAGGCCCGCGGCGGTATCCCGGTGCTCGGCTTCCCCAAGCAGAACGTGCTGCGCTGAGTCGTCGGGGCTGCGCCGAGTCGCCGGGCCGCGCCGGGATACAGGGCCGCCGAGATGTGAGGATTCAGGCACTCCGGACGGGTCATCGCAGGTGATGGCCCCGTCGCCGCCGTGGCACGGAGAATCCTCAGGTTCGGTCCGTTACCCTGAACTCCCGTGGCATCCAATACCAACGCCGGTTTTGACCTGATCGTGGTGGGCTCGGGATTCTTCGGCCTCACCGTCGCCGAACGGGCCGCCGCCGAGTTGGGCAAACGAGTCCTCGTCGTCGAACGCCGCCATCACCTCGGTGGCAACGCCTACTCCGAACCCGAGCCGAGCACCGGCATCGAGATCCACAAGTACGGCGCGCACCTGTTCCACACCTCCAACGAGCGCGTGTGGGAGTACGTCAACCGCTTCACCGACTTCACCGGCTATCAGCACCGTGTCTTCGCGATGCACAAGGGGCAGGCCTACCAGTTCCCGATGGGCCTGGGCCTGGTCTCGCAGTTCTTCGGCCGGTATTTCAGCCCCGACGAGGCGCGGGCACTGATCGCCGAGCAGGCCGCCGAGATCGACACCAAGGACGCGACCAACCTCGAGGAGAAGGCGATCAGCCTGATCGGCCGCCCCCTCTACGAGGCGTTCGTCAAGGCCTACACGGCCAAGCAGTGGCAGACCGATCCCACCAACCTGCCGGCCGGCAACATCACCCGCCTGCCCGTCCGCTACACCTTCGACAACCGGTACTTCAACGACACCCACGAGGGGCTGCCGGTCGAGGGATACACCGCGTGGCTGGAGAACATGGCCGCCGACGAGCGGATCGAGGTGCGCCTGAACACCGACTGGTTCGAGGCGCGCGAGGAGATCACCGCCGCCAACCCCGATGCGCCGGTCGTCTACACCGGCCCGCTGGACCGCTACTTCGACTACTCGGCCGGCCGCCTGGGCTGGCGCACCCTGGACTTCGAGACCGAGGTGCTGCCCACCGGCGACTTCCAGGGCACCCCGGTGATGAACTACAACGACGCCGACGTGCCCTACACCCGGATCCACGAGTTCCGGCACTTCCATCCCGAGCGGGACACCTACCCGACCGACAAGACCGTGATCATGCGGGAGTACAGCCGGTTCGCCTCCGACGACGACGAGCCGTACTACCCGATCAACACCCCGGAAGACCGTGAGATGCTCGCGGCGTACCGGGAGCTGGCCAAGGCCGAGACCGTCGAGCGCAAGGTGCTCTTCGGCGGCCGGCTGGGCACCTACCAATACCTGGACATGCACATGGCGATCGCGAGTGCGCTCACCATGTTCGACAACACGCTGGCGCCGCATCTGCGCGACGGATCGCCGCTGGCCGAGGCGGAGTAGATGAGCGTCACCGGAGCCACCACAGAACACGACACCGAGAACACCGCCGACGACGCGTCGGGTGCGCAGCCGGCGTCCAAGGCCGTCGAGCTGCTGCAGCGGGTGATCTTCCCGCGTCCCGGCGAGCCGGTCGACGTCCGCTCGCTCTATCTCGTCGAGTCGTGGGGCAACAACCAGCGGGCGCACTCGCCGAGCCGCACCTCGGTGGTGCTCGGCACCGACTCCGAGGTGAGCTTCGAGACCTACTTCAACGCCTTCGCCGCCGCCTACTGGCGACGGTGGAGCATCCTGGAATCGGTGGTGCTGCGGGTCGAGGTGATCGGCAACTGCCGCGTCGACCTCTACCGGTCCAAGGTCGACGGTTCCCGAATCGGCATCGGTGGCGACCTCATCCCCACCGACGAGGGTGGCCGCGGCGTCATCGAATTCGAGCTCGACCTCGGTCCGTTCGAGGACGGCGGCTGGATCTGGTTCGACGTCACCACCGACACCGAGACCCAGATCGTCTCGGCCGGTTGGTATTCCGCGGTCCCGTGCCCCACCGGCCCGGAGACCAAGCGGATCACCGTGGGCATCCCCACCTTCAACCGGCCCACCGATGCCGTCGCCGCACTCGCCGCCCTCACCTCGGATCCGTTGGTGGACGGCGTGATCGACGCGGTGCTGATGCCCGATCAGGGCACCCGCAAGGTGGTCGACGAGCCCGGCTACGACGATGCCGCCGCCGCGCTCGGCGACCGGTTGCGCATCTTCGACCAGGGCAACCTGGGTGGCTCCGGTGGATATGCGCGGATCATGTACGAGGCGCTGCGCCTGACCGACAGCCCGTACGTGCTGTACATGGACGACGACATCGCGATCGAGCCCGACTCCGTCCTGCGGTCCCTGGCTATGTCGCGATTCGCCAAGTCCCCCATGCTCGTCGGCGGGCAGATGCTCAACCTGCAGGACCGCAGTCACCTGCACTGCATGGGTGAGGTGATCAACCACCACACCTTCATGTGGACCGCGGCGCCGTTCGTCGAGTACGACCACAACTTCGCGATGCACCCGCTGCGCGACCGCGAGAACTCCAAGAACCTGCACCGGCGCATCGACGTCGAGGGCAACGGCTGGTGGATGTGCATGATCCCGCGTGAATGCGCGGAGCAGATCGGCCTGCCCATGCCGCTGTTCATCAAGTGGGACGACTGGGAATTCGCGCTGCGCGCCGCCAAGGCCGGATATCCGACGGCCACCATCCCGGGTATCGCGATCTGGCACATGGCCTGGAGCGACAAGGACGACGCGATCGACTGGCAGGCCTACTTCCACCTGCGCAACCGGCTCGTCGTCGCATCGATCCACCACGACGGCCCGATCAAGGGCATCCTGCAGTCGATGGTCAAGGCGACGGCGAAACATCTTCTCTGCCTTGAATACTCGACGGTCGCCATCCAGAACGAGGCGATCCGCGACTTCCTGGCCGGCCCGGACCACATCCGCAGCCTGCTGCCCACCGCGTTGCCCAAGATCGCCGCGATGCGCAAGGAGTTCCCCGACGCCGTGGTGCTGCCGTCGGCCACCGAGCTCCCCCGGACCAGCGGCGAGGCAACACATCTCGGCACCGCGATCCCGACCAACCCGGTCAGCAAGCTCAAGGCGCTCGCCGGTGCGGTGGTCAACAACCTGCGTCCCGCCGATCCGCGGCATCATGAGGTGCCGCAGGCCAATTACCCGCCGATCGAGGCCCGCTGGTTCTCCCTCGGCCGGGTCGACGGGGTCACCGTGACCACCGCCGACGGCCGTGGCGTGGTCTACCGCCAGCGCGATCGGGACAAGATGATCGCCCTGGCCCGCGAATCGGCGGCCCTGGTGCGCGAACTCAACGAGAAATTCCCTGAGCTGCAGGCGGCCTACCGGGCCAAGCATCAGGAGCTGACCAGTAAGGAGAGCTGGGCGGGTGTCTTCGGAATCGACTGAACAGACCACGACCGCGCCGGCGGGTGAACCCACCGGTGAGGTCAAGGTCCTGGTGGACATCCAATCGGCGATCGCCACGCCGCCGGTCACCGCGGCGGCCCGCGGGCTGTCGCACTTCGGGGAGCACTCCCTGGGGTGGCTGGCGATCAGTGCCGCCGGCTGGGCGCTGGCGACCCGACGCGACGACGCCGCCGCACAGCGCCGCTGGATCGAGGCCGGTGTGGGTGCGTTCGGCGCACACGCGGCGTCGGTGGTGATCAAGCGCATCGTGCGGCGCAAGCGTCCGCACGACCCGCGGATCGAGGTGGGGGTGTCCACCCCGAGCAAGTTGAGCTTCCCGTCGTCGCACGCCACGTCGACCACCGCCGCGGCGATCCTGATCGGTCGCGCCGCCGGTTTGCCGCCCTCCCTGCTCCCGGCGCTGCTGGTGCCGCCTATGCTCACCTCGCGACTGGTTCTCGGTGTGCACTACCCGAGCGACGTCGCGGCCGGTGCGGCGATCGGTGCACTCAGTGCGGGTGCGGTGATCGCCGGTGACCGGTACATCGACAGTGCCATGACCACCTGCGTCGGCAGGAACAGGGAGAAGTGATGAGCGAGGAGCCGATCGAGCACGGAAAGGTGCAGGGTCCGCCCAAGAGCCTGCCCGCCGGGCTGGTCAAGGCCGTGCGTCCGCGTCAGTGGGTCAAGAACGTCCTCGTTCTGGCCGCACCGCTGGCCGCGGGCACCGAGGTTCTCACCAACGGCGACATGATGTTCCGGGTGGCGATCGCCTTCGTCTCGTTCTGCCTGGTCGCGTCGTCGGTCTACCTGGTCAACGACGCGCTGGACGTCGAGGCCGACCGCAACCACCCGACCAAGCGGTTCCGTCCGATCGCCGCCGGCGTGGTGCCGGTGAACCTGGCCTATGTCCTGTCGGCGATCTTCGCCGCCGCGTCGATCGGCGTGGCCTTCCTCGCCAACTGGCAGACCGCCGTCACCATCGCGGTCTACCTGGTCATCCAGCTCGGCTACTGCTTCGGGCTCAAGCACCAGGCCGTCGTCGACATCTGCATCGTGTCGTCGGGGTTCCTGCTGCGCGCGATCGCCGGTGGCGTGGCCGCCGAACTGCCCAACGGCCTGTCCAGCTGGTTCCTGCTGGTCATGGCGTTCGGTTCGCTGTTCATGGCCGCGGGTAAGCGCTACGCCGAACTGCAGCTCGCCGAGCGCACCGGCGCCAAGATCCGCAAGTCGCTGGAGTACTACACCACCACCTACCTGCGGTTCGTGTGGACGCTGGCGGCGACGTCGGTGGTGCTCTGCTACGGCCTGTGGGCGCTCGACGACTCCATCCACGGCGACAACGTGTTCTATGCCATCTCGATCGTCCCGTTCACCGTCGCCATCCTGCGGTATGCGGTCGACGTCGACGGTGGTGCGGCCGGTGAGCCGGAGGAGATCGCACTCGGCGACCGGGTGCTGCAGTTCCTCGCGGTGGCCTGGATAGTATGCGTGGGTGTCGCCGTCTATGCAGTGTCGTGATGAGTCCCCGGCACCGGTGGGCCCATGACCGACGATGCCACCCGGCTGGGTGGATCCGATCGTTCCGGCCCTGATCGTCGGTCCGACCACACCGGTGACCATCCCGGCGACGACGCACCGACCCGCTGGCTGCGGCTGAACCTCGACGACCCCGCCGACGAGCGCCCGGTCGACGAGGAGAAGCGCCCGGTCGACGGGAAGAAGCGCCCGGTCGACGAGGAGAAGCGCCCGGTCGACGAGGAGAAGCGCCCGGTCGACGGGAAGAAGCGCCCGGTCGACGAGACCACCCGCACGGACGAACGCAAGCGCGACGAGCGCAGGGGTTCGGCCGTCGCCGCAGGGCGTACCCGGGGTCCGCGTGAGTGGGTTGCGATCGGCAGCTTCGTCGTCGGTGCGGTCACCGTCGCCACCTTCTTCGCGATAGGTGCCTGGCAGCGTCGGTGGATCGCCGACGACGGCCTGATCGTCCTGCGCACCCTGCGCAACCTGTTCGCCGGCAACGGCCCGGTCTTCAACGCGGGGGAGCGGGTCGAGGCCAACACCTCCACCGCCTGGACCTACCTGTTGTGGTTCTGGGCGTGGGTGACCGACGGACAGCTCGAGTACGTGGCCCTGTGGGTCGCCCTGGTGCTGTCGGTGGCCGCGATCCCGATCGCCATGTACGGCACCGCGCGTCTGCTGCGCAACCGCATCGGCGGGGTCACCGGCGACGGCTACACCCTGCTGCTGCCGCTGGGCGCGATCGTCTACATCGCCGTGCCGCCCGCTCGCGACTTCGCCACCAGCGGTCTGGAGAACGGACTCTGTATCTTCTGGGCCGCGGTGCTGTGGTGCCTGCTGGTGTCGTGGAGCCGTCGCGCCAACGGGGCCGACGCCACGCGCGGCGGAGCGGCCGCGACCCTGTTCCTCGCATTCTGGGCGGGTCTGGCCCCGCTGGTGCGTCCCGAGCTGGCCGTGGTCGGCGGCATCGCGCTGGTGCTGGTGTTCTTGGCCCCGCTGTCCTGGAAGATGCGTGTCGGTGTGGTCGTCGTCGCGGCGGTCCTGCCGGTCGGCTACCAGATCTTCCGGATGGGCTACTACGCACTGCTGGTGCCCAATCCGGCCGTCGCCAAGGACGCTTCCGGCTCCAAGTGGGGGCAGGGGTTCACCTATCTGGCCAACCTGTTCGGCCCGTACACGCTGCTGCTGCCGGTGATCCTCGCCGTGGTTGCCGGTGTGCTGATGCTGATCGGCGCGCGGCTGCGTCGCCTCGCACCGGCCCCCGCCCCGGCCGGTGACAGCGCGTCCGTTGACACCGCGTCCGGTGACGCCCCGACCTCTCGTCGCGATCGCCTGGCCGGCTGGTCGCGCGCTCTGCAGACCCCCACAGCGGTCACCGTGGCCATCCTGCTGGCCGGTGCCATCGTCTTCGTCTACTGGCTGCGCCAGGGCGGCGACTTCATGCACGGCCGTGTGCTGCTCACGCCGCTGTTCGTCCTGTTGCTGCCGCTGATGGTCATCCCGGTCACCATCCCGGTACACGGCGTCGTCGCCGCCTTCCGTCGTACGCCCGCGGCCGCGTCCACCGATGATGCGAACACCGGCGAGAACACCGGTGAGGCGATCAACGGTGGTGTGAGCGCCGACGACGCCCCCGAAGGGACGGACCCGAGCGCCGGTATCCCCACAACCGAGACCCCCGTACCCGGTGTCCCCGCAGCAGATGTCCCCGATGCCTCCACCCGTAACCGTCGTACGCGGCTGCAGCTGGCCGGTTCGGTCATCATGGCCGGGCTGTGGGTCACCACCGTCGTGTGGGCGGCGATGGTCCACGAGACCGTCCTGCCCAACGCCGGCATCGACATCGGCCGCAGCGGCATCGTCGACGAGCGTCGCTTCTACGTGACCAACATGGGCAACGAGAACCCGGTCACCGCCGCCGACTACCTCGACTACCCGCGGATGCAGGCGATGGTCGACAACATCGCCGAGCACGAGAAGGAGGGCGGGGTGCTGGTGGCGTCGTTCAACTACGACGAGTGGTACTACATCCCGCTGCCGCAGTCGACGCCGCAGGACAAGCGCACCCTGACCGTGTACTTCCTCAATCTCGGCATGACCAGCATGAACGCGCCGCTGGATGTGCGCGTGGTGGACCAGATGGGTCTGGCCTATCCGCTCGCCGCGCACACCGAGCGACTCGAGGACGGCCGGATCGGCCACGACAAGGTGCTGCCCACCGAGTGGGTCGTCGCCGAGTCGGGTGCCGTGCCGCGCCGCCCGGTCCTGCCGGGATTCCTCGACGAGGACACGGTGCGTCAGGCGCAGGTGGCGCTGACCTGTCCGGACACCCGTGACCGGTTCGCCTCCTTCGAGGGCACGTGGACCTGGCAGCGGTTCAAGAGCAATCTGAAGCAGTCCTTCGGCTTCAACAACTACCGGATCGAACGCAACCCCGAGTACGAGATCCAGCGGTGCGGTTTGACGATGCCGCAGCGGATCAACCCGCGATAGCGATGCTGCGGTCTGTGTCCGGCACGGTTGCGTCGCGCCGAGGGTCCCGTCGAGGGGTCCGATGCCGGGCCGAACTCGGGCGTTCGGTGCGTACCGCCCCCACGACTTGCGGGGGTTTGTCTCGGATCGGTAACGTGCGCCGAGGCGATATCGATAGAAGAACCGTGAACAACATGTCCGGGAGGCATTGCGTTCACCAACCTGAGAATTGTGTGATAGAAGTCACAGAGTTTGTCGAGGGTTGGTAATTGAAATAGGCTCCCCTGTCGTCCCAGGTGCCCATCGAGACACCGGGCCGGGTCGGGTGGGGGAATCCGGACATCGGAGTGACAATCCGGTATCGGCGTCGTGGTTCTGACGCCGATCGCCGGTGACAAAGGGAGATTTTCAGTCGATGGGTGCAGGTGGAATGAAACCGAAGGGCAGGCTACGGCTCCGTAGTCGCGTGGTGGCGATGATCGTCACGGCGCTGACCGTCGCAGGACTCGTCGGCACGGTCGCTGGAGTGGGCCAGGCGGATGCGCGCATCAACGGCACCGCCGGTGTCAAGGAGTTCTGGATCGACGCCTGTGGCATGCCGACCAACGGCGCCTTCGGCAACAAGTCGATGGCCCCGGGCAAGGTCAAGGTCCGTGCCTGGCAGCGTCCGGGCAACACCCGTACCGTCATCATGCTCGACGGTATGCGCGCCCAGTACGACTTCTCGGGCTGGGAGATCAACACCAACATCCAGGAGCTGGTGAAGCGCGGCGTCAACGTCGTCGAGCCGATCGGTGGCCCGGCCAGCTTCTACACCAACTGGAATGCGCCGAGTAACTTCAACGGCCAGCAGCGCCGGTACATGTGGGAATGCGTCATCAACAACACGCTCCCCGCAGCACTGAAGTCGGGCCGGTACGGCAAGTACGGCACCAAGGGCGGCAAGTTCGCCATCATGGGTCTGTCGTCGGGTGGTAACGCCGCACTGACCCTGGCCACCAAGCGTCGCGATCTGTACTACGCCGCCGCATCGCTGTCCGGCTACAACTTCCTGAGCGCGCCCGGCATGCACACCATGCTGCGTCTGGCGATGCTCGACGTCGATCCCAAGCCGTGGAACGTCGACGCCATGTGGGGCCCGCCGTGGGATGCCCGCTGGTACGACAACGACCCGTCGCTGCGCATCAACCAGATGCACGGCATGAAGATCTTCATCGGTTCGGGTAACGGCCTGTTCGGCCAGTACAACGCGCTGCCGAATGTGTTCGACGACCTGTTCAAGGGCTCGACACTGGAGATCCTCGCGTTCACCCAGGCCAAGGCCTTCGAGGGCCTCGCCGCCCTGAACGGTCTGCCGGTCATGACCTACTACGCCAACGGCACCCACGCCTGGGGCTACTGGCAGGACATGGTCTGGAACGCCTACGCACGAGGCTTCTTCCGCTGACCTGCTGATCCGCATCTCAGACGACCCCGCCCGGGACCATCACGGTCCCGGGCGGGGTCGTCTCGTCGGGTCGCCTCGCCCGTAGCTCCGGAGCGCCCGCCCCAGGTCACAGAAATCACAAAAAACCCACCAGTCACAGCGTGGCACTTCCCGAACCACGCCCGGGGCGTGTAAGAAACACCTGAGGCTAAATGACACCAGTGGGATCAATGTGACTTGGGAGGCCCCTGGTGTCATGCTTCGAAAGGTGCAGACGCGCCGACCGTCATGGGGTGTGAAGGAGCTCGAGGGTATGCAACACGTCAGCGTGGGGAGAGACGGACGCCGCAGGCCCATCCGTGGGGTGATCACGATGATCGTGATCGCGGTACTCGTGGCCGTGATGGCGCTGCTCGGTCAGCGTCCGGCAGCCGCGGATCCCGCACCGGCAGCCCCTGCACCC
>NZ_BCNF01000175.1 GCF_001485495.1 Gordonia desulfuricans NBRC 100010 | reverse complement strand
ACGTGTCGAAACCTCCGCCGGCCGACATCGACAAGTGACCACCCCTGAGGTTGGACACCGACACCGCAATCTCACCAGGCCTCGACACGGGTCCTCGCCCAAGGGATCGGTCCCGGCCCGACCATCGAATGTGGTTGCGTGGCGGGCGCCCTGGGCGTCGATTCTTACCGGATCCCGTCCAGCACTCCGGCCGCGACGGCCACCTCGCGGTATGCGGCGGCCAACGATGCGACGGTCTCGTGCGCATTGAGTCCGCTGGGGTTGGGCACCACCCACACCTGGGCGCCGTCCCAATCCGATGGTTGCCGACCGGCGCGGGCTTTCGGTTCGCCGAATGCCGTGCGGTAGGCGGTGATTCCGAGGATCGCGACCACCTGTGGATGTACCTGGGCCACCACCTCACGCAATCGTCGCCCGCCGGAACGGAATTCGTCCTTCGACAGTTCGGCGGCGGTCGCCGTCGCACGGGCGACGACATTGGTGATGCCGATGCCGCGGGCGATCAGCTGCTCGGTGTCCTCGGGTCGCATCCCGGACGACGCGTCGATGACGTGGTCGACGATGCCGGCCTGTGCGAGCGCCGGGTAGAAGCGGTTACCACGCCGGGCGAAGTGCGCGCCGGTCGCCGCACTCCACAGCCCCGGGTTGATCCCGACGAACAGCAGTCGGCATCCGGGGCCGAGCAGGTCGTCGATCTCGGTGTCACGGAAGGCGTCGAGTTCGTCGCGGGTGAAGCGCACACGATGCACGGTACTTGCCGTCGTGCACCCCGGTATGGGTGGATGGGGTGATGGGAGATCCCACCGTGAACCCCCGATCCGGGGTCCGTCCGATCCTGATCGTCGACGCGGCCAATGTGGTCGGGTCGGTCCCCGACGGCTGGTGGCGCGACCGCAAGGGAGCGGCCGAACGGCTGCGGGATCGTCTCGCACCGCTCGCGGTGTCCGGCCTGGGCGGGCTACCGGGACCGATCCGGATCGTGCTGGTCGTGGAGGGACGCGCCCGCGGAGTGACGCCGGTCGACGGTGTCGAGGTGGTCGATGCACCCGGTTCGGGTGACGATGCGATCGTCGACGCCGTTCGGGTGAACCGGCCCGATTCCGACACCCGGGAAACGCCGGATGCCCCGGGGATCACCGTCGTCACCGCCGATCGTGAATTGCGTAGCCGGGTACGAGAACTCGGTGCACTGGTGCTCGGTCCCTCCACACTGCACGGATGAAATCCGCCCCTACTGAAACGAGGTGATGTCTACAGTGGGGATCAGGGCGCCGAACCTACCACCAGGAAAGGACGGACGTGACAATGGCACGTTTCGAACTCCCGACCCTCGACACCTTGCGTGACCTCGGCCGACCGCACGAGAACGCGATCACGATCTACGCCGAGACCTCACCTGCACCCGATGAACGTGAGGGCAGTGCACTCACCGCGAAGAGCGCCTTCGACCGCGCGATCCGCACCCTACGCGAGACCGGCATCCGGCACGCCACCGAGACCGCGTTGCGCGATCAGTGGGAGAAGATCCGCAACGACGAGGCGTGGTCACGGTTGTCGCGGTCGGTGGCGATCTTCCTCACCCCGGTCTTCTCCGAGATCTTCGTGCTGCCGAACAACCTCGAGAACCAGATGCAGGTCGGTGGCTACTTCGACCTCGGCCAGCTGGTGCGCGCGGTGTCGTCGTCGCAGGCCGCCTACGCGCTGACCCTGTCGGCGAACGGCTGGAACCTGTGGTCGGCGACGGCCACCACCGTGGCCACCGAACTCCAGCTGACCGGCGAATACGGCACCGACGCCGCCGACGCCACCAACCGCGCGACCATCCGCGATCGCGGGCATGTGCGGCGCCTCGTCGGCGACGAGGGCAAGAAGGTCTTGCTCGACCAGTACGCACATCGGGTCGCCGAGGCGGTGAAGACCGAACTGGCACATCCTGATCCGAACGCCACCCAGCCGCTGTTCCTGTTCGCCGCCGATCCCCTGCTCGACCTCTACCGCAACGCCGACTCGGTGCGCCGGGTGATCCCGGTGCACGGGGCGCCCGACAATCTGCGGGCCGATGAGATCGACACCGCGATCCGCAAGGAGATCCCGGCGATCAACGCCGAACGCAGCTCCGCCCGGATGGACCGGATCGCCGACGGTGTGTCGGCCGGATTGGTCGCCACCGAGCTCGAGGACATCGCCCGGGCCGCCGTCGCCGGCGCCGTGTCGACACTCCTGTACGAGTTCACCGTCGACATCTTCGGCACGATGGACCCGGCCACCGGGGCGCTGACCCGTTCCGACGACGGCTATGACCTGCTCTCGGCGATCGTGGTCTCGGTGCTCGACCACGGCGGTGAGGTCAAGGCGGTTCGCGACATGGAGATCACCCACTCACTGTGGAACGGGGTCGCAGTGGCGGGCCTGCGCTACCCGCTCGGCTGAGCCCGCACACCGAGAGACCCCACACCGAGATCCCCGACACTGCGATCCCGGGAGTGCTCGGCACTCAGTGCGGCACCTTGCTCATGTCGCTGCGCAGCATCATCACGTTGTAGTCGCTCCACCGGGATGCGTTGAAGTAGAGATCCTTGCCGGTACCGAGGATGGCCGGTGACTGCGGTTGGATCATCGGGCCGTACAGCACGATGGCACCCGACGGCACCAGTGTGGTCGGCGAGCTCCACGGTCCTTCCGGGCGGTCGGCGGTCCGGGCGCGGATGGCATTGTCGCCGTCGAGCATCAGGTACTTGTTCAGGTAGGGACTCCAGTACACCGACAGTTCGGTGACCGGCTGCCCGACGACGATCGCCGATCCGTCGTCGGGTATCTGGGAGATGCTGTCGACCCAGCCGAGTGCCTGCCCCGCCCAGTACTGGTACTTGGTGAGGTCGAGGATGTCGTCGGGCGCGAAGCGAGCCAGGAACGCCGCACCGAACCGGCCGTTGGGTGTGCCGAACTGGTAGACGTAGCCGTCCTCGTCGCCGTGGCCGCGGACGTAGGCGCTCTGCTGGAACTTGCCGTTGTTGGGATCGACCGCCTGGAGTTCACCGGGCAGCGCGAGGGTCACCGGGGCGTTGATCAGCAGGGTGTTGGGATCGGAGGTCCACGTCTGCCCGTTGTCGTCGGAGTAGGCGATGCCGGAGAAGTTGGTCACCCAGTGTCCGGCGCTGCCCCACGACCGCACCGACATGTAGTTGATGTACTGACGGAAGCCGCCGCCCGGCTTGGGGAGGGCGATCGCGGCGGTCGGGATGGTGGTGACCTCCACATAGTTCAGGCCCAGGGCGGGGATCAGCTGGAGCGCGAACCGTGGGTTGTCGGCGGCCACCACGCTGCCGGATCGGACATCACCGGCGACCGCGTCGGGCACGGTGATGCCGTTGGACAGGTCGGTGTCGTCGGAACGGAGCAGCACGTTGTGCCGCCATTGCTGGCCGCTGACCCGGCAGTTGCCGAAGGTGTCGCCGAAGGCCATCAGCGTCTGACCGCTGCCGTTGTCCCAGCTGATGCCGAGGTCGGTACCGGAGATGCCGAACCGGTTGTAGGTGCTGTTGGGGCTCCACGGACCGGTCACCCAGGAGACCGTGCGCGTGTTGGACCCGATGAAGACGGGCAGCGGGCCTTGAGGACCGGCGCCGGGACCGGACGGTCCGTTCGATCCCGAACCCGATCCGGAACCCGAGCCCAGCGAACCGAACGACCCCAGCTCGAGCGACCCCGATGATCCGCTGCTGCTGTTGCCGCACGGTGCCGCAGCCGCGTCGCCGGCACCCACACCGGTACCGATCAGGCCGGCCGCGACGACGGCGACACCTATCAACGAGCGGGCGGTGCGCAGTCTCATCAGGCGTCACTCTCATCCGGCGGCGATGGTCACGAGCACCCTGCTCGATCACCCGTGTGACAGATGTGACCAGTGATACTCAAGTGACAATTTGATCAGCCCTGGATGACGAACCGTATCGATCCCGGTCACAAACCGATCACGGCTTGGAATCACCTGTGAAAGACCCGACCCCGCCGGGTCATTCCGCGCGGGAGAACTCCGACGCCCTCGCCACCTGCTCGGCGGTGACCGCCACACCGGTGTACTTCTCGAACTGCGCCGCCGCCTGCAACGCGATCACCTCGGCCCCGGTGATCACCCGCTTGCCCGCCGCCCGGGCCGCGATGATCAGTGGCGTCTCCGCCGGGAACGCGACCACGTCGAACACCACCGCCGCCGCCTCGAGGACCGCATCGTCGAAGGCCTGAACGTCGGCGTCGGCGCCGCGCATCCCCAACGGTGTGACGTTGACGATGATCGCGGCCCCCGGTTCGGCGACGGCGACATGCCGGTACCCGTACTGCTCGGCCAGCGCGGGCCCGGCGACGGTGTTGCGTGCGACGACGGTCAGGTCGGTGAAACCGGCCGACCGGAAGGCCGCGACCACGGCCTTGGCCATCCCACCCGATCCCTGCACCAGCACCGGTAGCGAACTGTCGAGGCCGTTGCTCGCGATCAGCGATGCAACCGCCTCCACGTCGGTGTTGGAGGCGATCAGCCGGCCGTCGTCGTTGACGATGGTGTTGACCGCCCCGATCGCCTCCGCCGAGCTCTCGACGACGTCGACGAGCGGGATGACCGCCTCCTTGAACGGCATCGACACCGAGCAGCCGCGGATTCCGAGGGCCCGGACGCCGGCGATCGCACCGACGATGTCGTCGGTGGAGAACGCCTTGTAGATGAAGTTCAGGCCGAGCTCGTCGTACAGGTGATTGTGGAACCGGGTACCGATGTTCGACGGCCGACCGGCCAGGGAGATGCACAGGGTCATGTCTTTGTTCAGAATCGGCACGGCGATCACGTTACCGCGTGACGGCGGTCGCCTGGCTTTGCCGAATTATGACGACCGACGTAGCCTGCTTGACGGGGTCGATACGCAGCGAGGTGAGTGTGAAGTTCAACAGGTATGTGGCACTGGGTGATTCGTTCACAGAAGGGGTCGGTGACGCCGACCCCGCGCGACCCAACGGCCTGCGCGGCTGGGCCGATCGGGTGGCCGAGGAGCTCGGCAGGCACTCGGCGTCGTTCGAGTACGCCAACCTCGCGATCCGCGGCAAACTCCTCGACCAGGTGATCGAGGAGCAGATCGATACGGCGGTGGCCCTGCGGCCCGACCTGGTGACCATCTACGCCGGCGGCAACGACATGATGCGACCGTCGATCGACATCGACGGCCTCGTCGCCCGCTACGAGCAGGCACTGTCGCGGCTGGTCGACACCGGAGCGACGGTGGTGGTGTTCACCGCCTACGACGCCGGGTGGGCACCGGTGTTCCGGCTCACCCGCGGTCGTGCGGCGGTCTACAACGAGCTGGTCCGCGAGGTCGCCGACCGGCTCGGCGTCACCGTCCTCGATTTCTGGCGTCTGCGCGGTTACGACGACTACCGGATGTGGGACACCGACCGACTGCACATGTCGTCGCCGGGCCATGCACGCATGGCATCGGAGGTGCTCGACCGGCTCGGTGTGCAGCACACCATCGCCCTCGACCCCCTGCCCGCGGCCACCGAACCGACCCCCGACGAACGGCGCCGAGACGACCTGCGCTGGGCACGGACCTTCCTCGGTCCGTGGCTGATGCGCCGGGTGCGGGGAACGTCCTCGGGTGATGGCGTCACCCCGCGCTGGCCGATTCCGGTACCGGCCGCCGACGCCCTCTCCTGACCCAGACCGACCTCTCCTGGTCCGACCACGTCGTGGGGGCCGGTACGGCCCCCACGACGTGAGGTCTCAGCGACCGGCCAGGAGCAGCGGGATCACGCGCTCGGCCAGCAGCGGCGCGAGCGACACGTCGGGGTCGAGACGATCGATCCGCATCCACCGTAGTTCGGCGATCTCGGCGGAGGGCCGGTCGACCGGCAGCACGTCGTGCCGGAACACGACGGCTTCGACGAGGTGACCGGCCTCGTTGGCCGCCGGTGCCCGGAACACACCGAGTTCGGTGAGATCGTCGGGCCCGAGGACGACCCCGATCTCCTCGGCGCATTCGCGTGCGGCGGTCTGCCGCGGCGACTCCCCCGGTTCGGGTTTGCCGCCGGGCAACATGAATCGCGTGCTGCCGGTCTTACGGACGGTCAGCAACTCGCCGTCATCGGTACAGAATACGACGGCGCTGACACGAATCACCTTGTCGCTCTTCGACATCGGCCGCTACCTCGGATCAGCGACCGAAGCCGGCGTCGCGCAGGGCCTGCGCCATCGATCCGTTGGGCGCGGACTCGCGGCGACGATTGTTGTTGCCGCCCCGCTGGTTTCCGTTGCCCTTGCCGTTCCCGTTGCCGTTGCCGTTGCCACCACGCTGGTTGCCGTCACGATCGCCACGTCCACCGCGGTTGTTGCCGCGCCCGCGCTGGTCTCCGCCCTGGTTTCCGCGGGGCTGATCGCCGCTTCCCTGGCCGCCGCGACCCTGGCCGGCGCCGCGCCGGTCGCCGCCCACCTCGTCGTTGAGCCGCAGGGTCAGCCCGATGCGCTGGCGCTCGACGTCGACCTCGAGCACCTTGACCTTGACGACCTGGCCGGACCGCACCACCTCGTGCGGGTCGGAGACGAACCGGTCGGACATGGCCGACACGTGGACCAGACCGTCCTGGTGCACGCCCACGTCGACGAAGGCACCGAAGGCGGCGACGTTGGTGACCACTCCCTCGAGCACCATCCCCGGCTTGAGGTCGGCGACCTTCTCCACGCCGTCGGCGAAGGTGGCGGTGGTGAACGCCGGACGCGGGTCGCGGCCGGGCTTCTCCAGCTCGCCCAGGATGTCGGTGACGGTGGGGACACCGAACCGCTCGTCGGCGAACTCCGCCGGCTTGAGGGTTCGCAGGGTGCGTTCGTTGCCGATGAGCTCGGCGAGCGAGACGCCCGAGCGGTCGAGGATCTTGCGGACCACCGGGTACGACTCGGGGTGCACACCCGATGCGTCGAGCGGGTCGTCGCCCTCACGGATCCGCAGGAAGCCCGCACACTGCTCGAATGCCTTGGGTCCCAGGCGCGGGACGTCGAGCAGCGACTTGCGGCTCCGAAACGGTCCGGTGGTGTCACGGTGGGTGACGATGGCCTCGGCCAGCGTGGGGGTGACACCCGACACGCGGGCGAGCAGCGGCACGGATGCGGTGTTGAGGTCGACGCCGACGGCGTTCACCGCGTCCTCGACCACCGCGTCGAGGCTTCGGGCCAGGGTGCCCGGGGTGACGTCGTGCTGGTACTGGCCCACACCGATGGACTTGGGTTCGATCTTCACCAGCTCGGCGAGCGGGTCCTGCAGACGGCGGGCGATCGACACCGCGCCGCGCAGCGAGACGTCGAGCTGCGGCAGTTCGCGCGAGGCGTACTCGGAGGCCGAGTACACCGATGCGCCCGCCTCGCTGACCATCGCCTTGACCGGTGCGGTGGCGCCGGCCTTCTTGATGTCGGCGACGAGTTCGGTGGCCAGGGCGTCGGTCTCACGCGATGCGGTGCCGTTGCCGATGGCGATCAGGTCGACGTTGTGGCGTGCGACCAGCGCGGCGAGGGTGGCCTTGGACTGATCCCACTGCTTCTGCGGCTGGTGCGGGTAGATGGCACAGGTGTCGAGGACCTTGCCGGTGGCGTCGACGACGGCCACCTTGACGCCGGTGCGGAAGCCCGGGTCGAGTCCGAGTGTGGTGCGGGCACCGGCCGGTGCGGCCAGCAGCAGGTCCTTGAGGTTGGTGGCGAACACCGTCACCGCGTCCTCCTCGGCGCGCTGGCGAAGGCGTACACGCGCGTCGACGGCGGCCGACACCATCAGCTTGGTGCGCCACGCCCACCGCACCGTCTGCAGCAGCCATGGGGTGCCCGCCCCCGGGTCGGAGCCGTCGACGCCGAGGGTCGCGGCGACCATCGCCTGGTATGCCTCGTCCTCGCCGCCGTCGAAGTCGAGCGAGAGGACCTCTTCCTTCTCGCCACGCAGCACCGCGAGCACGCGATGCGACGGCATCTTCTCCAGGGGTTCGGAGAACTCGAAGTAGTCGCGGAACTTCTGCCCGGCAGGGCTCTTGGCGACCTCCTCCGAACGGGGCGTGGTGCGCAGTGCGCCGTCGGCCCAGAACTTCTCGCGCACCGAACCGACGAGCTCGGCGTCCTCCGACGCCCGCTCGATCAGGATGTAGCGGGCACCGTCGAGCGCGGCCTGCGCGTCGGCGACGGCGTCGGTGGTGAACTCGGCGGCCACCTCGTCGGGGACCAGCGACGGGTCGGCGAGCAGACGGTCGGCCAGCGGCTCGAGCCCGTTCTCGCGGGCGATCTGCGCCTTGGTGCGCCGCTTCGGCTTGTACGGCAGGTAGATGTCCTCGACACGGGACTTGGTGTCGGCCGCGAGCAGCGCGGCACGCAGCTCGTCGGTCAGCTTGCCCTGCTCCTCGATCGAGGCGATCACCGCGGCGCGGCGGTCGTCGAGCTCGCGCAGGTAACGCAGACGCTCGTCGAGGGTGCGCAGCTGCGCGTCGTCGAGGCTGCCGGTGACCTCCTTGCGGTACCGGGCGATGAACGGGACCGTCGATCCCTCATCGAGCAGCCGCACCGCGGCCGCCACCTGGTTCTCGCCGACCGATAACTCCTCGGCGATCCGCGCGTTGACGGACTTCAGTGCCCCGGGCGTCGGATTGGATGCTGCAGCTGGTGCGCTCGAACTCACCCGGTGCACCCTACCGAAGCCCACCGACACCCCGACGCCGCCCGTGGGTGTGTCGGCAACCGGTGTCGTCTGCCCGGCTCACGCCGGCGACCATCCGAGCGCCGGCCCCAACCGCTGCGCCATGTCGGTGACGATCTGGATGTAGTCGGCAGGGGCGAAGCTGAACGGCAACGCGAAGGCCACCTCGTCGGCGCGACGGAACCCGGCGTGGGCGTAGAGGCGTTCGGCGAGCTCGTCGGACGGACCGACCAGATCCGGGGAGAACAGCAGACCCCGGGGACCCTGCGGGGTCAGCGTCCGCTCATACCGCGACGCCGCATAGGTGCGGTAGCGCTCGACCTGGTCGGCGGTGGCGGTGTCGGTGGGGATCACCACCAGCCCCTGTGAGACACGCGCCTGCTGCGGATTCGGATGATGGGCGAGGTAGGCATCGATGTGTTCGGCCTGGATGGTCGCGAAGTCGGGAGCCCCCGCCGCGGTGCCGGTGTCGGTGTCGGCGGTGACGACCGACGACGTCAGATAGTTCAGTCCGTGTCGGCCGGCCCAGATCGCGGAGTCGAGCATGCCGCCGTACCAGACACGGTCGGCGAGGCCGGGTGACTGCGGCTGGACGCTTCGGGTGAAGGTCTCGATACCGACGGTGCCCTCGAAGTCGCTGACCGGTTCCCCGCGCAGGCACCGCACCAGTCGGAGCACCCGCTCCTTGGAGAAGTCCTCGACGTCATGGGTCTGCGGATACAGCGAGGCCTTGACGTCGTCGTAACGCATCGGCGTACCCACGGAGACGCCCGGATTGATCCGTCCCCCGGACAGCAGGTCGACGGTGGCCAGATCCTCGGCCAGCCGTAGCGGGTTCTCCCAGCCGAGCGGGATGACGGCGGTACCGAGGGCGATCCGGCTGGTGCGCATCGCGGCGGCGGCCATCACCGCGACCGGCGAGGTGATGCCGTACTGCAGGTGCCGGTTGCGCAGCCAGACGGTGTCGAAACCGAGGTCCTCGGCCCGCTGGATCATCTCCAGGGTGTCGAGGTGGCCGCGGCCCGGGTCGGCGGGATCGAACGAGCCGATCGTGAGGAACCCGAGTGAGCGCAGTGGTCGGCCTTCGCGGGGCATCGCCTTCTCCTGTCGATCCGTGGTCGGTGTGCCGCACACCCGGAAACGGGGTGCGCCGGCGCCCTCCAGGATGCACCGGCCTCCGCCGATGTGACCGAGGACACGCGGTGAGATATCCCACCGAGCGCTTGCCAGAAGCCGCCGCAGACCATCCGAGATGACCTGGCATCGTTGGGTTTTCACCTACATCGCCGCGGTTCCGCTCCGATTTCGGCGCCGATATTCCCGGCGTACCATGGTGATTCGGAAATCCACCCCCACCCAAGTCTCCGGCCTGCGCCGGGAAAGGCCCCATGCCGTCGACATCGCCGTCGCGGCCATCACGCGGGGCCGGGATCTCGCGTTCGGCCCTCGCGGTAGCCGTGACGTGGGCTGTCGGCGCCGTCGCGTATCTGGTCGCGATCACCAACCGAACCTCTCTGTCCGCCCTGGGAATCGATACCGCACACCATTTCTCGATCGACCCGGCGACGCTCTCGCTGTTCGCGGTGATCCAGCTCGGTGTCTACGGGGTCGCCCAGATCCCGGTCGGTATGGCGCTGGACCGCTACGGATCGAAGGCGGTTCTGACCGTCGGTCTGGGACTGATGGCTCTCTCCCAGATCGCCCTGGCGCTCGCACCCAGCGTGTGGATCGCGATCGCCGCGCGCGTACTGCTCGGCGCGGGCGACGCGGCGGTGTTCCCGTGCGTGTTGCGGATCATCGGCATCCGGTTCCCGCGCCGCGTCGCACCGCTGATGGTGCAGGTGACCGCGATGATCGGCCAGGCCGGGCAGATAGTCAGCATCGTCCCGTTCACCCATCTGGTCCACTCTCTCGGCTGGCAGCCGGGCTTCCTGCTGCTCGCCGCGACCTGCGTCCTGATGGCCGTGCTGGCGGTGGTGCTGGTGAGCGACGGGCACTCGGCCCCCACCGCCCGCAGTGCCACCGACAGCACCGCCACCGACGGTGACGGTGACATCACCCGGGACGCCTCCGACGAGCAGCCCGGCACCCTGGCCCGGCTGCGTGAATCGCTCGCCGAACCGGGCACCCGGCTGGCCTTCTGGACCCATGCCGTCTCGCCGTTCTCCACCAACATGTTCGGGGTCCTGTGGGGATTCCCGTTCCTCGTCACCGCCGAGAATCTCGTCTCCGGCACGGCCCAGATGGTGCTGATCACCTCGGTGATCATCGGCGTCGCCGCCGGACCGGTGGTCGGGGTGTTCTCGGCGCGGTTCGCGCCCTACCGCGTGCACCTCGTACTCGTCCTGGTGGCCGGGCAGCTGATCGTGTGGTCGGTGGTGCTCGCGTTCAGCGGACCGGCGCCCACGTGGCTGCTGTATGTCCTGGCGATCGCGATCGGTGCGGGTGGTCCCGCCTCGGTCCTCGCGTTCGACTTCGCACGAGACCACAACCCCGTCTACCGGTTGAGCACGGCCACCGGCGTGGTCAATGCCGGGGGCTTCTTCGCCAGCGTGGTGGTGATCCTGCTGATCGGGCTCACCCTGGGCATCATGTCGGGCGGGCAGACCGGTGCCGATGCCTACGACCTGACGTCGTTCCGGGTGGCGATGGCGTGGCAGATCCCGTTCTGGTTGCTCGGCGCGACGATGGTGTGGCGGGAGTACCGCAAGACACTCGGCAACGATGCCGAGTCGGCGCCGACGCTCACCGAGATCGACGTACCCGATTCCCCTGTCACCGATTCCCCAGCGCCCGATTCCCCAGCGCCCGATTCCCCCGTCACCGACTCCTCGGCGTCGGGGACCCTGGAGCCAGAGAGCCCAGTTCCCTGCGGAGCACGAACGCCCGATCACCACTGACCGGATCGCAGACCGGGAAACCGTGTCGCGCGTAGAACCGGTGGGCGTCCACATCGGGTTCGTCGACCTCGATCTCGAACTCGCCGGCGCCCCGTCGCGTGGCCTCGGCGACGGCGAAGTCGAGCACCACCGAACCCAGCCCTTCGTTGCGATGGTCTGGCACCGTGTACAGCTCGTCGAGCAGGGCCACACCACCCGGGACCCACACATTGGTCCGGAGGGTGACGAGTCCGACTGCCCGCACCGGTGTCCCGGCGACGACGGCAAATGTGGTGGGGGCAAATGTGGTGGGGGCCGATGACCCGAGCAGTTCCCGCAGGTTCCCGGCGAGCACCTCCGGACCCGGTGTCGGTGTGTCGTATTCGCGATTGAAGGCGTCGAGCAGCGTGGCGATCACCGGCACATCGTCGGCGGTGGCGAGGCGGCCGACCGGTGCAGCGCTCATGGCCGTCACCGTACGCCGCCGAGCACGACGGAGGCCATCGGTCACCGCAGGTGACCTGCGGCCCTCGTGTCCGACCGTGATCGGGTGCACACTGAGAAGACACCCGACGTCAGTGGTTCGACGGGAGGACCATCATGCGATTACTCATCCTTTACGCCACCGACCACGGTTCCACCACGGGTATCGCCGAGCGGCTCGCCGCCGACCGGAAGCGCCACGGTGACGAGGTCACCGTCGCACGACTCCGGGAGACCTCCCACCTCGACGACTATGACGGCGTGATCGTGGGCAGTGCCATCCACAACGGGCAGTGGCTGCCCGAGGCGACGCACGCCGTCGACCGCCTGTCCTCGCAGTGGGGCGACAAACCACTGTGGGCGTTCTCGGTCGGTTCGATCGGGGCCACCACATCATTCTTCGGCGAGAAGCGCACCAAAGCGGTGCGATCCCGGATGGGCGAGCCGAAAGCCGTGGCCACCCTGCGCCATACCGGACACGTCCAGGACGCCCACCGATTCGCCGGAGCCATCGCCCCGGGTGACTGGCCGGGCGCCGGACGGGTGATGTTCCGGGTCATGGGTGGCCACTATGGCGATGCCCGCGACTGGGACGAGGTCGACGCGTGGGCAGAATCGATCCACGCCTGATACCCCGATCACCCACGGGCCGTTGATGGGTGATCCGACGAGAAGCGAAGCGACGAGGCGGTCGCCGCCCCACGCACGCTGCGGAGA
>NZ_BCNF01000174.1 GCF_001485495.1 Gordonia desulfuricans NBRC 100010 | reverse complement strand
TCAGCGGGTCAACCACCGGATACCGCTCAAAACACACCGGCCCGCATCGATGATCGATGCGGGCCGGTGGGATTCGTCTATCAGGCGTCGGCGGTGGCAGCCTCGGCCGGGGCGTCGGACTTGGCGTCCTCGTCCACCGGGACCAGGCTGATCTTGCCGCGCTCGTCGATGTCGGCGATCTCGACGCGGAGCTTGGAGCCCACGTTCACGACGTCCTCGACCTTGTTGATGCGCTTGCCCTTACCGAGCTTGGAGATGTGCACCAGGCCGTCGCGACCCGGCAGCAGCGACACGAACGCACCGAAGGCGGTGGTCTTGACGACGGTGCCGAGGAAACGCTCGCCCACCTTCGGCAGCTGCGGGTTGGCGATGGCGTTGACCTTGTCGATCGCGGCCTGCGCCGACGGGCCGTCGGCGGCACCGACGAACACGGTGCCGTCGTCCTCGATGGAGATGTTGGCGCCGGTCTCCTCGGTGATGCCGTTGATCGTCTTGCCCTTGGGGCCGATCAGCTCGCCGATCTTGTCCACCGGGATCTTGATGGTGGTGATCCGCGGGGCGTACGGGCTCATCTCGTCCGGCTCGTCGATGGCCTCGGCCATGACGTCCAGGATGGTCAGACGGGCGTCCTTGGCCTGGCTCAGCGCACCGGCGAGCACCTTGGACGGGATGCCGTCGAGCTTGGTGTCGAGCTGCAGCGCGGTCACGAAGTCCTTGGTGCCGGCCACCTTGAAGTCCATGTCGCCGAAGGCATCCTCGGCGCCCAGGATGTCGGTCAGCGCGACATAGCGGGTCTCGCCGTCGACGGTGTCGGACACCAGACCCATCGCGATGCCGGCGACCGGGGCGCGCAGCGGCACACCGGCGTTCAGCAGCGACATGGTGGACGCACACACCGAACCCATCGAGGTGGAACCGTTGGAGCCCAACGCCTCCGACACCTGACGGATCGCGTACGGGAACTCCTCGACGCTCGGGATCACCGGCACCAGGGCACGCTCGGCGAGCGCACCGTGGCCGATCTCACGACGCTTCGGCGAGCCGACGCGGCCGGTCTCACCGGTCGAGTACGGCGGGAAGTTGTAGTGGTGCATGTACCGCTTGGAGGTCTCCGGCGTCAGCGAGTCGATCTGCTGGGCCATCTTGACCATGTCCAGGGTGGTGACGCCGAGGATCTGGGTCTCGCCGCGCTCGAACAGTGCCGAACCGTGGGCGCGCGGGATCACCGCGACCTCCGCCGACAGCGAGCGGATGTCGGTGATGCCACGGCCGTCGATGCGGAAGTGGTCGGTCAGGATGCGCTGACGCACCAGCTTCTTGGTGACCGAGCGGTAGGCCGCACCGATCTCCTTCTCGCGACCCTCGAACTGCTCGGCGAGCTGCGCGAGGACGTCGTCCTTGAGCGCGTCGGTCTTGTCGTCGCGCTCCTGCTTGCCGGGGATGGTCAGGATCTCCGACAGGCGCTCGGTGGCCACGGCGGCCACGGCGTCGAAGGCGTCCTGCTCGTACGGCGGGAACAGCGGGAACTGTCCGGTCGCCTTGGCGGCGGCGTCGGCCAGCGACTTCTGCGCCTCGCACAGGCGGGCGATGAACGGCTTGGCGGCCTCGAGGCCCTCGGCGACGATCGACTCGGTCGGGGCCTGTGCGCCACCGGCGATGAGGTCGATGACGTTGTCGGTGGCCTCGGCCTCGACCATCATGATCGCGACGTCGGCGGTGTCACCGGAGCCGCCCACGATGCGACCGGCGACGACCATGTTGAAGACGGCACCCTCGAGCTGCTCGGCGGTCGGGAACGCGACCCACTGGCCGGCCTTGTTCTCCTCGGTGGGGATGAGCGCGACGCGCACACCGCCGACCGGGCCCGAGAACGGCAGTCCGGCGAGCTGGGTGGACGCCGAGGCCGCGTTGATCGCGACGACGTCGTACAGGTCGTTGGGGTTCAGGCTCATCACGGTGACGACGACCTGGATCTCGTTGCGCAGGCCGTCGACGAACGACGGGCGCAGCGGGCGGTCGATCAGACGGCAGGTCAGGATCGCGTCGGTGGACGGGCGGCCCTCGCGACGGAAGAACGAGCCGGGGATGCGGCCGGCGGCGTACATGCGCTCTTCGACGTCGACGGTCAGCGGGAAGAAGTCGAAGTGCTCCTTCGGGTGCTTCGACGCCGTGGTGGTCGACAGCAGCATGGTCTCGTCGTCGAGGTAGGCGGTCACCGATCCGGCGGCCTGCAGGGCCAGGCGGCCCGTCTCGAATCGGATGGTGCGGGTGCCGAAGCTGCCGTTGTCGATGATGGCGGTGGCTTCGGTGATGGCGTCGTCGTAGTCGACGAAGTCGTCATTGGTGGTCACATCGGTCATGTGGGGTGATGATCCCTTCGTTTCGGCCGCATCCTGCGGCCGGTGTGGGCCGCATCGTGCGGCCGTGAATATGCGGATATGGGTGCCGTGCCCCACCGGAGAAGAAGTCCGAGGTGAAGCGTGCACGCGATCTCGTCTGCGTGCGTCCGACAACCCAGAACGGGTGTGAGACATCGTCGACCGGAAGTGACGGCATGCACGTCTTGCCTGCCTGGAGCTCAGACGGCCTTCGATCGAAGCGGCCGGAACCTCGTGTTCCGGCGGCCACTACCGAGGACCGATCTGACACTGGGATCACATCCTGGGGACTTTGCCCACGGCAACGTTCCGTTGGCCAGCCTACCATCGACACAGCACCGAACCGGCCACCTCCAGTGGAGATGGCCGGTTCGGTGGTGTATCGGGGCTACCGTGCGCCGCTCGGCGACGCGTTCGGCAGGTCGCTCAGCGACGCAGGCCGAGGCGCTCGATCAGCGAGCGGTAGCGGTTGATGTCGACCTTGGCGACGTACTTGAGCAGGCGACGGCGACGGCCGACCAGCAGCAGCAGACCACGACGGCTGTGGTGATCGTGCTTGTGCTCCTTGAGGTGCTCGGTCAGGTCGGTGATGCGCTTGGTCAGCATCGCGACCTGGGCCTCCGGGGAGCCGGTGTCGGTCTCGTGCAGGCCGTACTCGGCCAGGATGGTCTTCTTCTCGGCAGCAGTCAGTGCCATGGAGATTCTCCGTTTCTCAGTGCCGCGCAATCATGATGTCCCACCGCGCGACATCCACCCGGATGTCTGTGCGGGACCGGTGTGCCACCGCGGACCGCAGCAACACCGTCGTACAGGCTACCGAACCCGATGCGCTCCGCCCAAATCGCGGGCACCGGGCGCCGCCCCGGGCACTCGTGCCCGATCGGCGACCGGCCGGATCGTCCCGCCGGCGCACCTACTTCAGTTTCTCGGCCTCGAGGATGCCGCGGGTCTTCTCCACGTCGTCGCCGATCGCGACGATCAGCGCCTCGACACTCTCGAACGGTTCCATCGGACGGATCCTGGCGACGAAGTCCACGGCGACGTGCTGGCCGTAGAGGTCCGCGCTGGTGTCGAGGACGAACGCCTCCACCGTGCGGGTGCGCCCGGAGAAGGTCGGGTTGGTGCCCACCGACACCGCCGCCTCGTAGCGCTCCCCCGGGACCACCTGCCCCACCACCGGTCCGGCACCGAGGACGGTGAACCAGGCCGCGTAGACACCGTCGGCAGGGATCGCCGCATGCATGGGCGGCGCGACATTGGCTGTGGGGAAACCGAGTTCGCGGCCGCGCCCGTCACCACGCACCACGACGCCTTCCACGCGGTGCGGCCGGCCGAGGGCCTCGGTGGCCCGTTCGACGTCGCCGGCACCCACGCACGAGCGGATGTAGGTCGAGGAGAAGGTGACCGCATGCTCGCCGAACAGCGAGATGGCCTGCACCTCGAAGCCGAACTTCTTGCCGAGCTCGATCAGTTTGGGGACGTCACCGGCCGCCTTGCGTCCGAAGGTGAAGTTGTCCCCCACCACCACGTCGGCGGCGTGCAGGCTCTCCACGAGGACGTCGTGGGCGAAGTCCTTGGGCGACTTCGACATCAGCTCCGGGGTGAACGGCATGACGCAGAACACGTCGATGCCGAGCTCCTCGGCCAGTTCGGCCCGCCGGGTGAGGGTGGTCAGCTGCGGCGGATGACTGCCGGCGCGCACCACCTCCGCCGGATGGGGATCGAAGGTCATCAACACCGCGGGTACCCCACGGTCTCGTGCAGCCGTGGTGGCAGCACCGATCAGCTGCGCATGCCCACGGTGCACACCGTCGAAGACACCGATCGTGACCACACACCGACCCCAATCCGCGGGGACATCCTCGAGACCTCGCCAACGCAACACGCGCACCAGACTACGACGCAGGCGCCGCGCCCACCACCACGACCGGCCGGTGTGAACCTCAGGTGTCGGGGTGTACGGCGGCCGGTGAACATCGTCCGACACGCACCGCGCATTTCGCCCGTGTCACCGTCCGCGCATAAGCTGCTGTGCATGCCCAGCAGAGGAACGTCCGGGGCCCGCAAAGAGATCCCGGCCGATGGAGCGGTCGAATCACTGTCGACCGTCACCCAGGACTACCTGAAGGTCATCTGGACCTCCCAGGAGTGGGCCGAGGTCAAGGTCACCACCAAGTTGCTCGCCGACAAGATGGGGGTGTCGGCGTCGACGGCGTCGGAGTCGATCCGCAAACTCGCCGATCAGGGCCTGGTCTCCCACGAACCGTACGGTGCGGTGACACTCACCGACGCCGGTCGCACGGCCGCGATCCTGATGGTGCGCCGCCACCGGCTGCTCGAGACCTTCCTGGTGCGCGAACTCGGCTACGGCTGGGATGAGGTGCACGACGAGGCCGAGGTGCTCGAGCACGCCGTCTCCGATCGGCTGATGGCCCGTCTCGACGCCAAACTCGGCCACCCCGACCGCGACCCGCACGGCGACCCGATCCCGGCGCTCGACGGATCGGTGCCCAGCCCGGCCGCCGATTCCCTCGCCGACGTCGAGGTGGGGACGTCGGGGACCATCGCCCGCATCTCCGACACCGACCCGGAGATGCTGCGGTACTTCGACCAGGTGGGTGTGGCACTGGACTGCACGGTGACGGTGATCGAGAAGCGTCCGTTCGCGGGCACCATCTCGATCACGGTCAACGACGCCGAACCGATCGACCTCGGCGACATCGCCGCCCGCGCGATCTTCCTCGTGGCCGGGGCCTGAGCCCCTCGTCCACCCCGCCCCGGCGAACCGACCCACCTCCCCGGTGTGCCCCGGACCCGGTGTGCCCCGGACCCGGTGTGCCCCGGACCCGGTCGCCCGGGCTAGCGGAGGGTGGCCGGGCGGACCACCATCACCGAGCTCGCCCGGCGCCCCTTCTCCTGGATCAGGGCGATCGCCTGTCCCTCCGGGTCGACGGCGACGTGAATCCCCTTGAGCCCGACCGGCTCCAGCCACCGACCCTGGCTGATCGACTCGGCCTCCTCGGCATCGATGTCACGCCGCGGGAACGACAGCAGCGCGGCCTCGTCGATGGTCAGCGACAGCAGCGGATGCTCGGCGAGCTGATCGAGGGTGCGCGCATGCTCGAGGGTGAACGGTCCGACGGCTGTGCGCCGCAGGGCGGTGAGATGTCCCCCCACCCCGAGCCCGGCACCCAGATCGCGTGCCAGGGAACGGATATAGGTCCCCGCCGAGCAGTCCACCTCGACGTCGATGTCGATGAACCCGCCGGAGCCGTCCGATCCGTCGACACGACGGATCTCGAGGACGTCGAACCGCGACACCGTCACCGGGCGGGCCTCGAGGTCGAAGTCGGCGCCGGTACGCACCAGCGCGTGTGCGCGCCGGCCGTCGACCTTGATCGCCGACACCTTGGCCGGGACCTGCTCGATCTCGCCGGTCAGCGCGGCGATCCCGGTGGCGATCGCCTCGTCGGTCACCCCGGACACGTCGCCGCGGGTGAGGATCTCGCCTTCTTTGTCGTCGGTGGTGGTCGACGACCCGAGCCGGATGGTGGCCACATAGGCCTTGGTGGTCAGCGACAGCAGTCCGAGCAGCTTGGTGGCCCGTTCGATGCCGATGACGAGCACGCCGGTGGCCATCGGGTCCAGGGTGCCGGCGTGACCCACACGGCGGGTGTTGAAGATCTTGCGGCAGCGGGACACCGCGTCGTGGCTGGTGATGCCGTCGGACTTGTCGATGATGACCAGCCCGGCGTTCTCGATGGAGAGGTCGGCCATGTCACACCATCACGATCGTCGTGGTGATCAGTCCGCGGTCCACGAGCCAGCGGCCGTGCAGTTCGTTCAGCGGTGCTCCCCCGTCGATCGCCCGGCCGTCGATCAGGATGCGGGAGGTGAACCGTCCCGACGCCACCCCGTCCGGACCGGTCACCGCAGCATCGGCGGTGTCCTGTTCGAAGGTGATGTGTGCATCCTCGAACCCCAGCCAGCGCTCGGTCAGCGGGAACCACGCCTTGTAGGTGGCCTCCTTGGCGCAGAACAGCAACCGGTCCCAGTGCAGGGTGTCCGGGCGCGTCGCGAGCACCTCCCGCTCGGCGGGCAGGCTGGTGTGGTCGAGCACACCGTCGGGCAGCGCGGCGTGCGGTTCGGCGTCGATGCCGACCGACCGCACCGCCATCGAGAACCCGACGATCGCCGCGCGATAGCCGTCACAGTGGGTGAGGCTGCCGACGACCTGCTTGGGCCACACCGGCATTCCGCGTTCACCCCGCATGATCGGCACCGGGGCGATACCGAGTTCGCCGAGCGCCTGCCGCGCGCAATGACGCGCGGTGGTGAACTCACGACGACGCTTCTCCACCGCCCGCGAGATCAGCGACTCCTCGGCCGGCATCGGGGTCAGACCCGGTGGGTCACCGAAGGATTCGGCCGCCGCCACACCGGCGGGCAGCAGTCGTTCGATCACGGAGTGTGCCCCTTGCTCTCGTCGGTGGTGTTCGTGTCGGGGCCGGCCGGTCCGGCTTTCCCGGCCCGCCTGCGGCGTCGTTCCTCGATCCGGCGGGCGAACTCACGGGCCCGTTCCTCGTAGTCGGGGGGCAGCTCGAACCGGGCGCCGTGGGCGGGCAGATCGGCCTCTCGCAGACCCGGATCCGGATGGATCTGACGCAGCAGCGGTTCGGGCAGGCCGCGGCGCTTCCACTCCCGCGGATAGCCCACCGACACCTCCTCGAACCGGACGTCGTCGTAGAAGGTGGTGCGCGGGATGTGCAGATGCCCGTAGACGCAGCAGGCGGCGTTGAACCGGGTGTGCCAGTCGGCGGTCTCGACGGTGCCGCACCACAGCGCGAACTCCGGATACATCAGGGTGTCGGTGGGTTCGCGGCGCAACGGCCAGTGGTTGATCAGGACGGTCGGCTCGGCCGGGTCGAGGGCCTCGAGCCGGGTGCGGGTGGCCGCCACCCGCGCCCGCCCCCACGCATCACGGGTCGGATACGGCTCGGGCGAGAGCAGGAACTCGTCGGTGGCCACCACATTGCGTTCCCGCGCCACGGCGAGCGCCGCGAGCGCCGTCGCCGTGCCCTCGGGGCGAAAGGTGTAGTCGTAGAGCAGGAACATCGGCACCACCCGCACCGGTCCGCTGCCGTCGCCGGGATCGAAGCTCGGGTAGATGTCCTCCGGGGTGATCACCCCGATGTCCCGGCAGGCCTGCACCAGATAGTCGTAGCGCGCCACACCGAACACCTGCAGCGGGTCCTTGGCCGTCGTGTAGAGCTCGTGGTTGCCCGGCACCCAGATCACCGTGTGGAAACGGGCGCGCAGCCGGCGCAGGGTGTCGATGATGTCGTCGGTGCGTTCGGCGACGTCGCCCGCCACGATCAGCCAGTCGTCGTCGGAGCTCGGACGGACCTGGTCGATGATGTGCTCGTTGCCGCGATGCGCAACATGCAGATCGCTGATCGCCCAGAGAGTTGCCACGAGGATCCATCGTGCCAGAGACCCCGGCGCGCGGAGCAATCGGCGCAGTCACGCACCACTCGGGTACAACCGCCAGCGGCTCACGCGATCTCGGTGCCGGTCCGGTGCCAGCGTCCGGAGAGCACCCGCCACACCACCGCGATCAGCCGGATCACCATGAACAGCACCAGCCCCGACCACACCCCGGCCAGCCCCCAGTCGAAGGCCAGCGACATCCAGATCAGCGGCAGGAAGCCGAAGAGTGCCCCGATCAGCGTCGCGGTGCGCAGGAAGGCCGCATCACCGCTGCCGAGCAGCACACCGTCGAGCGCGAACACCACCCCGGCCAGCGGCAGCATTCCGACGAAGAACCACCACGGCACGCCGATCGCGGCGAGGACGGCGTCGTCGGCGGTGAACACCCGCGGCACCACCGACGACCCGAGCGCGAACAGACACGCCATCAGCACCGCGGCCACCGCCGACATGATGGTGACCCGACGGGCGACGCTGCGCGCCACTGCCACCGACCCGGCGCCGAGGGCCGCACCGACGAGGGCCTGTGCGGCGATCGCCACCGAGTCCAGGAACAGCGACACGAAGTCCCACAACTGCAGGACGAGCTGGTGGGCGGCGACCTGGGCCACGCCGAACCGGGCGGCCACCGCGGCCGCCGAGACGAAGCAGATCTGGAAACTCAGGCTCCGCACGATGAGGTCGCGGGCCATACGCAGTTGTGCGCCGATCACCGACCAGCGTGGGGCGAACGCCGCCCACGGCCGATCGGCGCCGGTCACGCGTTCCCGCACCACGCGGGTGGCGAACAGCAGACCGGTGATGCCCTGGCCGATCACATTGGCCACCGCGCTGCCGTCGAGGCCCAGCCGCGGGAAGAAGCCGACGCCGTGTACCAGGCCGACGACGAGGACCGCGGCCACCGACAGCCCCACCACCACGTAGATCACCGGGCGGCGGGTCTCCTGCACGCCGCGCATCCAGCCGTTACCGGCCATCGACAGCAGGATGAGCGGCACCCCGAACACCGCGATCCGCAGCCACTGGGTGGCATCGGCGGCGACCACCGCCGACGCCGGCGAGTCGTGTCCGACCAGCGCCGACATCACCCAGGGTGCGATCGGATAGGTGATCGCGACCAGCAGCAGCCCGGCGCCGACGGCGATCCAGCTCGCCTGTACACCCTCCTCCACCGCCCCGGCGCGATCACCGGCACCGAACCGGCGGGCCGCACGGGCGGTGGTCCCATAGGACAAGAACGTCAGCTGGGTGCTGATGATCGACAGGACGAGGGTGGCCACGGCCACCGCGGCGAGTTCGTCGCCGCCGAGCCTGCCCACCACCGCCAGATCCAGCAGCAGGTACAGCGGCGGCGCGATCAGCACCGCCAGCGCCGACACCGTCAGGACACCGACGCGACGCATCCCGGCGTCGAGATCGGAGGATGTGGGGGTCAGAGCGAATCCCGCAGTCGGGCGATCACCTCGTCGATCGGACCGGCATCGCTGTATCCGGACGCGTGACGATGCCCGCCGCCACCGTGGGCGCGGGCGATCGGCACCAGGTCGACGGTGTTCTTCGACCGCAGGGAGACCGTCCACCGTTCGGCACCGACCTGCTTGAACACCGCGGCGACCTCCGCCTCGGCGGCGGTGCGCACGATGTCGACGATGCTCTCCGATTCCTCCCAGCTGAGGTCGGCCAGCGCCGTGGCATCGACCACCGCATACACCAGACCCTCACCGCCACAGGCGGTCCGGTCCAGCTGTGCGGCGCCGAGGACCTGCGAGACCATGCCGAACCAGGAGAACGGATGGGTGTCGAAGAGCCGCCGACTCCAGCCGCGACCGTCCACCCCGACGTCGAGGAGTCGGGCGGCCACCCGCAGCGATTCCGGCCGCGCCCACCGGAACGAGCCGGTGTCGGTGGTCAGCCCCGCATACAGACAGGTCGCGATGTCGACGTCGAGCTCCACACCCATGTCGTCGAGGACGCGCAGCACCAGTTCGGCGGTGCAGTCCGCGGCCGGGTCGATGAAGTCGATGTCACCGAACCCGGGGTTGGATGCGTGATGGTCGATCACCACGGAGTGCTCGGCCGCACCGAAGTGCGCATCGAGCGCCCCGAGGCGGGCGACACTCGCCGCGTCCACCGACACCGCGACCGGCTGCCCCACCAGATGTGCGGGACCGACGAGGAGCTTGCTGCCCGGCAGTTCCCGCAGCGCGGCGGGCAGTTCCTCCGGTCCCGGGAATGCCACCTCGACATCGACGCCGAGACCGTCGAGGGCCAGACCCAGGGCCAGACCACTGCCGATGGTGTCGGCGTCCGGTCGCATGTGACACAGGATGGTCACCGCGCCCGCGTCGTCGGCGGCGCGGCGCAACAGTGCCGCGACGTCCGAACTCGAACCGGCGGTCACTCGTCGGTGTCCTCGCCGTCCGCGGTCTCCGGATCGTCGTCGTCCTTGCTGCGGTAGGGGTCGGCGTCACCGGCCGGCCGGGCACCCGCGGCCTGACGGGCGACGAGTTCGTCGCTCGCCCGGGCCTTGGCGACCAGTTCCTCCATCTGCCGGGCCGCATCGGGCACGGTGTCGACGACGAAGGTCAGCGTCGGGGTGAAGCGGACACCGGTGCCGGCGCCCACCTTGGAGCGGAGGATGCCGGTGGCCTTCTTCAGGCCGGCCGCTGCACCCTCGAGATCGGGTTCGTCGTCGATGCCCGCACCCATCACCGTGTAGAAGATGGTGGCGTCGTGTAGGTCGGCGGTGACGCGTGCGTCGGTGACGGTGACATGTGCCAGCCGCGGATCCTTGATCTCGTTCGCGATCGCCGACGCGACGATCGACGAGATCCGCTTGGCGAGTCGTTGTGCTCGTGCCGGATCAGCCATCGGGTTCCTCCCTGAGGTCAGAAGCTGCTCCCCTCCCGACCTGGCACGCACCGGAAGCGGTGCGGGCCGGGCGGAAGGGGAGCCTGGGTGTAACGGTGCGCGTCAGTCGCGCGGCTTCTCCTGCAACTCGTAGGTCTCGATCACGTCGTCGACCTTGATGTCGCTGTAGGTGACCGTCAGACCACATTCGTAGCCTTCGCGAACCTCGACCACGTCGTCCTTCTCGCGGCGGAGCGAGGAGATCGTGAGGTTCTCGGCGACCACGACGTTGTCGCGCAGCAGGCGGGCCTTGGCGTTGCGACGCACGATGCCCGACTGCACGAGGCAACCGGCGATGTTACCGATCTTCGACGACTTGAAGATCGCGCGGATCTCGGCGCGGCCGAGCTCCACCTCTTCGTAGACCGGCTTGAGCATGCCCTTGAGCGCGCTCTCGATCTCGTCGATGGCCTGGTAGATCACCGAGTAGTACCGGATGTCGACGCCCTCGCGGTTGGCCAGCTCGGTGGCCTTGCCCTCCGCACGGACGTTGAAGCCGATGATGATCGCATCCGACGCCGCAGCCAGGTTGACGTTGGTCTCGGTGACGCCACCGACACCGCGGTCGATGACCCGCAGCGAGACCTCGTCGCCCATCTCGATCCCGAGCAGTGCCTCTTCGAGCGCCTCGACGGTACCCGAGTTGTCACCCTTGAGGATGAGGTTGAGCTGGCTGGTCTCCTTGAGCGCCGAATCCAGGTCCTCGAGGCTGATCCGCTTGCGGCTGCGTGCGGCCAGTGCGTTGCGCTTGCGCGCATTGCGCCGGTCGGCGATCTGCCGGGCGATGCGGTCTTCCTCGACGACGAGCAGGTTGTCGCCGGCGCCGGGCACCGACGTGAAGCCGATGACCTGGACCGGACGCGACGGCAGCGCCTCTTCGACGTCGTCGCCGTACTCGTCGACCATGCGGCGCACACGACCGTAGGCGTCGCCGGCCACCACCGAGTCACCGACCCGCAGGGTGCCGCGCTGGACCAGCACGGTGGCCACCGGGCCACGGCCGCGGTCGAGGTGGGCCTCGATGGCCACACCCTGCGCGTCCATGTCCGGGTTCGCCCGCAGATCCAGCGATGCGTCGGCGGTCAGCAGCACTGCCTCGAGGAGTGCCTCGATGTTCAGACCCTGCTTGGCCGAGATGTCGACGAACATGGTGTCGCCGCCGTACTCCTCGGGCACCAGACCGTACTCGGTGAGCTGACCACGGATCTTGGTCGGATCCGCGCCCTCCTTGTCGATCTTGTTGACCGCCACCACGATCGGCACGTCGGCCGCCTGTGCGTGGTTGACCGCCTCCACCGTCTGCGGCATCACGCCGTCGTCGGCCGCGACCACGAGGATCGCGATGTCGGTGGCCTTCGCACCACGGGCACGCATGGCGGTGAACGCCTCGTGACCCGGGGTGTCGATGAAGGTGATCAGGCGATCTTCACCGTTGAGGTGCGTGTCGACCTGGTAGGCACCGATGTGCTGGGTGATACCACCGGCCTCGCCCTCGCGGACGTTGGCCTTGCGGATGGTGTCGAGCAGTCGGGTCTTGCCGTGGTCGACGTGACCCATGACGGTGACCACCGGCGGACGCTGTGCGAGGTCTTCCTCGCCGCCCTCGTCCTCGCCGTAGCTGAGGTCGAAGCTCTCGAGCAGCTCGCGGTCCTCGTCCTCCGGGCTCACGACCTGGACGGTGTAGTTCATCTCGCCGCCGAGCAGCTCCAGCGTCTCGTCGTTGACCGACTCGGTCGCCGTGACCATCTCGCCGAGGTTGAACAGGGCCTGCACCAGCGATGCCGGGTTGGCGCCGATCTTGTCTGCGAAATCCGACAGCGAGGCGCCGCGGGCGAGGCGGATGACCTCACCGTTGCCGCGGGGCAGCCGGACACCGCCGACTGCCGGTGCCTGCATGCTCTCGTACTCGGCGCGCTTCGCCCGCTTCGACTTGCGCCCCCTACGCGGAGCACCGCCGGGACGACCGAACGCACCTGCGGCACCGCCGCGGCCACGACCGCCACCGCCGCCGCCACCGGGACGTCCGC